>JAVHQO010000102.1:0-2629 GCA_036171175.1 Gallionella sp.
CACTTCGTCAATGCTGGGCTTATTCATCGGCGCGATCCTCCAGTGCGGATTCGATCAGGTGGCGCTCGCGCTCAATTTCTTGCTGCAGTTGCTCTTCGGTTGGCAGGCTCAGCATGTATTTGGAGGCAAATATCTGCTTTCGATCATTGAGCACCGAGTAGCGTGCCACGGTTTCGCTTTTTTCAGTGCAAAGAATGAGGCCAATGGTTGGGTTGTCATCAGGTGCGGTGAAGAGACCGTCATACATGCGCACGTAGCCATCCATTTGCCCCACATCGCCATGGGTCAGCTTACCCACTTTGAGGTCAATCAGCAGGTAAAACTTTAGACGGCAGTGGTAGAAAACCAAATCGATATACCGGTCTTGCTCCTCAATACGGATGTGCTTTTGCCGCGCGACAAACGCAAACCCGTTGCCCAGCTCCAACAGAAACCGCTGCAAGTGGGTGATGACGGCACGCTCCAGGTTTGACTCATACAGCGACTCCATGTTGGGCAGACCCAGAAACTCCAGCACATAAGGGTTCTTCAAGGTATCGACTGCTGCCACAAGCGGCGCTGTCAGTTTGTGCCCCCGCGCCAACATCAGCGCGGGCTGGGTGCTTTTGAGGATGCGCTCGTAATAGAACGTGTGGATTTGGCGCTCCAGCGTGCGCTTGTCCCAGCCGCCTTCGATGGCCTCATGTTCGTAAAAGTCACGGGCGGCCAAGTGGGTCACCTGCATCAGCACCCGGTAGTGTGACCACGAGAGCTGGGGTGAAAAACCTTGCACAACGGTGCTGCCAGTCGTTGGGTCGCTCTTGGTGCGCAGCTTCAATTTCTGGCCCGCTGAATTCAACAGCGCTGAACCCGTCGATTCGCCACCCAGCGGGTGGGGATTTGCGGTGCTGAAAGATTCTCCACCCGGTGGGTGGAGAATCGGTATCCGACCTGTGAACGCCAAATAAAACTGCCGGAAATACCACAGGTTTGTCACGGAAAAGCCTTTTCCATACCGCTGTGTCAGCCGCCTGGATAAGTCTGCAACGATGCTTTTGCCATAAGCTGCCCTTTCCTCGCCACCCTGCACAGCTTGAACAATCTCGCGCCCAATCAGCCAGTAGGCCAGCACCATCTGCGTGTTGACGGCGCGCACGACATTGCCGCGCGCCTGGTCCAAGATGGCGGCCACGCGGCCAAACAGCGCATCGGGCTCGACGGCAACCAGCTGCTGCTTTGATTTGGGAACTGGTTTGGTTTTGGGGCTTGTTTTGCTCACAATGGCCTTTCGATGATGTTCCAGTGTCCGGTCTTGTCAGAGCCCACGCGCTGGATGCGGCCTTGCTCACGCAGGGCTTTTTGGCAAAACCCCAAGTCCAGGACTCTGACCCCAATAACCGCGGGTTCAAGGCAATACAGAAGCTATGCAGCCTTCGTCTTCCCCGGTTTATTGGGGTCAGAGTCCAAAATCCACCACCCTTCGGGTGTCCCTGTCGGGTGCTTCGCATGGATATTGGAATCCGACCCCAAAAAACCTGCATCGCGTTGCTTTGCTGTCGTGTTCCTCCGTCTGTGCGGAACTGGCCCGACTCGCCGATCAGCGACTCGGTCAGGTGCGCGTGCGCCCGCAGCAGGTCGTCCACCGACCAAGGGGCGTAGCCGGGCAACTCGTTGTAGGCGTGCACCGACAGAATGCAGTTGCGTTTGCGCAGGTGCAGCACGTCGCCCGACTGCTCTTCGCTGATCTTGACGCGCTCCAGCAGGGCGTGAATCGCCCCGATTTTTTCGTGCCAACTGGGGGCTTCGGTGAAAAACCTTTCAAGCGGGGTCACGGGGTGCTCCGGGGTGGCTTGCGCTTAACGGCATGTTCTTTGTTGGGCTTATTCATCGTCGTTTTCATCCACGGTGACATCGCCCAGCAGGTCACTGGTGAGTTCCATTGGGCGCACGACCTTCTCAATAAATTCGATCTCAGCCGCAGAGATGCCATATTTGGCATACAAGTCTTCATCCGTCCAGCGCTTTGTCCAGTCTTGTGTCGGTACAAACGTATAGACTTTGCGCGTGGTGTCTTGGGACGGCTTGTGTAGCAAGATCAGCAGCCGCGTCAGGCGGCAGGTGAGGTACGACAAGGCGTTTTCTGCTTCAGCCTGCGTGTCAAACGGGCCGATGCACAAATAGGTTTCAGAGCAGATGCTGCCTGGCTCGCCGATGAAGGGCGTGCTGAGAATGCGGTGCGGGTAGGTGTCGCGGTTGCCGGTGCCTGGTGCGGCACGCCCTACATAAATCTTCCATTTGTCGATGAGTTCGATGCCGACAGTTATCAAATCTTTGGCAACGTAACCAGTACCGCCGTTCTGATAGATAAGGACATCACCAACGCGCTTGGTCTTCTTGCCCTTGAAAGTTGTTTCAAGTGCGAAGGGCTTTCGGGCGCTGACCAACCGCTCAAATCGCTGACTTTGCGGCAGCAAGATAGACTCAGACTGGCCGGTTTCGACGGCAACGACTTTCTTGAGAATTGACAACCCTTCGTTGAAGCGAATGAAGACATCGGCTCCGTTTTCCAACAATTTGCGATGGGCGGTGGAGAGCGGCCAGTCCTTGAAATGTGTACTCACTTCGCAAAGCCCAGGCTGATCACGGTTCC
>JAVHQO010000103.1:0-2608 GCA_036171175.1 Gallionella sp.
GCATCCGCACCACCGTCCAGCATACGCACCAACCAATACAAAGCCGCATCTGGATTCGAGCCGCGCACCGATTTATGCAGCGCGGAAATCTGGTCATAGAACGCTTCGCCACCTTTATCGAAACGGCGCAAATTTTGCGCCAGCGTGTTGTCGAGGAAGGCGTTGTCGATGTGGTTCACGCCAGCGGTTTGCGCAGCGGTGTGCAGTTGTTCCAATACATTCAACAAGCGTCGCGCATCGCCATCAGCGTAAGCAATGACGCGCTCTTTTGCGTCTGCGTCGAACACCAATTCATCCGTTCGCCCTGAGCCTGTCGAAGGGTTTGCGCTATGCCCTTCGACAAGCTCAGGACGAAGGGCGGGTAGTGAATTGAGCGCGCGCGCAAATAGCTCCGCCAACTCTTCCACTGAGAGCGAATGCAGCACATACACTTGCGCTCTGGAGAGCAGCGCGTTGTTCACTTCAAAGGATGGATTTTCGGTGGTCGCGCCGATAAACGTCACCAAGCCTTGTTCGACAAATGGCAAAAAAGCATCTTGCTGCGACTTGTTAAAACGATGCACTTCATCAACAAATAAAATCGTGTGCCGACCATTTTTTTGCAGCGTTTGCTGGGCGTGTGCAATGGCTTCGCGAATGTCTTTCACACCTGACAACACCGCCGACAACGGCATAAATTCGGCATCAAACGCCGCCGCCATCAGGCGTGCCAGTGTGGTCTTGCCCACCCCTGGCGGCCCCCACAAAATCATCGAATGCAACTTGCCCGATTGAAACGCCAGACGCAGCGGTCTGCCAGTGCCTAACAGATGGGACTGACCGATAACCGCGTCGATATGCTTAGGTCGTAAGCGTTCAGCCAGCGGTGCGGCGGGTTGGGCGGGGGCAAATAAATCAGTCATGCAGCGTTCCTAAATTAGCTCGATTTATCTAACAAAAATTCCATACGCATCAACAACGACGGGCTGCCACGATACTGTCGAATTTGCGGAAAATGTAGTTGCGGGCTGAGTTCAAAAAACACCCAGTCGCGATGCAATTTGTAACGATAGGTTGCCAGTAAAACGCTGTCGATAATTTGCCGCTGTGGGTTGGTGATGCCCGACACGCTGGCTTGATAGAGCAAAGCGCGGCGTGCATCTAAAGTATGGAAAATTGTCGCATCTTGGCGCACCTCAAAGTTCTGCGCACGATGCAACCAAGTCGCGCTACTGGTGGCGCGAAACAACATCGGTTCGCTCAAAAAATGTTCAAAGTCGAGTTGCGTGGTCGCCCCTGTGCCTGTCGAATTAAACACAAAAAATGTTTCACTCGCCTTGAATCGCCACTCACCCAAGGGCACAGAATAACTGCCGCGCGTGCGCGCAAACGGGTTGAACTGTAAGCCTTGCAAACGCACCCCTAAATCGCTACTTAAGTGCCACGGCCTGTCGTCGGACGGCTCAAAACGCAACGCCGCTGCATAGCTTTGTGGACCTGCCACTTTGCCATTGAATTGATTGATGGGCGTGGCTTGCGTGGCATTGCTGCTGGCATTTTTATCGCTATTCAGATTTTTATCGGGATTACTTTCCAACACAAAATGCAAACGTTTTTCGGTGTTGGGTAAATCCACTTTTACGCGTCCTGTCCAAATAAATTTCGGCTCGCCAGCAAACCCCGCGAGGCGATGGACATCCAGCTGCACCACGCTGTTATTGGTTTCCTGATAATTGCGCGTATCGCCAAAAAACTTGTCGATGTCGCTGACCACGCTGACCAATCCACGCGCCACAAAATTGCGCGGCGCATCGAGTGGTTCGAGCAAACCGTACAAATCTAGCTCATCTTCGTTTGTTGTCACGGTTGCCTCAGGCACCACGATAGTCACCAGCTCGGCGGCTGCTGCGCTGCCGCACAGCAGACCAAGCATCACGCAACAAATCGCGCTCGCAACGCGTGCGGCAGATTTAGTTTTCATCGCGAAATACTTGCAAAAAAGCCTCGCCATAGCGGGTCAACTTGGCTTGCCCTACGCCGCTGATACGTCCCATTTCATCGAGATTACGCGGTCGCCCACTTAGCATTTCCACCAAGGTGCTGTCGTGAAAAATCACATAGGGCGGCACGCCTTGTTCACGCGCCAGTTCCATGCGTTTTGCTTTTAACGCTGTCCACAACCCATCGTTCGCGCCCGCCGCAAAAGTCGGCTTAGTCGAACGCGTGCGCGGTTTGCGTTCGCCCGCTTCACTGTCTTTACGCAGCCAAACTTTTTCCTCGCCGCGCAACACAGGACGCGCCAAGGCGGTGAGTTGCAGCCCGCCGTAGCCTTCCACATCCACGCTCAGCAAGCCATTCGCGATGAGCTGGCGAAACACGCCGCTCCATTGTTTGGCGTTCATCGCTTTGCCTATGGCGAAAGTGCTGATTTGTTGATGATTAAATTTCTCGACTTGCACGGTGAGTTTGCCCAGCAAAATATCGCTCAAATGTCCCACGCCAAAACGTTGCCCGCTGCGGTACACACACGACAATGCCATTTGCGCTGCCTCGCTCGCGTCCCAGGTTTGCGGCGGATTTAAGCAGTTATCGCACGCCCCACAGCCGCCCGCGTGGTCTTCGCCAAAAT
>JAVHQO010000104.1:0-2584 GCA_036171175.1 Gallionella sp.
GCGGAATAATGCAGTAATCGGCGGTGACTTCGACGAAGGAATTCGGATCGAAATTCTTCGGGTCAACGATGGTGCTGTTGATGTTGGTGAACAGCTTAAATTCGTTCGAGCAACGAATGTCGTAGCCATAGCTGGACGTGCCGTAAGACACAATTTTTTTACCATCGACTTCTTTAACTTGATTTGGTTCGAACGGGCTAATCATGTCGTGCTGTTCGCACATGCGGCGTATCCATTTGTCTGATTTGATGCTCATTGCTTGTGGGAGAAGGGAGAAGGGATGTTCTGGAAGAGGGAAGAGGGAAGGGGGGAAGGGAAAAACCGCCGAGCCGCAGTTCCCCTTCTCTCTTCGCCCTTCTCCCTTCTCGTTGTTCCCTTCCCTCTTCCCGCTTCTCCTAAATTAAATGAGCGCGATTTTAACCAATTCGCCGCGATGCCGCTTGATTTGCTAAAATCGCGCCTTTCCGCATTTCGACACATTCCTCATGGCACGCAAAATCCTCGTCACCTCCGCCCTACCTTATGCAAACGGCAGCATCCACCTCGGTCATTTGGTCGAATATATTCAGACCGACATCTGGGTACGCTTCCAAAAGATGCAGGGCAATGAGGTGCACTATGTGTGCGCCGACGACACGCACGGCACGCCCATCATGCTGCGCGCACAGAACGAAGGCATCACACCCGAACAACTTATCGACCGCGTGTGGCACGAACACAAAGCGGATTTCGACGGATTCAATATCGCGTTCGATCATTACGGCAGCACCAACAGCGTTGAGACCAAAGAATTTGCGCAGGATATTTATCGCAAATTACGCGCTGCCGATTTAATCGAAACCAAAGCCGTCGAACAGTTTTACGACCCCGTTAAAGAGATGTTTTTGCCGGATCGTTTTATCAAAGGCGAGTGCCCCAAGTGTCATGCCAAAGATCAATACGGCGACAACTGCGAAGCCTGCGGCGCGACTTACGCGCCGATTGAACTTATCAATCCGTATTCCGCTGTGTCGGGTGCGCAACCGGAACGGCGCAGCTCAGAACATTATTTCTTCAAACTGTCTGATGCGCGTTGCCAAGAATTTTTGAGCCAGTGGACGCAAGGCACATTAGCCTCGCAAGCCACGCCACCGCTGCAACAAGAGGCAGCGAACAAAATGAAAGAATGGTTTGAAGCGGGATTGTCCAATTGGGATATTTCGCGCGACGCGCCGTATTTTGGTTTTGAAATTCCCGATGCGCCAGGCAAGTTTTTCTATGTGTGGCTGGACGCGCCGGTCGGTTACATGGGCAGCTTCAAGAAACTGTGCGAGCAAAAAAATCTGAACTTTGACGAGTTCTGGAACGCCGATGCCAAGACCGAGCTGTATCACTTTATCGGCAAAGATATTTTGTATTTCCATTCGCTGTTCTGGCCCGCCATGTTGAAGTTCGCCAACTTGCGCACCCCGACGCAAATTTTTGCGCATGGATTTTTGACCGTGAATGGCGAGAAGATGAGTAAGTCACGCGGCACCTTTATCACCGCTGAAAGCTATCTCAAGCAAGGCCTGAATCCAGAATACTTGCGCTACTACTATGCGGCAAAAATCAACGGCACGATGGAAGACATCGACCTGAATCTGGAAGATTTTGTGGCGCGAGTGAATTCGGATTTGGTCGGGAAGTACATCAATATCGCCAGCCGCACAGCGGGGTTTATTAGCAAAAAATTTGCAGGTGAATTGGCGACTCAAGCGCAAGTTAACAACACCTTGTTGCAGGAGTTTATCGCTGCAAAATGTTTGATTGCGACAGCTTACGAGCAGCGTGATTTCGGCAAAGCGATACGCGAAATTATGCGTTTGGCGGATAGAGCTAATGAATATGTTGCGCAACAAGCACCGTGGGCGTTGGCCAAACAAGAAGGTCAGGAAGCTCGTCTCCACGAGGTGTGCACGCTGAGCCTGAATATGTTCCGCTTGCTCACGCTATATTTGAAACCTATCTTGCCTAAACTCGCTGAACAGGTTGAACAGTTTCTCAATATCGCGCCGTTAACATGGTCTGATGCCGAACAATTATTGAGCCGCAAAATTAACGACTACGCACACTTGGCTGTTCGCATCGACCCCAAACTTATCGAAGCGATGGTCGAAGCCAACAAACAAAGTATGCCAGCGGCGGAAGTTGCTGCTATACCTGTTGCGACTAAAGCTACACCTGCACCAATTTCTGAAACCATATCTATCGACGACTTCAACAAGATTGATTTGCGTGTGGCGAAGATCGTCAACGCTGAACATGTCGATGGGGCGGAAAAATTATTGAAGCTCACTTTAGACATCGGCGAAGCGACTCCGCGCACAGTGTTCGCGGGAATTAAATCGGCTTACGACCCAGCGACATTGGTTGGACGCATGACGGTGATGGTGGCGAATCTAGCACCCCGCAAGATGAAATTCGGTATGTCGGAAGGCATGGTGTTAGCGGCTTCTGGCGAAGCCCCAGGGCTGTTTATTTTGTCACCGGATGATGGCGCGCAAGCGGGTATGCGGGTGAAGTGATGCCGCGCTCAACCAACCTCGCATAAGGCTTAGGTGGC
>JAVHQO010000105.1:0-2575 GCA_036171175.1 Gallionella sp.
GTTTCTTTGAGGAAGGCAAAGTAATGACTCACCGTTTCGGGGCGAGTCTTGATCAAATAATTAAGTGCATCACTCATAATCAAACTCCATAAAAAAACTAAGGATGTGGCAAGGAATAACCCCCCGGTTTGCTGCAAGGAGTTGGGATGTGCAGCTAGGCGCAAGGCGCGCCGTTTGGCGTGCCAAACAAGCGACTTGCAACGACGCAGCACGCCCAAATCCGCCGCAGCAAATTGGGGAAGTTATTTCTCGCCACATCCTAAACACGTAACACCATGACCGGCACTTCTGAAAGCCCAATCACTTTTTGCGCCACACCACCCACCAAAGATCGCCCCAACCTGGCCTCGCCGCGGCTGCCCATCACCACCAGATCCGCCTGGCACGCTTGACCCGCTGCAGCGATTTCTTCATAAGGCTTACCAACCCTGACCTCGGCTTGGGTGGCTACACCTTGCAGCTCCGCCAGTCTGACCATTTCTGCAACAAAAACTTCAGCTTGAGTACGCAGGTTGTGTGCTGCAACCACGCAAACCACCGTCAAAGGCAACGCACACTGTGCCGCCACAGCTGCTGCAATCGACACAATTTGCCGACCTTGCGCACTGTCTTCTGCCGCTGCCAACACGCGTTGCTGCCACATGTGCGCTTGGCGCGGCACGATCAACACATGGCACGGTGCATGAGCCACCACCTTACTGACCATCTCTCCAACCAACAAATTCGCTAAAAATCCGCGTTTTCCCCTGCGCCGGATGATGATCATGTCGCTGCCAAGCGCAGTGGCTTCGGCCACAATTTCTTGGTAGGGCTCTTCCCCTCGGCGCAGTCGCAAGTCGATGCAAACGCCTTGGACACTGGCCATAGCGTGCAAGGCAGCTATTTTTTTGGCTGCTTCACGCTCTGCTTGCATAGCAATTTGCGGCGCTAAAGCCTCATATTCAGGGTTGCTCACAAGCGGCAGCACAGTGGCCAACGGCAATTGACAGCGTTGCGCCAAAGCCAAACCCATGGCCTCTGAGCCAGCGTCGTAGTCAGTGTGTTCGGTTGCCAAAAGCAAACGTGAAAATAATTGCGCCATAGTCAATGTCCTGCCGTTAACACGCCCGACGCAGCGAGCAAGAGCACACACAAAATCACTGCACAAATGCCCACATAGACGACATCTTTGCGTTTGGCGTACAGCACGATCATGCCAACCAACGGTGCAATGGAACTGCCAGACAACAAAGCGATACCCACCAAATTTGACAGATCACCCCGGTTCGCCAATGCCAACCAACCCCAGCCCGTTGGGGTTTGGGTTTTTTGCAAATAGTCTTTGACCGGCAAATTCCAAAGCTGAGGCAACTGCTCCAGCGCCACGTGCGGTGTTAGCAGGCCAAACACATACGCAGCAAAGCTCAAAAGCAATGCCAGAACGCCCAAACGTGAACTCCAATCAAGTAAAAAAGCATAGCGCTCAGCCTCTGCTTTTTGCGCTTTTGCATCGACTTCTGCATGTGATGCAGCACCTATCTCAGGGGTAATTTTGGGGTTTAAATCCATATGCCCAAACCTTTCAGTAGCGCACGCAAGCCCGCAAACAACAAAAGCGCAATCACCATTTTGCGAATCACCGAGCCTTTGAGTACATTGAGCAACTTGGCACCAATGCGTGCACCCAGCATCATGCCTACGACCGAGGGCACGGCAATCATGGGCAGCACCGCCCCACGGTTCAAATACACCCAAGCAGCCGATGAATCAACCAGTGACAGCACCAAGCCTGAGGTACCTGCCGATACCTTCAAGGGTGCGCCCATCAGCAGGTTAAGCGCAGGCACGTTGGCCCAACCAGCACCAATGCCAAACATGCCAGCCATGATGCCAATCATCAAAAACAAGAATAAACCCATGGGGGTGCGATGTACCTGCCAGTCAATGGCACGACCCGAGGCACCGTCAATAAACACACCATGAATACCCAAAGCACTTGACAGCCGGTCTGGCTGTGCAACCACCGGAAACTCTGATTTTTTGGCCGCCAGCATCAACGCCACAATACCCAAAACAATCAAGCCCAAAGCAATTTGAATGATGGCTGCGGGCAGTGCCAACCCAAGCAAAGCGCCGGCAATGGAGCTCATGCACGCCAGCAAAGCCAGCGGCAGTGCCAGACGCACACTGGCCAAACCACCCCGCAGCAACATCGGCCCCGCTGCCAGCGCACTCGCCAGTGCCACCAGCAGCCCGGCCCCACGCACAAAGTCCAGGTGAAAGGGGAAAAAGCCTCCAATGATTGGCACAAACAGTGTGCCACCACCAATACCCGCAGGCACGGCCACAATGCCTATCAAAAAACAGGTCACAAACAAAGCCAGCGGCCAAAACCACCAAGGCATGGCACTTGATGGCACCACGCTGTCAGCAGCCCAGGCCGGTGTGGCTACCCACATGCCCACGGCCAGCCGCAACAACCCATGTTTGATAAAAAGCTGCACTCTTGATAAAAATTGAAGCATGCGCCTGCTCTGTTAAGAAATGGTTTGGTAGTAAAGGTTTTGCGGGTGATTGGCCTGCGCAAAAAAGAACC
>JAVHQO010000106.1:0-12165 GCA_036171175.1 Gallionella sp.
TCGTCATTGATGGCGACGTATTCGGCGCGCCCGATGTCTTTCAATAAGCAATGTTCAGGACCGACACCTGGGTAGTCCAAACCCGCTGAAATCGAGTGCGTCTCAATAATTTGCCCATTCTCGTCTTGCATCAAATTCACTTTGTTGCCGTGCAACACGCCGACACGGGCATTGGCTGTCAGTGGTGCGGCGTGTTTGCCAGACGCGATGCCGTAACCACCCGCTTCCACGCCAATAATTTTCACATTTGGCACGTCTATATACGGATAAAACAGCCCGATCGCATTGGAACCACCACCCACGCACGCCAATAAAATATCGGGCTGACGACCAATCATTTCAGGCATTTGTATTTTGGCTTCCGTGCCGACGATGCTTTGAAAATCGCGCACCATCATCGGATAAGGATGCGGGCCTGCAGCTGTACCAAAAATATAAAACGTCGACTCGACGTTGGTGACCCAGTCGCGTATGGCTTCGTTGCACGCGTCTTTGAGCGTTTTAGAACCGCTCTCGACAGGCACGACGGTCGCGCCCAGCAGCTTCATGCGGAACACGTTTTGTGCTTGACGATGAATGTCTTCCGCGCCCATATACACGATGCATTCCATACCAAAACGCGCCGCCACCGTCGCCGTCGCCACACCGTGCATCCCCGCACCCGTTTCGGCGATCACGCGCTTTTTACCCATGCGTTTTGCCAACAGTGCCTGCCCCATCGCGCTGTTAATTTTGTGCGCGCCGGTGTGATTCAGGTCTTCGCGCTTCAAATAAATTTGCGCGCCGCCCAAATGTTCCGACAAGCGTTTCGCTTGATAAATAGGGCTGGGACGGCCGACGTAATGCTTCAGCTCATACGCCAACTCGGCTTTGAATTCAGCATCATCTTTGTAGCGCAGATATTGCGCAGTCAATTCTTCCACAGCGGGAATCAGCGTCTCCGCCATATATGTGCCGCCAAATTGACCGAAGTGACCTGTGTTATCTGGGTAGCTATACATTGTTGTGTTTGACCTTTTGCATAAATTGAGTAATTTTCAGTTCGTTTTTTATACCTTTGCTCACTTCAACACCACTGGAAACATCGACCGCGTAAGGGCGCGTTTGTCGGATGGCAGAGGTGACGTTATCAGCATCTAAACCGCCCGATAAAATCACGGGCAGTGGCAAATTTTGGGGAATTAACGACCAATCAAAAACAGCACCGGTACCGCCTGGCGTGCCTTCCACAAACGCATCTAGCAACAAACCTTGCGCGCTGTAAAAATCAGCCGCGCATTGTAGCAAATCCACTCCCGCTTTGACGCGGATTGCTTTGAGATACGGTTTGCCGAACTGCGCGCAATAGTCCGGCGATTCGTCGCCATGAAATTGCAACACGTCTAACGGCACGGCTGCCAACACCTCGCGCACCAACTCCGGCGCGGCATTCACAAACAAGCCCACCGTGGTAACAAACGGCGGCAAGGCACGCGCCAACTCTGCCGCCAGTGCGATGCTCACATAACGCGGACTGCGTTCATAAAACACCAAGCCAATCGCATCCGCCCCGCTCTTGGCAACTGCCAGCGCGTCTTGCACGCGCGTGATGCCGCAGATTTTCACTCTCGTCATAACGGCTCTCCTGGTATCTTTTCAAGCTGCGGTAATCCCCATTTCGCATCGTATTTCACTTCTCTTAAATACAAACCATCGGGAGAAAATGTCGGTGCTGCACGCTTGCGGTCGCGACTTGCTAGTACTTCTGCCAGCCACTCCACAGGATATTTTCCTTTGCCGACATAGACCAAACAGCCGACGATGTTGCGCACCATGTGATGCAAAAACGCATCAGCACTGACATCAAAAATCAGCATCTCGCCTTCGCGAGAAATATCGAGTTGACGCAATGTCTTGATGGGCGATTTCGCTTGGCATTGCGAGGCGCGAAACGCGCTGAAATCGTGTGTGCCGAGCAAACACTGCGCGGCTTGCTGCATCTTAGCTAAGTCAAGTGGTGCATGAAACCAACCCACTTTGCCCGCATGTAAGGCAGTGCGCGTGCTGCGATTCAATAAAAAATAACGGTAGCTGCGACCTTGCGCAGAAAAACGCGCGTGAAATTCTTCGCTAACAGGATGCGCCCAGCGCACCGCCACACTCTTAGGCAACAAGGCATTCACGCCGCGCACCCACGCTTGCATTGGGCGAGCGACATCGCTATCAAAATGCACCACTTGCTCAATGCCATGCACCCCTGTATCGGTACGCCCCGCCGCCATCACGCTAATTTTTTCACCCGCAATCGCGCTCAACGCGGCTTGTAAAGTGTCTTGCACCGTCAAGCCCTCAGCTTGGCTTTGCCAACCGCAATAAGGGCTGCCGTCATATTCGATGCCTAGCGCAATTCTCATGTCAATATCAATCCTAATGCGAATAAAAACAATCCCAATGCGAGACACTTATCCAATTGAGTCATGCGCGGCAAGACTAAATTAAGTGGCTGCAAGTCAATTTCATGAGGCTCAAATAAGTCGTGTAATGCCTCCTGCCAATGCGTATTTTTACGCCGCATTGCGAGTTCAGCATAATGCAAGGTCAAGGCTAAGCGTATCGCGCATCGCTCACGCGAAACCCCCAGCAACTTAAGCGGTGCAAACAAGCTATACAGCCCTGCAATCAACTGCAAACGGGACAATTTTTCCAGCAAAATCGCCAAGCTCGCAAGCGCGACCAATAATTTTAATAATTGCGCAGTGCCATCTTGCAAACCCTCACGCACGGGGCTCCAGTCACCCAGTATCGGTAAAGCGGCTTGGCCTGGCGTGGCATAAGCATAAATCACCAACAAAGACAGCAAAATCCAACGCGTGCGGCGTAGCAGTTGCACAAGTTGACGTGCGGCAAAATACGCGCTGATGAAGAGCATTACGCCTGCCATGAATAACAACGAGTAAAAATCCAGTCGTTGCATCCATGAGATTAACAAACACCAAGTGCTAATTTGCAGCGCGGGATGAATGAGCATCGTTAAACTCCAAAAAAAACGGCAGCCCCTTGGAGCTGCCGTTGGTTTTGCTGACAACAACTAGCCGAGTTGGCTAATCAACGTTTGCGCAGTATCACGTTGCTCAGCATTTCCTTCGCGCATGACTTCATCAAGAATTTCACGCGCCCCCACCACGTCGCCCATTTCTTGATAGGCTTTTGCCAAATCTAATTTGGTGGCCACTTCATTAAAGTCGCTAGCAGGAACAACGGCACTAGCAACCGACGAATCATTCAAATCGAAACTAATATCGGATAAATTAAACTCTACAGGCTTAACCACTGGTGCAGCAGGTATATCTATAGGGAAGTCCAAGTTAAATGCTAAGCCATCATCGGCTGGTGGCGACTTTACTTCAGCGGCAAAATTTGTAGCAGGCATACTCGGATGCGTTGCGGTGACATCAAAAATCATGTCATTCAACGAGGCTGCGGGCTCACTCTCTGTAGGATGGGCAGCAGTTACATCAAAATCCATACTCGATACCGCTAAACTCGAATTCGTGCTTGTCACATCAAAGTCCATCACCGCTTTTTGCGCGCTAGCCATATCAGCTGCGGAGAAAATCGTCGTCTTATCCCCGTCAGCTATCGCCTGTACCCCGCCAGTTATATCAAAATCAACTTTTTGATTGACCGTTTTAGGATTGGCATCAAAGCCATTTTTTATACTTACAGTTTGCATCGTTGCACTGTCAGCATCTTCAACAACGGCACCATACAAAGTATTTTTAGGATCAAGCTTTTTACCCATTGCTTGCGCACGTTGCCAAGCCTGTTCATTCGCTGAGCTTTGTAAAGTTTTCGCAATTTTTTCAAAGCTAGACTTATTTTGACCTTTTGCAAAAATTTCTAATAGCTTTAATTTAACAGCTTCGTTATTTGGGTTGGACTGCAACGCTTCTTGCAAAATTTCTTCCGCTTGCGCATCACGACCAAAACTCAAAAATAAATCTGCTTCACTAATCGGATCATCATCTTTTAGGCTAGAGGAAGCCGCATCGTTGGACAGTAAAGTTTTAGTGAAATCGCCATTGTCAGGCGAAGCAATTTCTGGCACCGAAATACGCCCCGTAGCCGATCCAATATCACTAAAATCAGAACTAAAAGTATCAAGGGTTGTATTTGATTTGCGACGTTTAGCAGCAAAAACTAAAGCGACTAATGCCAGCAGACCCGCCAAACCGCCACCCAAATAAAGTGGTTCAGCCAACAGTTTTTCTATCAAAGTGAGTTCAACAGGCGCAGGTTTTAGCTTAGGAGGCACAGCAGTTACTGCACTCTCCGCCACCACACCGGTCACCGCAGCGACACTACTTGCACTAACAACACCACTAACTGACGCGACTGCACTGGCAGCGGAAACCGCCGCGACGCTACTGACAGCACTAACAGGCTTAACTGCACTGGCAGGCAAGATTGCCGCCGCTTGCGTTTTTAACTCTGCCAAATGTTGAATCTCTTTAAGATTCTTTTCCAATAATGCCGCACGTCCACGCTGTTCTTCAGCTGCTTTTGCTTTAGCGATTTGCTCTTCTTGGGCAGCATTTTTTTGCTCTTGCGTAGTAGCCGCCTTACCCGCGCTCACCACTTTATCTTCAGGCGCTAGACCTTTAGACAGTTTCAAAACTTCTTTAGCATTGTCCTTGGTGACAGGTGTTTTATCGGCAACTACGCTGCTCACCTTACCGCTGCTCACTTGAGCAGGAGCTGCCGCAACACTCATCGGTGCAGCATTCGCAAGCTGCTGACGATAAGCATTCCAATCTTTAACTTGTACACGAATTTCTTTGCTGGCATCAGCGGCTGACACCGCCGCCAATTCAGCCGCATCTGGCATACGCAAAATTTTTCCCGTTTTGATACGGTTCATGTTTTTGCCGTCAAATTGCTTGGCATTTGCGCGATACAAAGCAACCATCATGCGCTCTAAGCTCACACCACCAATCGCATTTTGCTCGGCTAATTTATGCAAACTATCACCGCGATGAACCTTAATCTGACCCTCAGATGAAATCTCAGCGGGGGCAGCATGTTTGCTTGTGGCAGTTTTGGTCGCGGGTGTTTTTTCTAAGGGAGTAACAGAAACCGCCTTCACCGCTTCAGCGTTGACAGATACCGCCGCTTCAGTCGCAGCAGGCTCAGCCGCTACTACAGGTGCAGCCACGACTACTGGCTCACTAAGCTCCAAAGCAGGGGCGACAGCTTCCACCGCTATCGCTGGCAAAGGCTCAGGTTGATAACCAGGAGGATCGAGCAGGAAGGTAAATTCACGCACCAATTTCCCCGAAGCCCAATTGACATCCACCAACAAACTTACAAAGGGGTCGTTGACAGGCTGATTGCTGCTGACATGAATCACCGATTCACCATCCGCATGATTTTCAATGACGAACTTAAATTTATTACCAAAGGGATAGTCTAGTCCTCGGCTCTTATAAGCCTCAGGGGTAGCCAAGCGCGCGACAATACTGGATTTTTCTGCTTTGTCGCTGGCAAATAATTGAATATCAGCCTTAAGCGGTTGACCTAAGGCTGACCCAACATTGATACCACCCACCCCAGCCGAATACGCGTGAACTGAGTAAGAAAGAGCTGCCACACCGAGCAGATTTAATAGTGATTTTTTCATGCCACACCCACAGTTTTTTATTGGACAATTAAAGTAACATCAAAGAGTTATCCGCACAAGCTAATAATCTTCTTTATCAAGTACGCTTAATTCAAATAGTTAGCGATCAAAATCTCAGCAATTTGCACGCTATTTAACGCCGCCCCTTTGCGTACGTTATCGCTCACAACCCACATATCCAAGCCCATAGGATGTGATAAATCTTCTCGGATGCGACCGACAAAAGTTGCATCCTGACCTTGCGCTTCGATTGCCGTAGGCCAACCGCCTGGCACACACTCATCAATCACTTTTACACCAGGGGATTTTTCCAGCAAAGCACGCGCTTGGGCAGCGGTAATTTTCTTTTTAGTCTCGATGTGTACGGCTTCTGAATGCCCGTAAAAGACGGGCACACGCGCCGCCGTTGGATTTACCAAAATAGAATCGTCTTCCATAATTTTCTGGGTTTCCCACACCATTTTCATTTCTTCTTTGGTGTAGCCATTTTCCATAAACACGTCGATTTGCGGCAACACGTTAAACGCAATTTGCTTGGGATAAACCTCCGCCACCACCGTTTTAGAGTCGAGCAGCGCGCGTGTTTGCGCAGTTAGCTCATCAATCGCTTCTTTGCCTGTTCCCGACACGGCTTGATAGGTCGCTACGTTGATGCGCGCAATGCCCACCGCATCTTTAATTGGCTTCAATGCCACCAGCATCTGGATGGTGGAACAATTTGGATTGGCAATAATGCCGCGATTCTTGTATTGCGCAATAGCGTGCGGATTCACCTCTGGCACGACTAATGGAATATCGCGGTCATAGCGAAAATGCGCGGTGTTGTCGATTACCACACAGCCCGCTGCGGCAGCAATCGGCGCGTATTTTTCTGACACGCTACCGCCCGCCGAGAACAAACCGATTTGAGCTTTTGAGAAATCAAAATCAGCTACATCTAGCACGGTAATTTCCTTGCCATGGAATGTCACCTTAGAACCCGCCGAACGGCTAGAAGCTAACGGATAAAGATTGCGCACGGGAAAATTGCGCTGCTGCAAAATCGACAGCATTGCCTCGCCTACCGCGCCAGTTGCACCCAAAATACACACGTCGTATTGCTTGCTCATTTACATCTCTCCAAAGAATTTTGCTAGGTTGGGCTTTAGCCTAACCTGTCGAGTTAATACAGCACAGGCATACTCAAAAAACATAATTGCACTACACGCTTCTTGTTTTTTAATGAAAACCCAAGCTACATTTTTATAGGTTTTTTACCACCGCATCGCCCATCGCGGCGCAGCCAATTTTTTGCGTACTGGCTTCATAAATATCACCCGTGCGTAAGCCTTGCTGCAAGGTCTTACGCACCGCCGTTTCAACGCGTTGCGCCACGTCTTCTTGCGAAAATGTATAACGCATCATCATCGCCACCGACAAAATTGTCGCCAACGGATTGGCAATATCTTTGCCCGCGATGTCAGGCGCAGAACCGTGACATGGCTCGTATAAACCTTTGTTGTTCGCATCCAACGAAGCCGACGGCAACATCCCGATCGAACCCGTCAACATCGACGCTTCATCGGACAAAATATCGCCGAAAATATTGCCCGTCAAAATTACATCGAACTGCTTAGGTGCGCGTACTAACTGCATCGCGGCGTTGTCCACATACATGTGCGACAACTCAACTGCTGGGTAATCTTTCGCCACTTCCATGACAATTTCGCGCCATAACATGCTGGTATCCAAAACGTTAGCTTTGTCCACCGAACACAGTTTTTTGCCGCGTTTCATCGCGCTTTGAAAGCCTACATGCGCGACGCGACGAATTTCTGATTCGCTGTAATGCATGGTGTCAAAGCCTTGTCGTTCGCCATTTTCCAAAGTGCGGATACCGCGCGGCTGACCGAAGTAAATATCGCCAGTAAGTTCGCGCAAAATCATAATATCCAAGCCTGACACCAACTCAGGCTTCAAGCTAGACGCATTCACCAACTCTGGATAAACCATCGCGGGACGCAAATTCGCAAACAGCCCTAAGCCTTTGCGGATACGCAACAGACCTTGCTCAGGACGCATAGGACGAGGCAGATTATCGTATTTATAACCACCCACTGCGCCGAGCAAAATCGCATCGGATTGTTGGGCTAACTTTTCGGTTGCCGCAGGAAATGGATCACCCGCCGCGTCATAGCCTGCACCGCCGATGTGACCGTTTTCCATCTCAATTTTCAAGCCGTCGCTACGCAATGCCGCCAAAACTTTTACAGCCTGTGCAACGATTTCTGGTCCGATGCCATCACCTGGCAAAACTGCAATCTTCATAACAAAATCCTAATTAAAAAACTACAACCAAGGTTGCGCCGCGTGACGCTTAGTCTCGAACGCGCTGATTTCTGCGACATGTTGCAAAGTCAAACCGATATCATCCAAGCCATTCAATAAACAATGTTTACGGAAGGCATCGACTTCAAATTGATAACTTGTTCCATCTGGCGCGCTGATAGTTTGTTGTACCAAGTCAACTACTAATTTATAACCGTTTTGCGAGCTTACCGCCGTAAATAAGGCATCCACTTGTTCGGCAGCAAGACGTATCGGCAACAAGCCATTTTTGAAGCAGTTGTTGAAAAAAATATCAGCAAAACTAGTCGCGATAATCACGCGAAAACCGTAGTCTTCCAATGCCCACGGCGCATGTTCGCGCGACGAACCACAGCCAAAATTTTCGCGCGCCAGCAAAATTTTCGCACCTTGATAACGCGCTTGATTCAACACGAATTCAGGATTGATTTTGCGCTGACTATTATCCATGCCTGGCTCGCCGTGATCGAGATAACGCCACTCATCAAACGCATTCACGCCAAAACCAGAACGCTTAATAGACTTCAAAAACTGCTTGGGAATAATCGCATCAGTATCAACATTCGCCCGATCTAAAGGCGCAACCAAACCATTCAAAAGTGTAAATTTTTTCATTTTGACTTCAGTACCTTTCCAATTTCTTCGCCACCTTTTCTAAGGTCTTTGCCAATACCATCAACGGTATTGCAAGCGATTAACGCCATCAACAACACAGCAATGAGATATTTTTTAAGCATGATTAAAGTTTGCTGACATCTACAAAATGTCCAGCAATTGCCGCTGCTGCCGCCATTTCAGGACTGACCAAATGCGTGCGTCCCCCTTGCCCTTGGCGGCCTTCAAAATTGCGGTTGGAAGTCGAAGCGCAACGCTCACCGGGCGAAAGTCTGTCATCGTTCATCGCCAAACACATCGAACATCCGGGATCGCGCCACTCGAAACCTGCCGCGATAAAAATTTTATCCAGACCTTCGTCTTCGGCCTGTTTTTTTACCAAGCCAGAACCTGGCACAACCATCGCCAACTTCACATTCGCGGCGACTTTTTTGCCCTTAGCGATTGCCGCCGCCGCACGCATATCTTCGATGCGCGCATTGGTGCATGAACCGATAAAAACTTTGTCAATTTGAATTTCGCAAATTGGCGTATTGGCCGTCAAACCCATATATTGCAAGGCGCGCTGCGCCCCTTCGCGCTGCACCGCATCGCTCATATTTGCGGGATTAGGCACGCAAGCATCAACCGCCACCACCATTTCTGGCGACGTTCCCCACGTTACTTGCGGACGAATTTGGGCGGCATCCAGCTTGATGACAGCATCGAATTTCGCACCTTCATCGCTATGTAAAGTGCGCCAATACGCCACAGCTTGTTCCCACATTTTTGCTTGCGGCGCGAACGGGCGACCTTGCAAATAATTGATGGTGGTATCGTCGGCGGCGACCATGCCAGCGCGCGCGCCTGCTTCAATCGCCATATTGCATATGGTCATGCGACCTTCCATGCTCAAGGCGCGTATCGCACTACCAGCAAATTCAATCGCGTAACCTGTGCCGCCCGCCGTGCCGATTTTGCCAATGACCGCGAGTGCAATATCTTTTGCCGTCACGCCAAAACCTAATTTTCCTTCCACCAAAACTTGCATCGCTTTAGATTTCTTCATCAGCAAACATTGTGTCGCCATCACATGCTCGACCTCCGATGTGCCAATGCCGAACGCCAATGCTGCAAACGCACCGTGCGTGCTGGTATGTGAATCGCCGCACACCACGGTCATGCCTGGCAGCGTTGCGCCTTGCTCAGGACCGACCACATGGACAATGCCTTGACGCACATCAGACATCTTAAATTCGTTCACGCCAAACTCAGCGCAATTACTATCCAACGTCTCAACTTGCAAACGCGCAATCGGGTCGCTAATGCCATGCGCACGTCCCGTAGTTGGCACGTTATGATCGGCAACCGCCAAAATAGAAGTCGTGCGCCACAGCTTGCGCCCCGCCAACTTAATACCTTCAAAGGCTTGCGGGCTGGTCACTTCATGCACCAAATGACGGTCGATATAAATCAACGCCGTGCCGTCGGCTTCCTGCCGCACCAGATGAGAATTCCAAAGTTTGTCGTAAAGAGTTTGCGCAGTCATAGAGTTTCGTTTAGCCGAGTAGCGTTTTTTGAAGCGCGGGATTATGCCACATACTGTAAGGCTTGCCAGCTCTTTGCCACACTCTTTGCCGCGCATAGAAGAGGATCTTGAGCAAAATTTCATTTCGCCTATAAAAATTATTATGGAAATGAAAATGGCTTAGACCCGTGAGGATCTAAGCCATTTGTATCTGGTAGGCACGAGCAGACTCGAACTGCTGACTTCTTGGATGTCGATTCGCTTGTTATTTTACAACAAACTGATTTTATTATGTTTATTAACCACTCCACATCCCCTTCAACCACTGTATTTCGGTGCTTTTTACACTTCAGTTCCTTCAAATCTCCTTCATGCTGTCACGCATAATCGAGAATTTTGAAGCCATCGAAGTCTTGCAGATGCGTTGAGCTACATGACCATCAAGAGAAGCCAATAGTTTTCACGCGCATATCCACTTCAATGCAACACCGCTGCCCCCCCACAGCACTGCTTGAACTTCTTCCCGCTGCCACATGGACATGGATCGTTACGCCCTACTTTTGGTTGGAATCGCTGAATGGTAGTGGCGACCATCAGTCACAGCCTAGCGGTAAGGTTGCCAGAAACGATAAATCCAAGCCACGCTGGCTGGAATCTGCTTGGCAAATTCCTCGCGCTGCTCAGGTGTCTAGGTGAGGGCGATTTTTGCTGGCGTGACATCATCGGAACCGAGTAGATGAATGGGACGTAACACCCCTGCCCCATTCGCAACATCAAAAAAGCAGCCAGTCTTTCCGGCACAGCTCGACACCGCACATAAAGCCATGCGCCCCCATCTTACCGTCGATAAATTCGTGCGGGCACTCAGTTGTTGCGAAATACAAATACAGATCCACACCCTGCCAAGAATCCACCTGCTTACCAGTTCATGATGGACAACTTACAACAACAAGACCTCTTGCTCCACTCCACCGCCGTAACGCCGCATTAAATCAATGACTTTCAAAATATCAGCATCCCGAGATTGCAGCAATCGTGGCAGAAGTTTGCTGCTCTTATCCATCAGATCAGGCTTGAGAAACCTATTTTCTTTGAAGTGACTTTCTAAATCTTCTGGCATGTAGAAAGTTACTCTCGGCGCACGCTCTTTCAATCTTCGATACTCGTCCAATCCAACGGGGTCATAGTCACCAAAATGAGTCAACGCACCTTCTATCATCGAAGAGGTGACCCAGTTCAACATGCGATCTGACATTCGACCATTTGTCAGAACGGCAACTGAGACATCAACGCTCGCCCAGTCAAACCTGTAAAACAACTCCGGCCCCTCTACAGTAGCGACATTGCCGCGAATCTGTGGCAGCTCAGTGATATCAGCGCTGTCATGAAGTGTGAGTGCAATACAACCGGTCTGACTTGTGATTTCAGGTGCATCAATTTTGACTTTGTTGTTTAACATCGTGGTTACTACCTGGGCATCACCAAATGCACGGAGAATCACGAATTCAAAATCTAGTCCAGGCATGGACTTGGTATCCCCAAAGCGATTCAGGGATTGAGTTCTGCGTCCCTCAGATGTGTCGTCCTCGCCACATAACCCACTTGGAAAGTGTCGTTCAGCAAAACGACGTACTGAATCCAAATTCGCTACAACTACAACACTTCCTCTACCTCGCTTTTCCTCACACAAAGCACCAAGGTCTAATAGCGTTGCCAAATCTTTGCTGGCTCGGCTAGTAATCTTGCTGCTTGCAACTTCACCCACAGTTAATAACTGGTGCAGCAAGCTGGCAAGTGGATTAAGCGGCTGCATTTTCAATGACCTCTTTTACCTCGCGGCGAATTCGGCGATGACTATCAAGTACTGCTTTCCCCTTCTCCGCCCACTGGACAAAATAGAGATTTTCGGCGACCGCCACCGGAATAGTGCTAGCCAACACTGTACAAAAACCGAGCTGCCTTGCGGTATCCACGATTTGCTTCAGATTCTTTGGGTCGATCTGATTGGCCTCGTCCAAATAAAATGGAATCGACATAC
>JAVHQO010000107.1:0-2540 GCA_036171175.1 Gallionella sp.
ATTTTTCTTTTCTTTGGTAAACACAGGTGCGGGGTCAGGCGACTCTAAAGTCAAAATGCGTGAATCAAAATAACGCACGTTTTGCATCAGCGGCACTTTCCATTTCAAGCCAGGGGTGGTTTCCACGCGCACCATTTCACCGAGTTGCAACACAATCGCCACTTGACGCTGATCGACTACGAACACACTCAAGCTCAAAACCACCAACAAGCCGACGACAGCGACCAAGCTATTTATAACATTCGGTTTCATCTCGCCTCCCGATCACGACTGAGCAAAGAATCACGCGCACGTTGCGCGGCACTATTGTCATTACTTTGCGAACTAACAGATGCAGCAGCCACAGGTGTAGCTTCTGCCACAGGCGTGCCACTACGACTCGCTTCAATCAATTTATCTAAAGGCAAATACAACATGCTATTGCCATTTTTTTGATCGACCATCACCTTGCTGATATTGCCCATCACCTGCGACATCATGTCGATGTACATACGCTCACGGGTCACCTGCGGAGCTTTTTCATACTCAACCAAAATCTGCTTAAAGCGACTGGCATCACCCTCGGCGTTAGCAATCACACTTTGCTTATAACCTTCTGATTCTTCTTTCAAACGCGCCGCCATCCCTTTGGCACGCGGCACAATATCTTTCGCGTAAGCATCGCCCTCAGACTTTTGACGCTCACGGTCTTGACCCGCTTTTACCGCATCTTCAAACGCTGCTTGCACCTGCTCTGGTGGCTGCGTGCCTTGCATAGTGATTTGCTTCACGACGATGCCTGATTTATATCGGTCCAACACTTCTTGAATCAGCTTAGTCACATCGACGGCAACTTTTTCGCGTTCTTCATACAACACTTTATCCATGGTGCTTTTACCCACCACTTCGCGTATCGCTGTTTCTGCCGCTTGACGCACATTTTCATCGGGATTGCGGTTATTAAATAAATATTCGCCTGGGTCACGCAAGGTGTATTGCACGGCAAACTGAATGTCGATGATGTTTTCATCGTCGGTCAGCATCAGCGATTCTTTCAACATTTTATTTTTGACGTTATCGCGATAGCCAATTTCCATGGTGCGCACTTGGCTCAAATTGACCATTTCCACCGTTTCAATCGGATACGGAAAGTGCCAACGCGGCCCTGCCTCAGTGGTTTCAACTTGCTTACCAAAACGCAGCACCACGCCGCGCTGACTCGCATCGACAATGTAAAAACCCGTCGCCAACCAAATCAGCAGCGCAATTATTGCGACCAACCCGACCCCACCCTTGATACTGCCTGAGGGAGGCATTGGTGCGCCATTATTAGCATTGCCACGCGCATTTTTACCACCCATCAGGGCGGCAATTTTGGCGTTTAATTTACGCAACAATTCTTCTAAATCTGGCGGGCCACCATTGTTGTTTTTACCCCATTGCGGATCATTTATTCCCATGACTCTCTCGCTTGTTTAAGTTGCTTCTCAATAGTGATGGCGGCTTGACGCGCCGCCCGAATTTCTAACAAAGTTTGTCGCAAATCTTCTAAGCCTGCGCCGCTTTGCGCGCTCAAAAAAACGCGCGAGATTCTATCATGCTCGTCGCGTATTACGCCCGCCTCGACCCCCTCAACTTGGTCAATTTTATTGAACACCAAAATCTGCGGAATATCCCCTGCGTCGATTTCAGCTAAGACTTTATTCACCTCGGCAATTTGATTGTCGTGATTGGGATTGCTCAAATCCACTACATGCAACAACACATCCGCCTGTATAGTTTCTTCCAAGGTGCTGCGAAACGCGGCGACCAGTCCGTGTGGTAAATGACGAATAAACCCTACCGTGTCCGAGACGACAATCTCGCCCTGACCTTCCGCATACATCTTGCGCGACGTGGTATCCAGTGTGGCGAACAATTGATTTGCCACATACACATTCGCCTTGGTCAGACGATTAAACAAGGTGGATTTTCCCGCGTTGGTATAACCCACAATCGACACCGACAACACGTCAGAACGATTGCGCGAACGACGCAACAAATCGCGCTGACCTTTTAATTTCTCCAGCCGCTCTTTGAGCAAATGCACACGCTTATCTAACTTACGTCTATCCAACTCCAGCTGCGTCTCACCTGGCCCACGCGCACCCACCGCAAACTTTTGCTGCCCCATGTCGGCGTTTTGCCCGACCAAGCGCGTGGATAAATACTTGAGCTGCGCCAATTCGACCTGCACTTTGCCTTCGTGACTTTGCGCACGCTGCGCAAAAATATCCAAAATCAACATCGTGCGGTCAATCACGCGTGTACCTAAATGCGTCGTTAAATTACGCATTTGCGCAGGTGACAATTCGTGATTAAAAATCACCAACGGCACCTCCATGCGCTCAACCATTTCAGCAATTTCTTGCACCTTGCCACTACCTGCAAACAAGGCGGCATCGGGGCGTTGTCGCTTCGCTTCAACGGTCGCCAACACGCGCACCCCCGCCGTTTCGGCAAGCATGCGCAACTCCGCCAAGCTCTCGTGATAATCGGTATCGCCTAAGTCGATACTAACT
>JAVHQO010000108.1:0-2539 GCA_036171175.1 Gallionella sp.
TTCCTGAAAAAATGGCAATCGGTCACCTCCTGGACTTATCAGGAAGTGGGCGTCGCCAAGGTTGACCCAGCCACCCTGGGCATTGCAAAACCTTAAGGGTTTGAACTCGGGCAGGCCATGCGCCTGCCCGATGATTTCGCATCAATAACACCAGGAGACACCATGCACTTGTTACGTCGCCGACTCCCAGGAGAGTTGGTCTTTTCCATGCTGCTGATTGCATTCAGCCTTTTCTTGCTGTGGCAGGCCTATGCCATCTCCGGGTTTGAATCACTCACTTCCGCTGGCGCATTTCCAATGGTGGCTGCTGGCGTGATGCTGATATCGGCTGCGTTCGCCTTGCGCGACACCACCAAGTCAAAAATTCACGCAGGCAACGAGGGGGAATCCTTGCCTCAGCAATTTATTCGCCAAATTGCACCCGGCATGCTGGTGCTGTTTGTGATCGCCATCACGGTTTACATGGTGGCACTTGAGACCGTTGGCTTCATTCTTTCGTCGTACTTGTTTTTGCTTGTGTCCATGTGGATATTGGGCAGCCGCAAACTCTTCCTGAATATATGGGTCAGCGCGTTGGTGCTTGCTGCTGTTTATTTGATTTTCCAGACTATCTTTTCTGTGGTGTTGCCTACTGGCTCACTCTTCCAGGGGTTACTGAAATGAGTGAAGCACTGACCTACTTTTTTATGTCCTGGGTTGACCCCAAGCTGCTGTTTTTAATTGCCAGTGGCACATTTTGCGGCATCTATATTGGCGCCATTCCAGGCTTGTCGGTCACCATGGCGGTGTCGATCCTGATCTCGTTCACTTTCAAGTGGGACATCAATTCTGCGCTGGCGGTGATTGCCGGCATTTACCTCGGTGGTGTCTATGGCGGTTCACGCAGTGCCATTTTGCTCAACATTCCTGGCGCACCCTCTGCCATTGCCACAGGTCTGGACGGCTACCCACTGGCCAAACGCGGTGAAGCTGGCACCGCCATCGGACTGACCACCATCGTGTCGGTTTACGGTGGCTTCATCGGCATTTTGGCGCTGGCCGTGGCTGCTCCTGCTGTGGCCTCATTGGCACTCAAGTTTGCACCGCGCGATTACTTAATGCTAGCCATTTGGGGTATTTTGCTGGTGGGCAGTTTGTCAGGCGGTTCACTGGCCAAGGGCATTTTCGCCGGTGCCCTAGGCGTCATCATCGGCTCAGTAGGCCTGGACCCCATGACGGCTGAGCCCCGTTTCACCTTTGGCAGTTTGCAACTTACTGCTGGCATCTCCTATGTAGCGGCCATGATCGGTTTTTTTGGCGTGGCTGAAATTCTGGTGCAACTGCATGAAATGCACCTCAAGGCCGTCAAACAGAACGTGTCCAAAATTTTGCCTTCCTGGAGTCTGCTGAAAAAATACCTTCCACTGGCTACCCGCACCTCCACCATCGGTGTGGTGGTGGGTGCCCTCCCAGGAGCGGGTGGCGACATTGCCGCACTGATGGCTTATGACCACGCCAAACGCACCGTCAAGAACCCGTCAACGCCTTTTGGGGAAGGTGCTTACGAAGGGCTGGTCGCGCCTGAGTCTGCCAACAACGCTGCTGTGGGTGGCGCTTACATCCCAATGCTCACCTTGGGTATTCCGGGCGACGCCGTCACCGCCGTGATCATTGGTGCCATGTACATCCACGGCCTCAAGCCCGGTCCGATGCTGATGATCGAAACCCCACACCTGTTCTGGTTTCAGGTGGGCGCGTTGACGCTTGCCAATTGTTTCCTGCTGGTCTTTGGCCTGACGGGCATCAAGATATTTGCCAAGATTGTCGAAACGCCTAAACCCATTTTGTTGCCACTGATTTTGATGCTGTCAGCTGTGGGTGCCTACGCCATCAACAACAACCCGGCCGATGTCTACTGGATGCTGGGTTTTGGTGTGGTGGGCTACATCTTCAAGATGTATGGCTTCCAGGTTGGCCCCATCATTTTGGGCATGATTCTGGGGCCGCTGATGGACTCATCCTACCGCCAGGCCATGATCTCGGCCGAGGGCAATGTGAGCCAGTTTGTCGGTGAATTTTTCACCGCCCCCTTGTCAGCCATCATTCTGGCGGCGCTGACCTTCACCATCCTGAGTCAGACCACGTGGTGGAAAAATCGGCGTGGTTATGCGGCCTGATGCTGCCCTTTGCATCGGCATAATGACCATGTACCAACCCTGAGGGACAAAACCATGACCGCCACCCAACATGTCACGTCCAGCGCCAGCATTGATCGCGAGCAAATTGTCGAAGGGGCCAACCCGCTGGGCCTGGAAGGCATTGAGTTCATTGAATATGCCACTGCCAAGCCTCAGGCTTTGGGCCAGGTGCTGGAAAGCATGGGGTTTCGGCCAGTGGCGCGGCACCGCTCACGAGAAGTGCTGCTGTACCGCCAGGGTGACATCAACATCATCGTCAACGCCCATGCCAAAGGCTCGCCTTTGAGTGACAAGCCGCTGATCAGCGCCATTGCGCTGCGCGTGCGCGATGCGGCGGCAGCCTACAAACGCGCACTTGACCG
>JAVHQO010000109.1:0-2538 GCA_036171175.1 Gallionella sp.
TTAAAGGCGAAGCCTTTATACGTAGCGAATTTGAAAACTTTTCAGCCCCATTGGAGCACGGGATCATGCCTAAATACGTGATTATGTGGTGCGTTTCGGAGGCCCTTCTTGAAACAGGGCCTTGCAAGCACATTCTCGACATGGTGGCTTCTACTAGAACTGTAGCTTGTGGTAAGACAAGACTTGGGGAGCCATCAATAGTATCACTAGCACATGTCTAGGCTCCGGTATTTGCGATTTGCGGAACCGGAATAACCGTATATGACGAGTGACAACCGTATTTCACTCATCTACACTTTGAGATACCCTTTTATTTTGCAGCATACTGTGTCATGAAACGCCATGAGCTGTATCTTGGCGTGTGGATTGAATGTTAATACCCGAAGGCTTGTGTGTCTACAAGGCACCAAATGCTGCAGTGTGTCAGCATTTGATTGTGAGCGTGCTTCTTGGTCGTGTTCTACGGAAGTCCAAGTTTCTAGCGGTGCCAAGTAGCCACACCAAACATTGATGTGCTATACAGGGCACGCATATGATCAATGTAGCAAGGCAGCATTGAGAGCTAGGGCCATCAATATGAATGGGCCCACAGTACGACGGGGTGCTACGTGTCATCATACAAGTACCGGCGTTGTTCGTGCTTTGCGGAAAAGGCACGCCGACAATTGTGAATGACGCAACAAGCACGATTCATGGTGATATTTTCTGGGTGGTCGGGAGTCATGAGCTGAATTAATTACAATACGCCTTCCTAATGGCGGGAGGACTCGGAGCTATTAACCATATGCACCCTGCCGACCATCGCACTTCAAGTGAAAGCTAGATGACATCATGAGCAGCTCTCATCAATATATACACGAGCATTCCATACGGACACTTTTCCCAAGGCATACTGCCATGGCGTTCTGCCTCGACCAAACCAAGGTGTCCTTGTTTTGGGATTACACAGATGTCTCCTTACATGACCAAGCATCTTACTAGATACCTACCTAAGTCAAGTGTGAAATGCACTAGCTGTCTGGATGGAGGATCATGTTGGTGAGGGTGTTCCGAACCAATCTGACCCTTTGATGTTTGTAAAAGGATCACCAAGCCATGGCATGTTCATGCTGAATTCTGTGGCTGGGACTGACCACATGCACGACACATTCCACAAGAACAAGGAGGGCGGATCCCAACACATATGTATCACAGATTGAAACCAATTGTCACTTCAAACCGGCTGTTGAAGGGCCACACACCGACAATTAAGTTTGGCCACTGAAAATATCACCACACTTTCACGCCATTTCCCCCTCACACTTGACATATTGTTTTAGTGCCCGTGCATGTGCGAGTTGAATCATCTCGTGTTCTCAAGTTGCATGGCATGCTGACTATTAACGAAACAGCACACAATTTCATAACACCAAGAACGTTTGGGTTTGGGTGCAAGCAGCAATGGGTGCCTAAGTCTCCAAATCCTTCCATATTCTTGAGGTTGTTAGCCACGAGCCATCCATACTTTGGCCGTTGACAAGGAAACAAATGTGCAAACAATAAATAATTAAATTCTTCTTTAAAACATGAAGGTTTGTTATGTATAAAGTAGGTATTGCATGCTTCACAATATCGGTTCTGATAGGCTGAGGTTTGGCTCCGTTGGACCACACCTCGACACAGTATGCTGCAAAATAACAGGGTATTTGAATAAATTCGGCAATCACCATTTCTACAGTGCAACCCATGGTAGGTTTGTGGTAATCCTGGACGGCATGGGCTCAAGTAACGGTGTCATGCTAGTGGCCATTCGGTTTGGCTGCATGGGTGGCTGAGGGGACCAAGTGTTATCAAGGGGTGCATGGGGGCAATACTTGGCAGGCTGGAAACAGGCCACAAGGAGTGCAGCATTCTGTCACAGCCAACACTTGCATCAATTGAGTTGCACTTCAAGGTACATGTCCACAGCATTGCCTACTAATATTCCAGCCATGAGCTCTGTCCAAACACAGTTGTTGTGATAGAGAAAATACGGTGCATGTTGCGGCATATTGTTGTAGGGACCACTGCAAAGTGGAAGTACATCCAGTGCTCCCAGCTGGATGAGTGTTGTTCAGTGCTGTGATGCACATCTTGGAGTCCTACATGAGCCCACCTGATGTACCAAATTTGAAGCCATGCAGTTGAGCATCTCAATTAATGGGGGCTGCAAATGAATTGATGGTGTGTGTATGGTGCATGCATGTAGTGGCATTCAGCCTAGTTTGGGCATCTACAGTATGTCCAGTTGTGATGTGGAGCTGGGGATGCACATTGGCACGTGTTGTATGGCACGAGGGCTTGCCACAACCACAACCACAGGTGCAACAGCCCACTTTAAGCTGCACTACAAATGGCGCTAAGATGGCCATTGTGCAGTAGTTCCGCAGGGGTCAACTTTCTCATATGAACTCGGAATGGACTGATTTTTGGTGCAGCGTGTAGAGGACGGCGAGCTGCATAGTTTAAAGGCGAAGCCTTTATACGTAGCGAATTTGAAAACTTTTCAGCCCCATTGGA
>JAVHQO010000110.1:0-2533 GCA_036171175.1 Gallionella sp.
CAGCGTTGAATTTAAGCTAACTGAATAATTTGATTAAGCCGTTGGCACACCTGTGCAAAGGTGAATAATTATCCTGTCGTGCTTAGTTCGCAAGGCGTGGAGTCACGGCACGTCATTATTGAAGCGCGCAATAAAAAACAGGCTCGATGAGTATCGAGCCTGTTTCGTCTTCAGTTTATCTAAGCGCAATTAGTTGCACTCAGATATGGCTTATTGGTATGTCAAAAGCAGATGCGTGCCAGTGGCATATTGAATATCTTCTGATAGCGGCACTAACGCTCCAGTCATCGCAATACGGAAGCGAACTTGGGAGGTTGAGCTTAATACGCCCGCTGCGTTGTATATTTTCCAGATGAAATTGACAATCGCCGTGTTTGCCGTGTCCGCCTCTATGACGTAGCTCCCGTCCTGCCGACCATTACCCACTAATTTTGTACTGTCGGTGTACAAGGTTGCTGTACCAATTACGCCCGTCCCGCCCACAGTTACTGACGCAGGTATGGTTGGCGGTGTTAAAAATACACCGTAATTGCCCACGCTGTTCATCCCATGTGGAAGGTAGTTGTTGTCATAGTAGGCTGTTGCAGTTTGAGCGATTGAAACGGGCGTGCAATTAGTAAACGACATCGTAATTGTTCTAATTGAGGAGAATCCAGGCAGACCTTCAAAAACTGCTGGGGTTGTTGCAGGGGATGCGGTGTTGCTACCCGTACCACTACACGTCCCTGAGATAAGCATGGTTTTGGCAAATCCATTTGCAATAATCGTTTTGTCGGCACTTTGTAACGGGAAAGACAGCGTCGATACCACTGGCCCAGTAGGAGTCGTTGGTGCTGCACCGCCGCCGCCCCCGCATGCCGTTAATAATGCTGACGCACTCAGCAACAGCGCGATACCACTTTTATTTACTTTCAACATACAACTCCCCCAATAGTTAAATTCACCACGCATTTCGGCTTAGTCACCGCGAATCTAAGCCATTATTTATTGCTGGCGCATCCAGCAACCCGCACAGCATAACAACTAAAAGTTACTGACGCAAACCAATCGGTACTATTTAGTTACTACTAGGCTTGGTAATTTTCCGCGCATGGAAATGACCAGCGAACAACATCGGATAGCCTTTAGCAAACGCCTCTCACACGAGCTAAAGCGCATTGGACAGCCGCTTAGCAGCCCGACGCAAATTGCGCGCGCGTTCAATCAACATTTTTCTGGGCAAGGGGTTACGGCGCAAACCGTGCGTAAATGGTTACTCGCGGAAGCGATGCCCACGCAACCAAAGTTACTATCACTCGCCGCTTGGTTGGGCGTTTCGGAACAATGGTTACGCTATGGGTCGGGCGCGAAGATGGAAGCCGCCGCGCCGCTCGCGGTGCAACAAGCGGGCTTGGTGGTTTTAGGGAAAGAGTACGCAGGGCTGGCGCATTACGCGGGAATTATTCCTTTATTGGACAAGCTCGCACGCCTCTCGCCGCGCGACATTCATCTCGTCGAAGGCTTGGTGCAATTGATGTTCACGCAGCAGGACGAAAAATAATCGCTCACGGAATGCTCTTTTCGTTTGCTCAAATAAAACAGGCTCGATACTTAGTCGAGCCTGTTTTATTTTCTATCCTGCATCAGAGCATTCTCCGTGTGTAAAATGCCGCCTCGTTTTATGCGGAGCATTCCATGCCAGTTTTAACTATCGCCACTCAGCCTTTTAATGACCAAAAGCCCGGCACGTCGGGTTTGCGTAAGCGCGTCACGACTTTTCAGCAGGCGCATTATTTAGAAAATTTTGTGCAGGCGATTTTTAACAGCATCACGATTCCTGCCAACGCGACGTTGGTGTTGGGCGGCGATGGGCGTTTTTACAATCGCGAGGCGATTCAGACCATCCTCAAAATGGCGGCGGCGGCTGGTTTTGCGCGCGTGCTGGTGGGGCAAAACGGCATCCTTTCCACACCCGCTTGTTCGTGCGTGATTCGTAAATATCACGCCTTGGGCGGCATCGTGTTGTCCGCCAGCCACAACCCTGGCGGGGCGGATGGCGATTTCGGCATTAAGTACAACCAAGCCAACGGCGGCCCCGCCTCTGAAACCGTCACCGACGCGATTTATGCGATTAGCAAAACTCTGACGCATTACCAAACCGTTGCTGCGCCTGATATTGCGCTGGGGGTATTGGGCGATTATCGCATCGGCAATATGACCGTGACGGTCATCGACGGCGTGGCGGATTACGCGGATTTGATGGAGTCGTTATTTGATTTTGGCGCGATTCGCGCACTGTTCAAAAGCGGCTTTCGGATGCAGTTCGATGCCATGCACGCGGTAACGGGACCTTACGCGCGCGAGATTTTTATTGAGCGTTTGGGTGCGTCGGCGGCGAGTGTGATGAACGCCGTGCCGCTGCCTGATTTTGGCGGCGGACATCCCGATCCTAATTTGACTTACGCGCACGATTTGGTGGCGATTATGTATGGCGACAACGCGCCTGATTTTGGCGCGGCATCGGATGGCGACGGCGATCGCAACATGATTTTGG
>JAVHQO010000111.1:0-2485 GCA_036171175.1 Gallionella sp.
TGAGGAGACGCTGTTTAGCGGGATGCCGATACCGGGTTATGCCACGCTCAACATTGGTCTGCCCGCCAAGGCGCGCTTGGTCAAACTGTGGACAGCGCAACGCCCCGACATTGTGCATATCGCCACGGAAGGGCCGTTGGGCTGGTCGGCATTGGCGGCGGCGCGAAAATTGAAGTTGCCGATTAGCAGCGACTTTCATACCAATTTTCAAAATTACACGGGGCATTACGGCATCGCTTGGTTGCGTAAACCGATGGCGGCGTACTTGCGCTATTTCCATAACAAAGCCGCTTGTACCTTGGTGCCAACGCGCGCGCTGCATCACGAATTGACGCAAGACGGCTATCAAAATGTGCGCGTGGTGGCGCGTGGCGTGGACACCGCATTATTTAATCCTACTAAGCGCGATGCCGCTTTACGCAGCGCGTGGGGTGCGGATGCCGACACGCCGGTGGTGATGTTGGTGAGCCGCATCGCGGCTGAAAAAAATCTGCCCGTGGTGTTCGAGGCGTTTGCAAAAATGCAGCTCATCAATACGCGTGCGAAATTAGTCATCGTCGGCGATGGTCCTGCGCGTGCCGAGTTGCAAGCACAGCATCCGAACGTGATTTTTGCGGGGATGCAAACAGGTGAAGAGTTAGCCAAGCATTACGCGTCGGGCGATATTTTCTTATACCCCAGCCTCACCGAAACCTACGGCAATGTCACGATTGAAGCGATGGCGAGCGGCTTGGCAACCTTGGCTTACGACTACGCTGCCGCACATCAGCACATTCGCCACAACATTAACGGCTTGCTTGCTCCGTATGCCGATACCGCCTCGTTTATCAGGCAGGCACAAGGGCTAATGACGGATGCGGCGCGCGTAACAAGTTTGGGGCAAGCGGCGCGCGACACAGTGGCGGCACTGACTTGGCAACACATCATGGGCGAAATGGAAGCGGTGTTATTCGACACCGTGCGCACGCAAGGAGAAAAACATGTTTCATCTCAAAAGCTCATTGCATCCGCTACAGCAGATTAACCGTTGGGACATGGAGTTATGCGTGTTCTGCAATCGCCGCAGCCGCAACCTCACGCTGCGCTATTTATTTCGCTGTGTGAGCCGCTTAGGCGATGGCATCTTTTGGTACGCGCTGATGGCAGGTTTGCTACTGCGCTATCAAACTGCTGCCTTGCCTGCGGTGTTACACATGTTGGCGGTCGCCACCATCGGCACGCTGATTTACAAATTCATCAAAGGCAAAACGCTGCGCCCGCGCCCGTTTAATGTTTATCCCGCGATTGTCTGCATGGGCAAAACGCTAGATCAATTCAGCTTCCCATCGGGTCACACGATGCACGCCGTGGCATTCAGCATCGTGGTGCTGTCCTACTTCCCCACGCTCATTTGGCTAGTCGCACCATTTGCGCTGCTAGTGGCGTTATCCCGTCCGATATTGGGTCTGCATTACCCCAGCGACGTGCTAGCAGGGGCGGCGCTAGGCGGCTTGCTGGCATTGGCTTCGTTGCAATTTTAGTCAGGATGGTCGCGATTGCGGCAGCAAAAAAAATATTGTTCGACCAACTTGCTGTCGCTAGCCGCGCATAGGCTCTTAACGATTCGGGCTAAACACATCCTGTGGCAGCGGCATACGATGGCGTAATTGCAGCGGCGTGATGAGCGCGAGACGAGATTGCACGCTGGCATCACTGCTAGCAGGATTGGCATCCCACAATGGTTGTTCGCCTTGCGCCACGCGCTCGATATGGCTTAGATGTACGCTGGTTTGCTTGAGATAAAAATTAAAACGACGCTGCATTCCCTCATCAAAATTACGCCCGCCGCGATAGCAAAAATTTGCCAAGCGACTATTTCGCAGCAGACTTTCCGCCCCCGCCAAAATCCCAATACCGCGCTGCGCCATGCCACGGCTACACGCAAAATGTTGGCTGACATACTCAGCTAATTCGCCGCGATGGGCGCGCATCAAGTCGGATGGTTCGGCGTACAAATGCGGACGAATATGCGTGTCCATTGCCCACTCACATGCCGCATGAGTCAAGCCTGGCACGTTGCCCCACAGTTTTTCGTGGGCAGGAACAAAGTGATTATGCGCAATCACATCGACCAACAAATGGCTGGCAAAGCCCAGCGACAAGGCATATTCCTCATCACTGTTTGCCTCGTCTAATAGTTTGCGTGCACGCTGCCATTGATGCGTACTGGAAAAAGGCGCGCCCCAAGAATGTTCACTTAGCAAGGCTAAATCAGGCAGACATGCCCCCGCTAACACCAAGCGCGGAAAGGCTTTGATGGCGCGCTGATAACGCGGATCAGAGAGCGGAATCGCCCACAACAACAGTTGCGCAAAATAGACGTGCGTGTACAAGCCCCAAGCGTGCGCATCCGCACTCCACAACAACAAGGGCAGCAGCCAACGCCAGTTTTTTAGCAGTCGTTTCATGCTGTGCAGTGTCGCCAGCGAATAACAATTTTTAATGA
>JAVHQO010000112.1:0-2485 GCA_036171175.1 Gallionella sp.
GTCATGCCAATGATGCCGTTCATGGGGGTGCGAATCTCATGGCTCATGTTGGCCAGAAAATCGCTTTTGGCTCGGCTGGCCGCTTCTGCACGCAGACTGGCTTGGCGCAGGTTCTCGGTGATTCTTTCCAGCTCAAGCCGCTCTTTTTCCTGGCGCTTTTGCCGCCAGGCGAGTCCGGCTGATGCCATCAAAAGCAGTAGCAACATGGCCACTGTCAGACCAATGCTCAGGCTGCTTTTGGCCAGTGATTCGGTTGCATGTCGCTCCAGTAGCAGCGAGACTTCCGAGTTGGAAGCCATGCTGAGGGCTTGCACCTGGGGGCCGAGTTGATTGAAATCTTGCAGCAGTTTTTTGCGTTGGGCAATCGAGGGCTTGGGACTGCCCAACACCTTGTCGGCTTGATGAAGCAGGGCTTCCAACCGGGGCATCAGTTCAAGGTATTCCTGTCGGTTGGCCAACACGGCCAGCAACGGACTGTCACGCAGCAAGACCACACGGCTGTAAAAAATATCGTACCGAAGGGTCAAGGTATCCGGATCAACCGGCACAGTTCCATAGACTGATTGATCAAGCGTTTGGCGCAAGCGCAAAAACTCGCGCTCCAGCTGAAAAGTCAGCGCGGTAACAGAGTCCGATTTACTGCTCAGGTTGGCCGCAATGTCGCGGCGCTGCGTGGTCTCAAAAACCAGCAGTACAGCCATCACCACCGCCATCACGGCAGTGACCAGCGCCAACCCGAACAGGTAGCGTTTGTGGTGGTGATGCGTTGCCATGCCGGGCTTATTCAACCGCAATGGACTTCAGCTGCCAGGCCGAGCGTTCGTAGTACGTGGTGGATTGCAGTTCGGGTTTGCTGTCGTAAGGATAGACAATGAACAACGGCCCCTTGGTTTTGACCGGAATGGCCTGGCCGTCCATCTTGTGCGCCAGGATGACATCAAATTTTTGTGCGTCAGACAGCGGAATGCTGGTTTGGTAGTCATTCAGTGCCGCTGCTTTCAGGGTGGTTCCGCTGGCTTTGGCGGCAGCCAGCACATCACGCAGCAACGGGCCGGTGAACTTGATAGGCGCTTTACCCCAGGGGGTCATGGTGGTGAAATTGTGCTGTGGCAGTTGTTCCAGCATGGCCAAATCAAAAACAGCGCCGGTGGCGGTGTTTTTTTCGGCCACTTTGCCGGAGATGGTCAAAATAACTTTTCCTTTGGCCGGTGGTAAGGCCAAAGACGGCAGTGATAAAACCAACAGGGTCGTGGCAACGCCAGCCAGTGTCAATCTGCGTGTGGTGAATTTCATGGAATCTCCTGTAAAAATTGAAGGAATGGACTGCAAAAAATGGTTAGTTTACTGAGCTGTGCAGTGGCAATAGCCAGCTTGCGTGGTGGTTACCAGACATAAGCATTCAAGTAATTTGTCAGATCGTCCAGTGCTTGATGCAGCGCTTTTGCCATTTGGTCGCATTCCGCCAAACCAGCATGGTCTTCCACCCGCTGGGCGGCCGCCTGCGCGCGTTCGGCAGCAAACACCCCGACCATCCCTTTGAGCGCGTGGGCGGCGTGTTTGATGCCTTCACGGTCGGCTGCAGCCAGTGCCGCATTGAGCAGTTGACGTTGTTTTTGACCATCGGTGTGGTAGAGCGATTTAAGTTCTTCAAACAGTGCCTGGTTGTTGTCTATGGCGTTTCTCAATTGTCCCAAGCTGGCAACCGGAAAGTCATCTGTTGGTGGTGCTTCAGAAACCTTGGCAGTGCTGGTGGAAGATGCCATCAAACCATCGAGTTCCATCCACAGGGTTTCCATGTGGATGGGTTTGGAGACGTAGCCATCCATGCCGTGGCGCAGGCAGGTGTCGCGTGCGCCCTCCATGGCGTGAGCGGTCATGGCAATGATCGGAATGTGCGTGCCACGGGCTTGCTCGGCAGCGCGGATGTGTTCGGTGGCCTCATAGCCATTCATCTCGGGCATGTCCACGTCCATCAGAATGGCATCAAAGTGGCTGTTTTTCCAGTGTTCCAGCGCCTCGCGGCCGTTGTTGGCCAGGGTCACACTGTGCCCCTGGCGCTGCAACAAAATGGTGGCCAGTTTTTGATTGACGGTGTTGTCTTCAGCCAGCAACAAGTTGAGCTTGTGCCGGGTTTCACGCAAGGTGTGGCGTGTGATGAGCGCGGCACGATCGGACAGCGGCTCCCCCAGTGCCGTCATCAAGGCATCGAGCAGGTCAGACTGTGAAATGGGCTTGTTCAGGTAACTGCTGATGCCCAATTCGCGGCAACGTTCACCGTCACCGCGTTGCCCTTGCGAGGTCAACATCATCACCGTGGTTGCCTGGGTTTGCGGCTGCTGCTGCATTTCGCTGGCCAGCTCAAAGCCATCCATGTCGGGCATCTGCACATCCAGCAAGGCCAGGGTGTAAGGTGTGCCCGCTTGTGCGGCGCGCGCCAGCTCAGCCAGAGCCAGGACGCCACTGGCCACGGCGGTGGGACGCATGT
>JAVHQO010000113.1:0-2465 GCA_036171175.1 Gallionella sp.
GTAAGCGTCCAGCCGCCCCATCTATTAATTTGATGTGATTTATGCAGCCGGTTTGATAGGCAGAAGTTCGTCAATGCGGCGCATCGTCCAGACGGGAAGTTTTTCCAGCGTATCTTTGAGCCAAGCAGAAGGTTCGATGCCGTTAAGTTTGGCGGTGGCAAATAAACTTTGAATCGCAGCCGCCCGTTTTCCTGCTCGCTCACTTCCGGCGAACAACCAATTCTTCTTGCCGATGGCAATCGGGCGGATGACATTTTCCACTGGGTTGTTGTCGATGGGTAGATTACCGGTTTGTGCATAACGAATCAGACTTGCCCAACGATTCAAGCTGTAATCAATCGCGCGTGCCAAGCCACTGCCGTCAGCAGTCGCGATGCGTAAACGAATCAGCCACACATGCATATCCGCCAGAATAGGCAAACTGTGTTCACGGCGATATTCTGCGCGACCGGCATGATCCATTTCGCACGAGGCTTCTTCCACTGCGTACAATTTGCCGATACGCCTCAATGCTTCCGCAGCTTGAGGATGCAAACCGCTGACCTGAAGGTCGAAGAATTTACGTCTAGCATGTGCCCAGCACCCCAACTCAGTGATGGCAAATAGCGCATCAGCAGCGAACATCTTCTTGTAGCCTGCGTAGTCATCAACCATAAGGCTGCCTTGCCAGCCATGCAAAAAGTCTCTGGCATGCTGACCGGAGCGACTGCTCTGGTAATCGAACACCACAATCGGCGGACCGCTATCCAGATCATTGCTGCGATAGCTCCACAGATAAGCACGTTTCGTTTTGCCTGCCCCAGGGTCTAGTTGTTTGACCGGTGTTTCATCGGCGTGCAATACCGCTCGCTGTTTGAGTAACTCCATCAGCCGGTCTGCTAAAGGTTGCAGGGCAAAGCCCATACGACCTATCCACTCACTCATGGTGCTGCGCGACAGGTTGACTTGCTGCCGAGCAGCAATCTGCTCCAGCCGGTACAGCGGCAAGTGATCCAGATACTTGCTGGTGGCGACCCAAGCCAACAAACCCGGCGCAGCCAGTGAACCGTCAATCACCGCAGGAGCCACCGGTGCTGCTGTGATAGTTTCGCATTGGCGGCAGGCATACTGCGGGCGGATATGGCGAACTACAAAGAAGCGTGCGGGTTCGATATCCAATTGCTCACTGATATCTTCGCCAATCTTAACCAGGTTGGACTGACACGCTGAACAGGTGCAGGACTCGGGTTCGTGACGCACTTCAACACGTTCCAGATGTTCTGGCAGTACCTGACGGCCAGCACGAGCTCTGGGCATTGACGGTGTGACCGGTAAATTGAGTTCAGCTTCGATGGTGGCAATATCTTGTGCGACATCGTCGTCAAACAAGGTACGTTGTTCCGCACTCATCGCTTCGCTCTTCACGCCGTAGCGGATGCGACGCAGATAAGCGACTTCCTGAACTAGGGCTTGGATCTTGATGTCTTGAGAACGGAGGGCTGAAGTCTGAGAATTGATGATCTCGTTCAGTCGAATGATTTCGGCATCACGAAACTGAATCGAGGTCGGCAAAGCCTCGTCAATGGATGCGGAATGGGTGGTTGAATGAACGATTTTATCCAGCGAATTCATGGGCTTGATTATAGCAAACCCTGTCATGTAAGTCACTGGATTTCAGGCAGTTATTGGCTAAACTCGCCAGATATCTGAAGGCTTTGCGCAGAGTCTTTGCCAGTCGACACCGGTGATGAGCCAGTGCCACTGTTCTGCACTCATGCGGAACAAGGTATCGCCCGGTAATGGCCAGCGAAATCGCCCCTTGTGCAAACGGCGATGACATAACCAGACACCTGTGCCATCCCAGATGAGTAGTTTGAGGCGGGAATGGTTACGGTTGGTAAAGCCATAGGCTGTGCCATCGCAGGGAGAGCGGCCGTCGATTTGTTGAATCAGCAAGGACAGTCTATCCATGCTCCAACGCATGTCTACCGGTTCTGCGTGCAAGAATACTTGTTCTGGCTGGATCATTTTAGCCACGCACTCAACCAAGTGGCACATGCCGGTGCTTGATTACCGGGCCAGCGGATGTTGATGTGTGTGGTGCGTTTGGTCAGACTGATTTCGATGGTCTCACTGCAAGCTGCGACATCCACATCAGTTTCAACATTTGCAGGTAAGTCGACTTGAACGGCAACCAGTTTGAACGGTTCAGGTGTGACAGCAACGGGTACGGGCAGTTGAACCCGATAGCGGTCGATCCATTTGCGCAGGAGATTTGCATTGATGCCGTGTGCCAGCGCGATTCTTGAAACAGATACGCCAGGCTGGCATTGTGCGACCAGTCCTTGCCTGAACTCCGTTGTGTACGTGCGTCGGCGAGGTGAAGGATTCGTTGTACTCATGATGATGGTGTCCCCTTAAATTAGGTGGACACCATGCTCTTAGCTTTCGCTTAATGAATCAATGTGGCGCGGCTGGACGCTTAC
>JAVHQO010000114.1:0-2464 GCA_036171175.1 Gallionella sp.
CCATGCACCGGGATGGGCACCTTGCGCCGCAATCCTGATCTGAAGTGGCGGCAAAGCTTGCAAGCGGTTGAAGAAATGGCCGCCCTGCAGGCCAAAATTTTGCAAAGTGCGGCGCGCTTGGTCAAGCCTGGAGGCCGCTTGGTGTACGCCACGTGCAGCGTTTTGCCGCAAGAAAACGAGGCCATCGCCCAGGCATTTTCTGAAGCCAACAAGGACTTTGGACCGCTGGATGTGGGTGAATTGCTGACCGGGCTTAAAGTAGAGAGCGCCGTTGACCTGTGCAGTGGTGGTGACAACGCAGCGCGCTATTTGCGCTTGTGGCCGCATCGACACCAAACCGATGGTTTTTTTGCTGCGGCGTGGCAGCGCAGTTGAGCAACAGCCGAATTTTTTAAAACAACGAGAGAGACAAAAAATGACCGACTGGTTGGATTGGGCCGCCCATGGCCTGTGGCAGTTAAGTGCCTGGCAGATGCTGTTGTTCACCTTGGTGATGACGCATATCACCATGCTGAGCGTGACTATTTTCTTGCATCGTCACCAGGCACACCGTGCGCTTGATTTGCATCCTGCTGCGGCGCATTTCTTTCGTTTCTGGCTGTGGTTCACTACCGGGCAGGTGACCAAGGAATGGGCTTCGATTCACCGTAAACACCATGCCAAATGCGAGCAGCCTGAGGATCCCCACAGCCCGCACGTGTACGGCATCCAGACCGTGCTACTGCAGGGCTATGAGCTGTACCGCAAAGAGGCGCGCAACCAGGAAACCCTGGATCGATTTGGCCACGGGACACCCAACGACTGGGTTGAACGCCATCTTTACAGCGGCCATTCTTTTGTAGGCGTGGCACTGATGCTGATGCTCGATCTGGCTTTGTTTGGGGTACTGGGTTTGACAGTGTGGGCGGTGCAAATGGCCTGGACCCCGGTGATGGCGGCGGGTCTCATTAATGGCGGCGCACATTACTGGGGCTACCGCAATTTTGAAGCGCCCGATGCCAGCACCAACCTCTTGCCCTGGGGCATTCTGATTGCAGGTGAAGAGCTGCACAACAACCACCACACCTACCCCACGTCGGCCAAGTTGTCGGTCAAACCCTATGAGTTTGACATTGGCTGGGTTTACATCAGCTTGTTGCAACGGCTGGGTTTGGCACACGTTAAAAAGACACCGCCACGCCTTGCCTTGGGTACTGTTCGCGCTGTGGCCGATGAGCAGACCCTGGAGGCGTTGATTCAAAACCGCTACGAATTGATGGCCGGCTATGCACGCGGCATGCGCCAGGCATTCAATGCCGAGTTGGTAGCGCTCAAGTCGCGCCATGCCGATGCGGCGGTGATTCGTGCCGCGCAGCGCTGGTTGCATCGGGATGTGGACAAGGTGCCAGCAGCGGTGGTAGAGCAGTTGGCACTGGCGCGGGCGGCCTCGCCAGTGCTGGACAAGATGGTGGTGATGCGTGAGGAGTTGCGCCAGTTGTGGCTCAATCGCTCGCATACCCGGGAGCAACTGGCGGCTGATTTGCAAGCCTGGTGTTACCGCGCCGAGGTCAGTGGTATTGCTGCTTTGCAAGAGTTTTCCTTGCGCTTGCGTGCCGCTCAAGCCTGAATGGTTTTGCCTGGACAAAACAAAAAAGCCAGCATGCTGCTGGCTTTTTTGTTGGATAAACCGAATTACTTCAGTTTGGTTTCTTTGTAGTCCACATGCTTGCGAGCCTTGGGATCAAATTTTTTGATTAACAGCTTTTCAGGAGTGGTCTTCTTGTTTTTGCTGGTGGTGTAGAAGTGACCGGTACCGGCTGTGGATTCCAGCTTGATTTTTTCGCGTCCGCCTTTGGTTGCCATGATGGTTCCTTTTAATTAGTTGAGGACAGAGCTAAAGGTCTGTCCCGCAAAGTCTCAAGCCTGGCCGCGGGCACGCAGGTCTGCGAGCACGGCATCAATGCCATTTTTGTCGATCAACCGCAGACCGGCATTGGAGATGCGCAGGCGCACCCAGCGGTTTTCTGATTCCACCCAGAAACGGCGGTATTGCAGGTTCGGCAGAAACCGACGCTTGTTTTTGTTGTTGGCGTGGGAAACCGTGTTTCCGACCATGGGCTTTTTGCCCGTTACTTCACATACGCGTGCCATGTGGACACTCCGATATTTAAACGGCCCATGCTGACGCATGAAGCCTCACCTCGCCAAGAACCGGGTGGCGGTAACCCGTTTGCAGCTGTTGTCCCTCACGGGAGGCTAGCAGCAAAGCCCGGCATTATAGCCCGGGCTTGCGGCCAAGCTGCAGCGGGCTTATTCCTGTTCCAGAAAGCGTTGTGCATCCAGCGCCGCCATGCAACCCGTGCCCGCACTGGTGATAGCCTGGCGATAGACGTGGTCCTGCACATCGCCCGCGGCAAAAATACCAGGCACGCTGGTTTGCGTGGCAAAACCAAGTTGACCGCCATGGGTCACGATGTAGCCGCCG
>JAVHQO010000115.1:0-2435 GCA_036171175.1 Gallionella sp.
AAGGCAGGTGTGTAATGGAACTTAAAGTTATTAACGATAAGGGTCAATCGAGCGCGGCTTTGAACGCTTCCGATGAGTTGTTCGGTCGCGAGTACAACGAAGATCTGGTGCATCAATTGGTGGTTGCTTATCAAGCTAATGCTCGTTCGGGCAATAGCAAGCAAAAAGATCGCGAAGAAGTTCGCCATACCACTAAAAAGCCTTTTGCGCAAAAAGGTACGGGTCGTGCTCGTGCGGGTATGTCATCCAGTCCTTTGTGGCGTGGTGGTGGTAAGATTTTCCCAAATACAGGCATTGAAAACTATGCGCAAAAAGTAAACCGTAAGATGTATCGCGCAGGTTTTGCAGCGATTCTGTCTAAGTTGGTTGCTGAAAATCGCTTGGTTGTGGTTGATAGTCTGTCGGTTGATTCGCCTAAAACAAAACAGTTTGCAGACAAAATCAAAGCATTGGGCTTGGCTGATACACGTGTATTGGTGATTACTGACTCTTTGGATGAAAATCTGTACCTGTCGTCGCGTAACCTACCTAATGTATTGGTTTTAGAGGCTTATCAAGCTGATCCAGTAAGTTTGGTGCGTTTCCCTCGCGTGGTGGTTACGCGTAACGCAGTTGCTAAAATTGAGGAGATGTTCGCATGATTGCCCAAAAATTTAGCGAAGAGCGTTTGATGAAGGTGTTGGTCGCCCCCATCATTTCGGAAAAAGCAACATTCGTTGCGGAAAAAAATGAACAAGTGATCTTCCAGATTGCTACGGATGCCAATAAGCATGAAGTAAAAGCTGCTGTTGAAATGATGTTCAAAGTGAGCGTTGACAGTGTGCAAATTGCTAATGTTAAAGGCAAAGTTAAGCGTACTGGCCGTTTCGTCGGCCGTCGCAATAACTGGAAAAAAGCATATGTTTGTTTGGCCGCTGGTCAAGAAATCAATTTCGCTGCAAGTGAGCAAGGATAAGCATCATGGCATTGATTAAACTAAAACCAACTACACCAGGACAGCGCGGCGTTTTGCGCGTGGTGAATCCTGATTTGTACAAAGGCAAGCCTTACGCACCTTTGTTGGAAAGCCAATCTAAAACTGCTGGTCGTAATAACAACGGTCATATCACCACTCGTCATATGGGTGGCGGTCATAAGCAGCATTACCGTTTGGTTGACTTCAAGCGTAATAAAGATGGCATTCCAGCAACTGTTGAACGCTTGGAATACGACCCTAACCGCACTGCAAACATCGCTTTGTTGTGTTACGCAGACGGTGAGCGTCGTTACATCATCGCGCCTAAAGGCATGGTGGCGGGTGCGGCGGTTATGAGCGGCTCTGAAGCGCCTATCAAAGCGGGTAACGCTTTGCCTTTGCGTAACATTCCAGTCGGCTCGACAATACATTGCATCGAAATGTTGCCAGGCAAAGGTGCGCAATTAGCGCGCTCGGCTGGTACTTCAGTGCAGCTGTTGGCTCGTGAAGGCAGCTATGCTCAATTGCGTTTGCGTTCAGGCGAAATTCGTAAAGTACATATTGATTGCAAAGCAACTTTGGGCGAGGTGGGTAACTCAGAACATAGTTTGCGTTCGATTGGTAAAGCGGGTGCGATGCGTTGGCGCGGTGTTCGTCCTACCGTTCGCGGTGTGGTTATGAACCCGGTCGATCACCCACACGGTGGTGGTGAAGGTAAAACCGCAGCAGGTCGTCACCCAGTTAGTCCTTGGGGCGTTCCAGCTAAGGGTTTCCGTACTCGTCGCAACAAGCGTACTACTGGCATGATTGTACGTCGTCGCTTTCAGGTTTAAGGGGTAAGAATACATGGCACGTTCCATTAAAAAAGGTCCATTCGTTGACGCACATCTGATCAAGAAAGTTGAGACAGTGCGCGCTACAAATGACAAGCGTCCAGTTAAAACCTGGTCGCGCCGCTCGACGGTGTTGCCTGAGTTCGTTGGGCTAACAATCGCAGTGCATAACGGTAAGTTGCATATTCCCGTTTATGTTTCCGAAAACATGGTAGGTCATAAGTTGGGTGAGTTTTCCTTGACGCGTACCTTCAAAGGACATGCAGCTGATAAAAAAGCTGCGGTCAAGAAATAAGGGGCAATGATGACTATTACTAAAGCGGTAGCGAAAAACGTACACGTTTCAGCTCAAAAATGTCGTTTGGTTGCAGATCAAATTCGCGGTTTGCCAATTGCTCAGGCTCTGAACATCTTGTCTTTCAGCCCCAAAAAGGGTGCTGGAATTATCAAGAAGGCTTTGGATTCTGCAATCGCAAATGCTGAACATAATGATGGTGCGGATATTGACACTTTGAAAGTGACTACTATCTATGTTGACAAGGCTTCATCGCTGAAACGTTTTATTGCGCGTGCTAAAGGCCGTGGTAATAAAATTGAAAAGCAAACTTGTCACATCACCGTTCACGTCGGGAACTAAGGATAAATTA
>JAVHQO010000116.1:0-2422 GCA_036171175.1 Gallionella sp.
ACGCCCCATGGGACGGTGTGCGTGACCGCTTGCAGCGCGCGGCGTGTTGAGTGACATGCGCTTCAGTCGCGTTTGAAATTCAATTTGGACGATGCTTCATATACAAATTGGACGATGTCTGAACTGCTCTGTGTTCTCAACGCCAGAAGCCTGAATGCCGCCGCTGCAGCAGTACCTGTGAGTGTGCAGAAATAAAAAAGCCCCGGCAAACCGGGGCTTGACTTGCACTGAGCCAGTGCGAATGGGCTAATCAGAATTTGTAGCCCACTGAAATGCTGTACGAAGCTGGATCTAGTGCCACATCCATGGTTTGACCCGTTGAGAAGTGGGTGGTGGTGTTGAGTTTGGACTTGCTGTAAGACACGTCTATGAACCACTTTTCATTCAGTGCAATAGTGGCACCAATTTGTGGCGTTAGGATGAATTTTGAATCCACTGTGAGCTTGGTCGGAGAGCCGCCTGGGTTGGTTGTGGCTGTTAACTTGCCGCTACCTTGCTCATTGAAAAAATAGGCGTAAGTTGCACCCAGGCCAACATAAGGTCGAAATTTACTACTGGCCTCCAAAAAACGGTACTGCAAAAAAATCGTCATGGGAAGCGCTTGGACTTCAGCCAAATCCCCTGCACCAGCCATGGCACCCGCGCCGCTGATTTTGTGTTTGAAAGGCAGCGCCAAAGGCACGTCTATTGACATATGGTCGGTGTACATGTAGGTCACACCACCGGCAATTTGTGTGTCTGCTCCTACATTGCTTCGGGTGCAGCCAATGCCACCACCCGTGCCGTTGTTGCCAAAGTCTGGCGCCGAAAGGCAACCGCTGGTGACCGCAGGTGTGATATTGGCCATGCCCGCGCGCACCATCCAGGTCCCTGCGGTTTGTGCAAACGCGCTACCTGCAGTCAGCAAGGCGACTGCAGTAACGAACTTCAACTTGGTTGTCATGAAAGTTTCTCCTAGAAGTTCAGTGAATCAAAGCCACCCGGCAAAGACCATTTTTTGGATCGCATACTGTGCCAACAACTTGTAGCCGTAGGGTGTGGGATGCACAGAATCGGCAAACAAGAAGTGCAAAGCCTGATCTTGTGTAACGGCATTGCCGGCGGAGTCCTTGGTAACCAGTGTGCTGGTGGTGCAAACCAAAGTGCTGTTGGATGTTGCATCCGCTGGATTGACCAGTGTCTTGGCCGGATCACATGCAACATCTTTGACGTTGGTCAGTGCATAGTGCGCAGGGTTGGCAAGTTGACGTTGGTTTTCAGAGAATGCATCAACCAGCAGTATGCCGTTGGCTGCACTGTCTGGCGCAACCCCAAGCGCAGAAGCCAACGTGTTGTTGAAGGTGGTGGTCATTGCTAACACAAGCTTTTGCGAAGAGTTGTCCTTGATTGAACCATCTGGGTTGTAAACGATGGTGCTCATGGCAGAGGGTGTTTGGCTCACATCAGGAAGATTGACTACCAGAATGTGTTTGGCTCCGTTGCTCTGCATGCCTTTGATGGCTGTGGCCAAAGTGTTGGCAGCGACCGCCATTGCTGTCACAGCGTTGGTCGCACCTGTAGTGGCGGCATAAGTGTTGCCAGCGGTTGTGGCTGCTGCACCTGCAGTGGCACCAATGGTGGCAGCGTTGGCCACAGCCGTGGTGGTGTAGCCGTTGACTGCTGCATCGGTAGCTGCTGCAGTGACTGCCGCAGAAATGATGCTGGTTGGCGTAGCGGTTGCCTTAGCTGCTTCAGTTTGAATAGCGGTGGTGATGGCGGTTTGAGCTGTGCCCATGTTGGCGGGTGTCAGTGGGGACACCAAACCAACCAACTGTGTCACCAGTGAGGTGGCTAGGGCAGTGCCGCCAGCTGCTGTGGCAGCAGTTTGAAGAATTTTGGTTTGAGCAAACAAATCATTTGCACCAGCCAGTACTGTAATGAGTTCTTTGCCTGTGAAAGTGGCTGAGCCTGTGTCTGTGGCGTAGTTGGCAATTTGAGTGGTGACTGACTCTGTGAGCGGCCCTGGAGTGGCTACACCTACAGCCACTGCTGCTGCACCCGCGGTTGTGTTGCCGTTGCCCACATTGTCAGCAATCCGTGCGCCACCTTGTGCGTAGCTGGTGCAGCCCGCAACCTTGGCTTCTACCATGCCAAAACCGCCTGCACGCGCTGCACAGTTGATTTTGCCAACTGCAGCTGCAGAAACCAACTGAGCCCAGTTGTAGCTGGGTACTGGGTCGGCACCCACGGCACCTGCAATGCCATTGACGTTGAACATGCCGCCAGCGGTTGCATTGGGAATACGACCAGCGGCAATCAAGCCAGGACCATAGGTGCCTGCATCGCTCAAACTGTCACCAAACGACACCACAGAGGTGTAACTGACAGCTGGGTTTTGATTCCCATCACCCCCGCCGCCACCACAAGCCACCAGCAGCGCCGC
>JAVHQO010000117.1:0-11603 GCA_036171175.1 Gallionella sp.
CCGATGTCGTCGATTAACTTCATAGTGGCTTCAAAATCAGCATCCGTCTCGCCAGGAAAGCCAATGATGAAATCGGAGGTGACGCAAATATCGGGACGCAGCGCGCGCACGCGACGAATAATCGACTTGTATTCCAGCGCGGTATGACCGCGTTTCATCGCCGCTAACACGCGATCCGAACCCGACTGCACAGGCAGATGTAAGTGGCTCACCAGCTTAGGGGTGCTGCCGTATAAATCAATCAGGCGTTGCGACATTTCTTTGGGATGCGAGGTGCTGTAACGAATCCGCACGATGGCATCTATCGCCGCGACGGCTTGGATTAAATAAGCGAAATCGACTACTTCGCCATCCTCACTTTCGCCCTGATAAGCATTGACGTTTTGCCCTAGCAGCGTGACTTCTTTTACGCCCAATTTTATTAAACCGTGTATCTCGTTTAGCACATCCGCCAGTGGGCGCGACACTTCTTCGCCACGTGTGTAAGGCACAACACAGAACGTGCAGTATTTGCTACAGCCTTCCATGATGGAAACGAAAGCTGTACCCGTGGCTTTTTCTTGTTTAGGCAGGTGATCAAACTTTTCAATCTCTGGAAAGCTGATGTCGATTTGCGTGCGTCCTGTGGCACGTCGCGCGTCTATCAGTTGCGGCAAACGATGCAAAGTTTGCGGGCCAAACACCACGTCAACATAGGGTGCGCGTTGTGCAATGGTTGCACCCTCTTGGCTCGCCACACAGCCGCCCACACCGATGATGAGGTTGGGATTGGCGAGTTTGTAAGGACGCACACGACCCAAATCAGAAAACACTTTGTCCTCTGCTTTTTCGCGTATCGAGCAAGTGTTGAACAAAATCACATCTGCCTCTTCAGGCTTATCGGTTTGTTCCATGCCGTCATACGCTTTCATCACGTCCGCCATTTTGTCCGAGTCGTACTCGTTCATTTGGCAGCCATAGGTTTTGATATACAGTTTTTTTGCCACGTTGTTGCCTATCTTAAGAAGTAATGTTGCAGATACAAAAGGGGCGAGATTTTAAGTGATTACTCGCATAGGAGTGTTGCTAAATCGAAACCGCTCTGCGCCGCTCAGCGGAATTAGTAATACTCTTAAATATTTTGCGTGTATTTCCGACAAATTCACTTATATAATCCGCAAAGTATTAGTCAGCTAATACGAAATGTTTTAATCAACTATTAAGTTGGAATTTAACTAAATTTTCAGGGGAAATAATAATGTCTTATGTCGCTACGTTTGCTGCTTTTGTTACTGTTGTGCTGATTGGTGGTTTCGCTTTTATGTTGATTAAAGAAGTCGTTGGTGACTTGTTCAAAAGCAACTAACTCGAACGCCGAAGGGTAATCCTCCCTTCGGTATTTAATTTTTAGTATTACCGTTTTGCCTATGACGAAAAGTCATTGGGCTTTTTTAATTTGCAGCTATTCCCCTACTAAAAATGTGTGCTACGATTCGCCCTGTTGGACAAGAGGTTTAATTTTAACGTAGTGCTTCTAGGGGGAGATAAACATGGGAATCATCGCGACAGTTTGTGCAGTCGGTACTTTGTTGATGGCAATTGCTTTTGCATCGTGGATGGTAAAAGAACTATTCGCTAGCAAATAAAAAGAGCGATGTGGTCAAACAAACAACCAGCTTAGGCTGGTTTTTTTATGCCCCCAACCCTGTATATTGCCAGGCTTATTATTGAATTAAGCCTAACTATGAATCATCCTTTCGCAGTCTACATTCAAGCACTCGGCAAAGGTCAGCGCGGCGCGCGCAACTTAACCTTTGCAGAAGCCGAGCACGCCATGCAAATGGTGTTGCAAGGCACAGTCAGCCCTGAACAACTGGGCGCGTTTTTAATGTTGCTACGCGTCAAAGAAGAAACGCCCGCCGAACTAGCCGGCATGGTCAAGGCGGCGCGTGACAGCATCGTTTTGCCATCCGATTTTCCTTCAGTGGATTTGGATTGGGCGGCGTATGCGGGCAAGCGGCGACAACTGCCTTACTTCGTTTTGTCCGCGCTGTTAATTGCGCAACACGGCAGCAAAGTATTGATGCACGGCACCGCAATGGCAGGGCGTGTAAACGCCGCTGATGCTTTGGCGCAGCTAGGTTTTACTGCTTGCGATAACGCAAACGAAGCAGCGGCGCAATTACAGCAACGCAATTTTGCTTATCTGCCAGTCGCCACACTCAGCCCGCGCTTACAACAGTTACTAGCCTTGAAAGCCACATTAGGCTTGCGCTCACCCGTGCATAGCGTGGTGCGGATGCTCAATCCTGCGCGCGCACAAACCTCTATGTTAGGCATTTTTCATCAAGGCTATGACACGGCTCATCAAGCGGCAGCGGTGTTGTTAGGCGATGCGAATTTAGCCGTATTCAAGGGCGAAGGCGGCGATGCGGAACGCAATCCTGATAGCGATTGTGTGGTGCGCGGGGTGCTGGCAAGTGAGACGCAAGATGAATTGTGGGCGGCGCAATTTACCCGGCGTCACCTCAAAGATGAGGCGATGGATGTGTCGCGCTTAGGCGCGTTATGGCGCGGCGAAATCAGCGACGAATACGCGCGCGCAGCGGTCATCAGCACCGCAGCAATTGCCTTACGCGCCATGCTGCGCGCGCCCGACACGACATCGGCAATGTTGCTAGCCCAACAGTTGTGGGATACGCGCCGCTTAGATTTTTTACCTGATGTCGCGGCTGCAATTCAGCCGAAAATTGGCTCGGTCGCACTGGTTGGCGCGGGTCCTGGCGACCCAGATTTATTGACTTTGCGCGCGCAGCGTTTAATCCAAACAGCGGAAGTTTTGGTGTACGACAATTTGGTTGCACCCGCGATTGTGGCGTTGAGCCATGCCGAAAAAATCTTCGTCGGCAAGCAACGCGCGCAGCACACCTTGCCGCAAGAAGCGATTAACGATTTGCTGGTGAGACTGGCTTTAGACGGCAAAAAAGTGGTGCGCTTAAAAGGCGGCGATCCGTTTATTTTTGGACGTGGTGGTGAAGAAATCGAAACCCTAGCCGCGCAAAAGATTCCCTTTCAAGTCGTGCCCGGCATCACCGCCGCGTCAGGCGTGGCAGCGTATGCGGGCATTCCGCTTACGCATCGCGACCATGCGCAATCGTGCGTTTTTGTGACGGGGCATCTTAAAGATGGCACGATGAATTTGGACTGGGATGCATTGGCGCGTCCGCAGCAAACCGTGGTGGTGTATATGGGGTTGCTCGGCATCCACACTTTGTGTGCCGAGCTGATTAAGCATGGTCTAGCCGCCAGCACGCCCGCCGCCTTAGTGCAGCAAGGCACAACGCAAAATCAGCGCGTTTTGGCGGGTACGCTAGCAACTTTGCCCGACATCGTGTTACGCGAAAAACCGCACGCGCCTACGCTCATCATCATTGGCGGCGTAGTTGCTCTGCATAACAAGTTGAATTGGTTCATGCCTTATTCCCCTAATGTTTAAGCGACTTTTGTCGGTGTAAATTCGGATAGAATCCGCGCCTCTTTTTGTTCCCTCTTTTGGAGTTTTCCCATGAGTTTTACCGACGCTGACGTACTTGCCGCCTTAAAAAATTTAATTGATGCCAATACGCAAAAAGATTTCGTAACGGGAAAATCGGTCAAAAATATCCAAATATCAGGCACGCAATTAAGCCTCGATATTTTGCTGGGCTATCCCGCCAAAAGCGTATGGGGCGACATCCGCACGCAAGTTGAATCACACCTCAAAGCGGCTTTACCCAGCGCGAGCAAAATCAGCGTCAACGTCAGTAGCAAAGTCGTACCCCATGCGGTACAACGCGGCGTAGTTTTAGTCGAGGGCGTGAAAAATATCATCGCGGTGGCGAGTGGCAAAGGAGGCGTGGGTAAATCCACCACTGCCGTGAATCTCGCGCTGGCATTGGCGGCTGAGGGCGCGCGCGTGGGGATTTTGGATGCTGATATTTATGGGCCTTCGCAGCCGACCATGTTGGGCATTAGCGGTCAGCCCAGTTCGCGCGACGGCAAGTCGATGGAGCCGATGAGCAACCACGGTCTGCAATCTATGTCGATTGGCTACATGATTGCGGGCGACGACGCGCCGATGGTGTGGCGCGGTCCGATGGTCACCCAAGCACTCGACCAATTACTGCGTCAAACGCGTTGGGACAATCTCGATTATTTGATTGTAGATTTGCCGCCCGGCACAGGCGATATTCAACTCACGCTAGCGCAAAAAGTGCCCGTGACAGGCTCGATTATCGTCACCACGCCGCAAGACATCGCGCTGCTCGATGCGCGCAAAGGGCTCAAGATGTTTGAGAAAGTCGGCATCAAAATTATCGGCATCGTAGAAAACATGAGTACACATATTTGCTCAAACTGCGGGCACGAAGAGCATATTTTTGGCGCAGGCGGTGGCGCGAAAATGTGTGCCGATTACGACGTAGAATTTTTGGGCAGCTTGCCACTCGACATCAGCATTCGCGAATACGCCGATTCAGGCAAACCAACTGTTGTTGCCGCCCCTGATAGCGACATTAGCAAAACCTACAAAACCATCGCGCGCCGCATCGCCGTCAAAGTCGCCGACATGGCGCAAGACCATAGCGCGGCGTTCCCTAAGATTGTTATTCAAAACACTTAATTGATGAGCGTTGCATCGCTGCAAAGCCCTAGTGCCTGGTACGCGCAAGCCTATGCCGAGCAAGGCTTGCAAGCCGATACAGCACAAGCGCACGCGCTGTTGGCAATGGATGCTTTGTGGCACGAGCTGATTGAGTTTAAGTCGCAGCGCAATCAGTTTTTAGGGCGCAGTTTGCTCAGCCCAGATGTGCCGCAAGGCTTGTATTTATGGGGTGGAGTGGGGCGAGGTAAAACTTTTTTGATGGATGGCTTATTTGCCTGCGTGCCTTATCAGCGCAAGCGGCGACTGCATTTTCATCACTTTATGGCAGAAGTGCATCACGCCATGAAATTGCACGCCGCGCACGCCGACCCATTGATTGCGGCTGCCGCCGACATCGCGCACGCCACGCGTTTACTCTGTTTGGACGAATTCCATATCGACGATATTGCCGATGCGATGATTTTGGCGCGCTTGTTGGAGGCGTTAATGGCGCGCGGCGTGGTGCTGGTAACCACCTCCAATCAAGCCCCCGACGAGCTGTATGCGCATGGGCTACAGCGGCAAAATTTCCTGCCCGCGATTGCTTTATTGCAAACGCAACTCAAGGTGCTACAGGTCGATGGCGGACACGATTACCGTCTGCAAACGGGTGCGGCAGCGAGCTTTTTTATCACGCCGAATAATCATGCGAGTGAGCACAAAATAGCGCAGTTATTTGAGCAAATTAGCGCGGGACTAAGCAGCCATGACGCGCCGCTGCAACTTAACGGACGCACGCTCAAAATTAAACGCGCAGCGAGAAATAGTGTGTGGCTAAATTTTTACGAGCTGTGCGAGCAGCCACGCGACCAAGCCGATTATTTAAGTTTAGCGCAACAATTTAGCTACGTTTTCGTATCGGATATTCCACTGTTCAATGCCGAACGCGGTAGTGCGGCGCGCCGCTTTAGTTGGCTGATAGACGTGTTGTACGATCATCACATCAAGCTGATTGCCAGTGCAGCGGTGAGCGCGGAAATGTTGTACGCGCCCGATTTATCCGCCGCCGATTTTGCCCGCACGCGCAGCCGTTTAATTGAGATGCAAACACGCCATTACCGAATGCTCAGCCCCAACTAATTTCACTCCATAAAACTATGTTCCACGTCATTTTGTTTGAACCTGAAATCCCGCCTAACACAGGCAATGTAATTCGTTTATGCGCCAACACGGGCTGCCAGCTGCATTTAATTAAGCCGCTAGGCTTTGCTCTGGACGATAAACAATTGCGCCGCGCGGGGCTGGATTACCACGAGTTTGCTACGCTGAAAGTGTATGAAAATTTAGACGAATGTTTGGCACAGTTTGATTTGCAACGCGTGTTCGCCATGACCACTAAAGGCTCGCAAGCCTTTCACAGCGTTACTTTTCGAGATGGCGATGCGTTTTTATTTGGTCCTGAGAGTCGCGGCTTGCCCGATGCTGTGCGCGAAAAATTCACAACGGAGCAACGTGTGCGCTTAGCCATGATGCCCAATAATCGCAGCTTGAATTTATCCAATACGGTCGCGGTGACGGTGTTTGAAGCCTGGCGGCAGGTGGGATTTACGGGGGCGGAGCGGTAGCCGCTCATTCAAAACGGGACTGATGGAAGGCGATTCATCGCGCGATAGCTGCACCGAAAAACTACTGATCGAACTCGCTATGCACAGGGCGATTAAGCAGCTCGGCGAGCACTTCTTTAACCGGTACTTGCTCGTAAATAATACGATACACAGCGGCACAAATCGGCATCGCGACGTTGAGCCGCTGCGCCAGTTGATACACTTCACGCACCGAGTACACCCCTTCTGCGACATGGCCTAAGCGGCGCATGATTTCAGGTAACGCATGTTGTTGTGTCAACAATAAGCCCACTTGACGATTGCGCGATAAATCGCCGGTACAAGTCAAAATCAAATCGCCCGCACCCGACAAGCCCATCAAAGTTTCAGCACGGCCGCCGAGTGCCACGCCTAAACGTGAAATTTCTGCCAAACCGCGTGTCATCAATGCCGCGCGGGCGTTGAGCCCTAAGCCCATGCCATCCGAAATGCCAGCGGCAATCGCCAACACATTTTTCACCGCACCGCCGATTTCTACACCCACCACATCGGTGCTGGCATACACGCGTAAATGCGGCGCACGCAAGGCTTTGGCAGTATGTCGCGCAAACTCAGCATCGCTGCTCGCTAAGGTCAGCGCGGTCGGCAGCCCTTTGGCAACTTCCAATGCGAAGCTAGGACCTGACAACACCGCGCGCGGCACGCTATCCGCTAACTCTTCAGCGACGACTTGATGCGGCAACAAGCCGCTATCCGCTTCCAAACCTTTACACAACCATACCAATCCCACCTTGTCAGGCAAGCTAGGTAAGGCTTTTAGCGTACTGCGCAAAGCGGCCAGTGGCACCGCCAAGATGATGAGCTCGGCACTTGCAACCGCACTACTTAAATCCGCACTGAAGGTTAATGCAGCAGGCAAACTGATGTCAGGCAAGTAAGCGCGGTTCATTCGCGTCGCTTGCATCATCTCGACTTGCTGGGCGTTGCGCGCATACAAGGTAACGTGATGTTGAGAGGAGAGGCTAATCGCCATCGCCGTTCCCCATGCGCCCGCGCCTATCACGCTGACTTTCATACTCATATGAAACCTCTCAAAATTCTTTTTTTGGGGTGAAGCGCAAGAAGCCGCACAGCGAATGACGTAGGCATATCAGATAGATAGACAAGGAATGAGCGAGCACGCGACGCAGCGATTCCCCCAAACAATGAATTTTGAGCGGTTTCATTAACTGCCCCACACGTCTTTGCTGCTGACATAGCCAATGTCGCCATCTTGATGACGCACTTTTAACCAGCCTGTGCCACTGTCTTCTAGCAATTCGAGAGCGACTTGTTGGCGTACTTGATAGGCGCGCGGCGCGGCAAATTCGGGCTGTTTGCGCACTTCGATTAAAGGTGCTACCGCGAACACATAGCGTTTGAAAGAAATGTCGCGTTTTTCTATCCAATATAAACCGCCCGTGCGGTCGCGTACTTTGATCCACAAATCTAAATTCACCACCACCTCGAAGGGCATGTAGCGGTTAACCACAAACAGTTTTTTGCCTTTTGCCGAGGGCGCGTCATACAAGGTGGCGTGCGCTGATGACACCGAAATAAATTCGACCGCGTGCGCTGCACCGCTCAGCGCGAGCAAGGCAGCAAGGAAGCCAAAACGGGAAAAATTAAACATTAGTGAGTCGTTGCAGTCGAGGCTTCAGCTTGTTGCTGCTTTTGCTGTTGATACAACATTTCAAAATTGATGGGATTAAGTAACACGGGAGCAAAGCCGCCACGCACAGACACGTCCGAGACCACTTCGCGCAAATACGGGAACAAGATGTTCGGGCACATCACTGCCAAAACGGCTTCCAGTTCTGGATTAGGAATGTGGCGCGCTTGGAAAATCCCCGCTTGTTTGGCTTCAATCAGAAACATCACTTTTTCACCCAGCTTGGCTGTGACGGTGCAGGTGATGGTGACATCGAAAACGCCGTCTTCAATCGCAGCCGCTTGACTATGCAGTTGCACATCAATTTGTGGACTGCTGTGATCTAAAAAAATCTGCGGTGCATGCGGAATTTCCAGTGAAATATCTTTCACATAGATTTTATCCATACTAAAAACGGGCTGTGCTGCGGCGGCTTCGGTCATGCTAATTCCTTAAGTTTATTGAGCTAAAAGAGGGGTGAGTTTGCCAGCTAAATCGAGCGCGGCTAAATCATCAAAGCCGCCGATATGCTGGTCGTTAATATAAATTTGCGGCACGGTGCGCCTACCCGTTTTTGCCATCATCGCGAGACGTAATTCGGGTGCTAAATCAACGCGAATTTTCTCGATTTCGGTCACGCCTTTGCGTTGCAACAACTGCTCGGCGCGCACGCAATACGGACACACTGCGGTGCAGTACATCAACACTTTTGCCATGTTATTTGCTCAAGGGAAGTTTACTGGACTGCCACGCCAACACGCCGCCTGCCAGGTTGTACGCGTCAGAGAAACCCGCTTTGGTGAGGATGGCGGTCGCCGAACCCGAACGATTGCCCGAACGACACACCACCACGACCGTTTTATCGCGATATTTATCTAGTTCAGCGATGCGCGCTTTGAGCTTGCCGAGCGGAATTAACTTGGCGTTGAGCAAATGCCCTGCGTCGTATTCAGCCTGTTCGCGCACATCGAGGATGAAAGCATTTTTGTGATTGATGAGTTGTAAGGCGGCGGCGGTATCGACCGCCTTAATGCCACGAATGCGATTGCCGAAAATCGACCAGAACAACATCACGCCAGAAAAAATTGCGATGCCAATGGGGAACACGTTATCAAGGACGAACTGCAAGGTCATACTCCTGTTGTTTTTGGGTGGCGAATTCTAGCAGAGCCACAAAGTGCGCGGGGTCATTCGCAGCCAATGTTGCTAATAATTGCAATGCGGCCGAGTGATGCGGGTACGACCAAATTGCTTGGGTCAAGGCGATTTTGGCAGCGGCAAGTTGACCATCTTGTGCCAACAAAAACGCATATTTGTAAGCCACCTCGGCGATGGGCAAAAAGCGCAGCACGTTGCGGGTTTGCTGCAATTTCTCGGCGAGATGTTGCGCGTCCAACGGCAACAGCGAATTGAGATAAAACATCGCGTAGCCGTGCAACAAAGAGTTCGCGTCGAGTGCCAACAAAGCATCACGGTAATGCTCGGCGGCATGGTCAGCGTCGCTATGCTGAGTAAAGCTCACGATAGCGATTCTCAGTCGCTGGTAATCGCGTTCAAATTGCCACAGCGACACCGCCCCCAGCATGATGAACGCGAGCAACAGCATGTCCGCCCAATTGGGGTTTAGCGACTTAAACTTTCGCTCATCCACCAAGCCAATTAGCAGCGCGGCCAAGGCTAAAAAATAACTGTACCAAAGCGGATATTCCAACAGGCTGTGTATCGCCAATACACCCAATGCGGCATACGCCCACCAATGCGCTGCGGTGAGCGTCACCCGCCGAAGCCCCCACAACCACGCGCCCAACGTGCCCAGCAACAGCAGCACGCCAACGCTGCCCGTCTCCGCAGCGAGTTGGAAAATTAAATTATGCGCATGGGTATAAAGCCCCACCACACCCGCGCCTTGCCAGGGCTGCATTTGAAAATGATGCAGCGCAAATTGCCCGAAACCCACGCCAAATAATGGGGCTTGCATAAACACCGCACCACCTTCTTGCCACAAATAAGCGCGGATGCTGCGCGTGCCGTTATCCTCAGCAAGCAAGCGGGTCAAGGTATTCAGGTGGTCGCCCGCATTCACCACAAAAGGTAATTGCACCACGCCGTGCATCAGTGCGAAACTGACTAGCAACAGCACGCCGTAAATTTTTAAGCGACGAAATTGTGCATCGCGCCAAGCAAATCCCCAGCTCAATAACGCCATAAAAATCAAGTACAGCCACGAGCTACGCGAGCCGCTCAAAGTCAGTACAAACAACAGCGGTGCGAGCAACGGCAAGACGTAAAGCAGCTTGAGCTTACCTTGTTGATAAAGCAGCCCCAATGCCGCTAAACCCAATGCCAGAAAGTTGGCGTAATGATTCGGTTGCGCCAAATTGCCATACAAACTCACCGCAGCTTTACTCACGATGACGCTATCCAAAGGCGTGTGCCAGTGAAAATGTTGAATAAACCCTAGGGCTGCATTCAGCTCCGCTGCGAACAAGGCGAACACTGCCAAAACACTCGCGACTAAGCTCAAACCCACGCGCTCGCGCAAGCTCGCACCCACCACCATCAACAGCGCAGCAAATAACAAATACAAGATAAATAGTTTTCCCTGCGCGGCGTAAGCAATATCGCCTAACGCCATTTGCAGCAAGGCAATTAGCACCAAGCCCAAGGGTAACAACACCATGCGCGGCAGCACTAACTTGGTGGCGCCATCTTTCACTAGCAAGCTACTCGCGGCGAGCAAGCCTAAAAAAAACGCCCACCACTCTTGATGAAAAGTGGTGAGCGGATTTTCATGGCGGTAGTGCAGAAATGGCACTAGCCACATCAATCCGACCAAGGTCAGCGTGATGTGGCTAGCGCGTAACTGACGCAAAAAACTTAGTTGCAAGAATGACCCTTTACACCCAGTTTGCTCAAAATTTTATTGAGCGGACAAAATTGCGTAAAGCCGCTTTGGAATAAATTCAAACCAACAAAGGCGGTGAACCATAAGAAATTACTGCTGACAAAAATTGGACTAGCCGATGCGCCGAAAGCCAATGACAGCAAGACAAACAAGCCTGCTACGATGCGTACGATACGTTCTTGATTCATTCTAAAACTCCTTTACTAAAATTTAAGCGGCGCGATTCTACGGGATTTTTTTATACAAAGTAGCGTAATACAACACGGGTATGACAACCAAAGTCAGCACTGTCGAAACCAAGATACCGAAAATCAGTGACAACGCTAAGCCGTTAAAAATCGGATCATCGAGAATAAACAACGCACCCAACATCGCCGCCAGCCCCGTCAAAATAATCGGCTTGGCACGCGCACTGGCCGCCGCAATCACCGCTTGTTGTAAGTACACGCCATCACGAATTTGCAGGTTGACGAAGTCCACCAACAAAATCGAATTGCGCACGATGATGCCCGCCAAGGCAATCATGCCTATCATCGAAGTGGCGGTGAATTGACTACCTGCCAGCGCGTGACCTGGCATCACGCCGATAATCGTCAGCGGAATCGGTGCCATGATAATCAGCGGCACGACATAGCTTTTGAACTGCGCGACCACCAGCAAATAAATCAAAATCAGCCCCACGCCATACGCGATGCCCATGTCGCGGAACGTCTCGAACGTCACTTGCCATTCGCCGTCCCACTTCAATGCGTAATTCGCATACGGATTGCTCGGTTGATTAAAGTAGTAACTTTCCAACGCGCC
>JAVHQO010000118.1:0-2386 GCA_036171175.1 Gallionella sp.
GATGATTAAAAAAGCCCCGCTAACTTTAGTGGGGCTTGTTGTTTTCACCAGGCTAAAAATTAAACAGTCGGTGGCGGTGTTTTCTTGGGTTTTTTCACTTCTTTATTTTTGCGTTGCTGACCTTTTGCCATGATGATTCTCCTTGTATTTGGGTGCGCGCATCTTAATACGCGCTAAATTTTTTTGGCTAGTTTTTTCGTGCTTATTTTTGCTCGTCTATCGTTTCTTGTTGGGCGGAATTTTGTTGCTGCACGATGCCTTCCACCGCTTTGGCTTTGTCTAACGCATCGCGTGATTCGCTGAATAATTTAGGTGTAGGCGCGGGGCTATCGTTAGGGCTGCACGCGCTTAACAGCACTAAGAAAAATGTAATGATAGTTGTCTGCTTCATACTTGCTCCTTAAAAAGTTTGGCTGAATCGCCAGCGATTAAATGTTGCGCAACATCGCTTAACGCGGCGGGCGAAATGTCGTTGATGGCAAGGGTTTCGGTTTGATTTAATTGCGGGTAATGCAAACCTTGTGAGCGTGCGTAACCTGGGTCGTAATGGAGTGCTAATAACTCGGCGACGAGGCTGTGAAAATCTTTAGCCAGAACGAGTGCTTGCCAATGTTCGATGCGTTTTTTGCCATGAAAACTATGCAGAACTTGTAGCAGTGCGATGAGTTTTTGCGGTGCGACGATAAGGTGTTGATAGTCGGCTAACAGTAGTGCAAGACGCGCCTCCATGCTGGTGGCGAGCAGCACGCAAGGCGCGCGGTGCATGGTTTCGTAGAGACAGGTAGGCAAAGCGAGCTTGCCAATTTTTTTGCTTTCAGCTTCGACATAAACGGGGCGAGCGACATCAAATTTTTGCAGGGCGAGTAGCAGCTGTGAGTCGAAATTTTTTTGTGCGGGCTGGGCTTGATTCGGTAAGCCACCTAGCACTGAACCGCGATGTTGTGCCAAGCCTTCGAGGTCTAACACTTGCGCGCCGTTTGCGGCGAGTGCATCCAATAAACGGCTTTTGCCTGAGCCTGTCGCGCCACACACCACGCGATAATTAAACTGTGTAGGTACGCTGTCGAGTTGGCTTAAAACCTCGCGGCGATAGGCTTTGTAGCCGCCTTCTAATTTGTGTGCAGCCCAACCGACTTGCGCGAGGATGATGCTCATCGCGCCGCTGCGCTGCCCACCGCGCCAGCAATAAATCAGCGGCCGCCAATTTTTTTCATAGTCGCAAAAGCGCGTTTCTAAATGCTGCGCGATATTTTTTGCCACCAGTGCCGCGCCGACTTTGCGCGCGGCGAAAGGTGAAACTTGTTTGTATAAAGTCCCGACGGTAATGCGTTCTTCATCGGAAAAAACGGGGCAGTTAATCGCGCCGGGGATGTGATCTTCGGCGAATTCCGCAGGGGTACGCACGTCAATGATGGTGTCGAATTCGGCAAGCTGTGATAAGTTCGCGGTTCTAAATAACATACGCAGTGGAAATGAAAATGGATGAAGTGAAGTTGACCCGATTGTCGCACGGGGGCGGATGCGGCTGCAAAATCTCTCCCGCTTTATTGCAAGAAATTCTAGGCGTAGCACAAGCCAAATTACCCTTCCCAAATTTATTAGTCGGCAAGGAAAGCGCGGACGACGCGGCGGTTTATCGTTTGAACGACACCCAAGCCATCATCGCTACCACCGATTTTTTTATGCCCATCGTCGATGATGCTTTTGACTTTGGCCGCATCGCCGCGACCAATGCCATCTCCGATATTTACGCGATGGGCGGCACACCTATCCTGGCACTCGCCATCGTCGGGATGCCTATCAACAAAATGTCTGTCGAAACTATCCGCGCTATTTTGCAAGGTGGCGAAGCGGTGTGCCGCGACGCAGGGATTCCCATCGCGGGCGGGCATTCCATAGACGCGCCTGAACCTATTTACGGCTTGGTGGCACTGGGCATCGTGCATCCCGATCAAGTCAAGAAGAACAGCGCGGCACGCGCGGGCGATGTGCTGATTTTGGGCAAAGGATTGGGCGTGGGCATCCTCGCCGCCGCGCTGAAAAAAGAATTATTAAGCGACGCGGGCTACGCGCAACTCATCGCGACGACCACGCAACTCAACAAAGTCGGCAGCGAATTGGCCGTGATGTCAGCAGTACACGCGCTCACCGATGTGACGGGTTTCGGACTGCTAGGACACTTGCTAGAAATGTGTCGCGGCGCGGGACTGACAGCAGAAGTTGAATTCGCAAAAGTGCCTGTGTTGTCCGAGGCCTTACCCCTCGCACAACAAGGCATAGGCCCAGGCGCAATTGAGCGAAATATGGCGAGCTACGGACACGAAGTTGACTTCGCAGCGGGTGTTGAAATATGGCAACAACGCGTGTTAGCCGACGCACAAACCAG
>JAVHQO010000119.1:0-2384 GCA_036171175.1 Gallionella sp.
AATCTAATCGCGCAGCAACGTCATCACAGGGAGTTGCAAACTGCGGCGCGCAATAAAACCAGCAGCCAGCATCACTAACACCATGCCGCCGACTATGCCGATGAGCCAAACACTCGCGCTCATTTGATAAGGAATTTCTAGCACCCAACGCGACACCGCCCAGGCTAAAACGGACGCGCCCGCAGCGGCAAGCGCACCACTTAGCGCGCCCAACAGCGCAAACTCGGCACGCTGCAAACGGCGCAAATAGGCACTGCCCGCGCCTAAGGTGCGCAATATCGCGCTACTTTTCGCGCGTTCATCTTGGCTGGCTAACAGCGCGGCATACAGCACCACCAAGCCGCTCAACAGCGTGAATAAAAACACCGCACTGACGGTCTGCGCAATCTGCGCGATGATGGTTTGCACTTGCGCAATCACGCTGCTGGTGTCGATGACTAATAGATTAGGAAACTCGCGTGACAAGGCATTGCTCAAGGCTAATTTATCGGGCGGCACATACACGCTGGCGAGATAACTTTCGGGCATGTCGCGCAACACATCAGGCGTGGCAATCACAAAAAAATTCACCTTCATCGAGTCCCACGCTACTTTGCGCAAACTGCTGACGCGCGCGCTAAACATCGTGCCAGCCACGTCATAAGTCAGTGTGTCGCCCAGCTGTATGCCTAACGTTTTCGCAATACCTTGCTCCACCGATAATTCATTCGTCGCATCTGCCTGCCACCATAGCCCCGCCACCAGCGTGTTCCAACTAGGCAAAGTGTCGCGATAGGACAAATTAAATTCACGCTCGACCAAGGCTTGCGCGCGCGGCTCGCTAAAACTATTCGCGTTAATTTTGCGTGCGTTAATCGCCACTAAACGCCCGCGCACCATCGGCAAAAGCTCAGGCGGCGAAAGTTGCTCACGCGTAAAGAAATTTTGTATCGCGGCTTGTTGCTCAGATTGGATATTCACGACAAAACGATTCGGCGCATCGACAGGCAACTTGCCTTGCCAGCTCGCCAACAAATCGGCACGCACCAAGGTCAACACCAGCAACGCCATGCCGCCCAAGCTCAAAGCGACAATTTGTAACGCCGCGCCATGACGCGCCAAATTCAGCACGCCGAGCCGCTCAGGTGCGGCAAAAAAGTCCGCGTAGCGCGCCAGCACGCGCAGCAACAAGTTGGCTAACACGGCAAATAAAATCAGCGCAAACAACAAGCCGCCCAACACCAGCAAACCCAGTTGCCAGCTACCCGCTTGCCACACAAATAATCCTGCCAAAACGAATGCTGCCAAGCTGTAAGCCAAGCCCACACTCGCTTCGGGCGAGGCTAACTCGCGGCGCAACACCCGCAATGGCGAAGCTTTTCGTAATTGCAACAACGGCAAAAAGGCAAAGCCAATGAGCAACGCCAGCCCACTTAACGCCGCTTTCCATACAGGTAACAAACTCGGCTGCGGCAAATTTGCCGCACGCATCGCCGCGATGCTATCGACTAAAACGGCTTGTGTGGCATAACCCAATAACCCTCCTAGCAAAGCGGCGCACAGCCCTAGCAAAATAAACTGATACAAAAATAACCACAGCAGTTGCGCTTGCTGCGCGCCCAAGCAGCGCATCACCGCGCAGCCGTCTAAATGGCGCAACACAAAGCGGCGCGCTGCCAACGCCATCGCCGCCCCCGCCAACATCGCCGCTGTCAATGCTGCCAAGCCTAAAAAACTTTCCGCGCGTTCCAATGCCACGCGAATTTCAGGACGCGCATCGCGCACGTCTTCAAGCTTTTCGTTGCCAGATAATTTTGCTTGCAACGCCGCACGCAAAGCAACGACTTGCGCCGCCTCGCCCGCAAACATCATGCGATACGAGATACGACTGCCTTCTTGCAGCAATTCCGTGCTGGCTAAATCGGCATCATTCATCATCACGCGCGGCGCGAAACTGGCGAAGCCTAGCGACTGATCGACATCTTTGACGATGCGTGCCGCCACGATAAATTGCCGCGCCCCGATGCCCACCGCATCGCCGATTTGCAAATTCAAACGCGTCAACAAACGGCTATCCACCCACACCGAGCCGCGCGCGGGAACATCCCCTCCCCCTTTAAGGGGGATAACCAGCGACTTGCTCGCTTGCGAGCTTAGTCGATTGGCTAGTTGTTCCTTCAGGGCTAGGGTGGGGGTAAAAACTACTTCGCTAGAACGAGCATCAACCCCCATCCCAACCTTCCCCCTGCATGGGGGAAGGAGCAAGTTCTGCGTTTGCGAACAATTTGTATCAATCTCAATCTTGCCGCGTAGCGGATACCCCTCTTCCACCGCCTGTATCTCACTCAATAACACCTGCTCGCCGTGCGCCACCATGCTGGGGAAAGTGCGACTTTCCACCACGC
>JAVHQO010000120.1:0-11327 GCA_036171175.1 Gallionella sp.
CAAAATGCCGCGAGCAATGGCTTAGGCTGCAACACGTCGTTTATGGCGATGAATTTGTTTGAGATGACCGAAGCAAGTTTTGCCAAACTCGGACACTTCGATAAATTGCTGATTGATCCGCCACGCGATGGCGCGTTTGAGTTGGTGAAATCGCTGGGTGGCGACAACGCGCCTAGGCTGATTGTGTATGTCTCGTGCAACCCCGCCACGTTGGCGCGCGATGCCGCCGAATTGGTGCAGCGCGGCTATGTTTTGAAATCCGCTGGCGTGATGAATATGTTCCCGCACACCTCGCACGTTGAATCCATTGCGGTGTTTGAGCGCGCTTGATGGCGAACTTTTTCGCTTAATTTTTACCTCCGACTTTTTGTCTTTTTCCTTATGTTCAAAAATTTAGTGACTCGTACCCCGCGTTTGAACGGCGCGGATATTGCAGCGACACGCCAAGAAATTTTGGCGTATTTCCTCGATACCTTTAATCAGTACGAGCAGCTTTTTGCCACGCTTAACTCGACTGAAAGTTACGTTAAAAAATCCATCCAGATTCGTCATCCGCTGATTTTTTATTTTGGTCATACCGCGACTTTTTTCGTCAATAAATTGTTGTTGGCGGGGTTACTCACTACGCGCGTGAATGAAAAATTTGAAGTGATGTTTGCCGTCGGTGTGGATGAAATGAGCTGGGATGATTTACACGACGAACACTATGACTGGCCGAGTGTGGCGGCGGTTGCCGAGTATCGCAATCAGGTGCGCGCGCTCATGGTGGAGCTGATTACGACTGCGCCGCTGACTTTGCCGATTGATTGGCATCATCCTTGGTGGGCGATTTTGATGTGCATCGAGCACGAGCGCATTCATTTGGAAACTTCGTCGGTGTTGATACGTCAGCACGATTTAGGCTTAGTTCAGGCGCATCCAAGCTGGAAAATTTGTCCGCATTCAGGTGTTGCACCTGCCAATAAATTGCTCGATGTTGCGGCAGGCGAGGTGAGTATTGATAAATCTGGCGCGCCTGCGCATTACGGTTGGGACAATGAATTCGGCGTGCATCAAGCGCACATTCCTGCGTTCGCCGCCAGTCAATTCCTAGTCAGTAATGGCGAATTTTTAGGTTTTGTGAATGACGGCGGCTATGCCAACGATGGGTATTGGCTAGAGGAAGGTCGAGCGTGGAAAAACTATACGCAAGCGTCTCTGCCAACTTTTTGGCGACGCGTAGTCGATGGCTATAACTTGCGTGTGATGACCGCTGAAATTGCCATGCCGTGGGACTGGCCAGTCGAGGTGAATTATCACGAAGCTAAAGCATTTTGCACTTGGAAAACCCAGCAAACAGGGCAGACGGTGCGCTTGCCTAGCGAGGATGAATGGCTGCGTTTGTATGACGTAGCAGGCTTGGATGAGTTGCCGCATGAGGCGCGTGGTTGCGCCAATTTGCATCTCGATTATTACGCCTCTCCGTGTCCCGTTAATGAGTTTGCGCAGGGCGATTTTTACGATGTCGCGGGCAACGTTTGGCAGTGGACGGAAACGCCGATTTATCCGTATAGCGGCTTTCAGGTTTATCCGCATTACGACGATTTCACCGTGCCGACTTTTGATGGGCGGCACAATTTAATCAAGGGCGGATCATGGGTGTCGTGCGGCAATCAAACCTTACGCAGCGCGCGTTACGCGTTTCGTCGCCACTTTTTCCAGCATGCTGGATTTCGTTATGTGGTCGGCGATACGCTGGCACAGACTCCGACCTCGAATTATGAAAGTGAAAAATTAGTCGCCGAATATGCCGAGTTCCATTACGGCGATAGTCACTTTGGTGTGGCGAATTTTGCGGCGGCAGTGGCTCAACTTGGCATCGCGGCAGTGGCAGGCAAACCACACTTGCGCGCACTCGATTTAGGCTGCGCATCAGGCCGCAGCACCTTTGAATTGGCGCGTCATTTTGAGCGTGTCACGGGCATAGATTTTTCGACACGTTTAATCGCTACCGGCGTGCAAATGGTCGAGCAAGGCGAAGTGCGTTATAGCTTGGTCGATGAAGGCGAATTGCGTAGTTTTTATCAGCGTGATTTGCGCACTTTAGGCTTGGCTGAGACGCGCGCAAAAGTCGAATTTGCCCAAGGCGATGCGTGCAATTTACCCGCGCGTTTTAGCGGCTACGACTTGCTCTTGGCGGCAAATTTAATCGACCGTTTATACGACCCGAAAAAGTTTTTAAGCGAGGTGCATGAGCGCATCAATCTCGGCGGCGTGTTGCTGCTGACCTCGCCCTACACTTGGCTGGAAGAACATACCAAGCGTGAAAATTGGATAGGCGGTTTTAAGAAAAATGCCGAAAACTTCTCTACCTTGGATGGCTTAAAAGAACTGTTAGGCGCGCACTTTAAGCTGCTACAAGCTCCGCAGGACGTGCCTTTTGTGATACGCGAGACTAAGCGCAAGTTCCAGCATAGCGTAGCGCAAGCGACAGTTTGGCAACGCATTGCATGAGTTTTAATTTCGATCAGGAAATTTCGCGTGAGCATAGCGACGCGCTTAAATACGACGGACGCGCGGCGTATTTTGGGACGCAAAATGTGCAGCCGCTGTGGGTGGCGGATATGGATTTTGCCGCCCCACCTGCCGTCACCGAAGCCTTGTTGGCACGCGCCGCGCATCCGATTTATGGCTACAGCGTTTATCCCGATTCGCTTTATGTTGCGCTACAAAATTGGCTAAAAAATCGCCAGCAATTTGCAGTGCCGCGCGAGGACATCATGTTGGTGGCGGGCGTAGTGCCTAGCTTGTTCGCCAGCGTGCAAGCTTTTAGTAACAAGGGCGACGCGGTCATCGTGCAGCCGCCCGTGTACGCGCCATTTTTTAGCTCGGTAACAACGGCGCAGCGTGTCGTGTTAGAAAATCCTTTGCGCCTTAAAGCGGGTCGTTACGAAATAGATTTTGATCATCTCGAACAGTGCGCGGCACAGGCAAAAATGCTGCTGTTGTGCAGCCCGCATAATCCCGTCGGACGGGTGTGGACAGAGGCAGAATTACGCGAGATTTTGTGTATCACGCGTCGTCATAATGTGTTGGTGGTGAGCGATGAAATTCACGCTGATTTAATCTATGCAGGCGCGCGCCACACCATGCTGGCGAAGCTCGCCAGCGACTCCGACCAAATCATTACCGCCGTCGCACCGAGCAAAACTTTTAACCTACCAGGCTTAGGTTTAGCCGCCTTAATTGTGACTAACCCAGCGCATCGCGCCGCGCTGCAAAAGGTGTTTGATAGTCTCCATCTGGGCAGCGTGAATCCGTTTAGTGCGGTGGCGTTTGAGGCAGCATATCGCGAGGGCGGCGAATGGCTGGAGTGCTTGTTGGAATACTTGGCGGGCAACCGAAATTTGGTGCGTGAGTTTTTGCAACGCCATTGGCCAAAAATAAAACTAATCGAGCCAGAAGGCACTTATTTGTTGTGGTTGGATTGTCGTGGCTTAAATTTAAGTGACGCGGCATTACGCGATTTTTTTGTGCAACAGGCGCAGCTCGGTATGAATGCAGGCATTAGTTTTGGCGAGGGTGGGCGTGGCTTTATGCGCCTTAACATCGCCGCGCCGCGCGCCAAAATTGCAGCAGCTTTGCAACGTGTACAGGCTGCTTTATTGGCTGCGAAACTTTAATTTCGTACGCGAAACCAGCCCGCGATACTTCTGCGGGTGGTCAGCGATGGCAGCACTTGATGCGGAAAAGTTTCGCTCAAAAATAAAATCATCGTGCCAAGTTTGGGCGTGAGCGTTTCTAAAATCGTTACGCCATCGGCTGCGAACAGCAGCAGTTCGCCGCCCTCGCCATTGTGCCAATCAGGATTCAAATACAACACGCTGGAGAGCACGCGATTTTTTGCACCTTGCAAGGCATCGATATGTTTGGCGTAACCCGCGCCCTCCCCATAAATCGCGTAATGACTTTCATAATCAAACAGACCTAAAAACAACTCAGCATTGAGCCCCGCGCGCAACTGTTCCATCCACGCCAAATAGCTTTGGTCGCTCGCATTTTGCTCATCCAACCAAGCAATACTGTCGCCGCGTATCGCAGTCTGCTGTTGCTTTTGTGCGCCGCGTCCGATCTGCGCAGGATGGAAATGTGCGCCATCATCGTGCTGGCAGCGCACCAGTAAATGGTTGAGTAAGGCGGTGGGGAGCGGCATATCCAAAACGATGTAGCCAGTGGACGTGAGGTGTGCTGCGATGTTTTTAATGTCCATGGGCTGAGTCTGGGGCATGGCTCTGGTAATGGGAAGGGAAAAGTTGGAGCGGTGCGTTGTGTAGGCGGCCAAATTTAGCAGCGACCAGCGACTTGTCGCTTCGTCGAATGCTTATGCAAAGCTGTCGGACGATGCTTACCGTGAGTAATCGCCCGACAAGTTGGCCTGCTACACAAAGCACTCCAGTGCCGTATCACTCTCCACTTTCTAGTTTGACAAACACGCGCTAGATATTCATATTGCCTGCCCTTTTTGCAGTGCCTCTTTTATGAAAATCTCTCTTCTGTTTGCCGCACTATTTTTGTCTGCTTGTAGCAAGAGCAGCCCGCCCGCTGTGGCGATTGAGCGTGCTGCTTTGACGCAGGTGGTGGGCGTTTTTGCAGGCGACAGTGAGCGCGTGTATAGCGGTGAAATTCGCGCCCGCCATGAAGTGAATTTGGGCTTTCGCTTGGGTGGAAAAGTGACACAGCGTTTGGTCGAGGCGGGCGCACTGGTCAAAGCGGGGCAGCTGTTGGCGCGCTTGGATAGTAGTGACGCAGGGCTACAAGCGAGTGCGGCTGAGGCGCAATATCAATTAGCCGAGGCGGAGGTGAAACGCTATCGCGTGTTGTTGAGCAAAAATTTTGTCAGTCAATCGGCGTTGGATGCGAAAGAAGCCGCGCTACAAGCCTTGTCCGCACAGGCTGGGCTGGCGCGCAATCAATCGGGCTACAGCAATTTAGTCGCAGAAAAATCAGGGGTGGTGATGGCGACATTTGCCGAAGTCGGGCAAGTGGTGGCAGCGGGACAAGCGGTACTGAAGCTCGCGACAGACGGCGCGCGCGAAGTGGCGATTGCGATTCCTGAAAGTGATTACGCCAATTTGAGCGTGGGCGCGAAGGCCACCGTGTCGCTGTGGAGCAGTCGCAGTGTGGACGAGCAAACGGGTCGCTTGCGCGAGCTGTCGCCTGCTGCTGATGCCGCCAGTCGCACTTACGCGGCGCGGGTGTCTTTGCCTGATAACAAGTTGCCCTTAGGTATGACGGCGCAAGTGAAATTCGCTAGTAAAAATGTTGCGTCGCATGAGTTGTTAGTGCCGCTCACGGCGATTTTTCAGCAGGGCAATCATGCGGCGGTGTGGATCGTTGCTGCCGATCACAGCGTGAGTTTGCGTCCCGTGCAAGTCGCGCAATTTAGCGATGAAGGCGCGCTGATTGCCAGTGGTATCAAGGCGGGCGAGCGTATCGTCAGTGCGGGTGTGCACAAAATTGTGGCAGGTGAAAAAATTCACGCGCTAGAAAATGGTAGCGCGCAATGAGTGAAGCTAAACCGCGATTTTCTTTCCCCAACTTGTCATCTTGGGCGTTGAATCACCCGCAAATGGTGGTGTATTTAATGCTCCTGTTAAGTCTCGCGGGCATCATTTCTTATTTCAATTTAGGTCGCGCCGAAGATCCTAATTTCACCTTCAAAGTGATGGTGGTGCGCACCTTGTGGCCAGGTGCGACGGCGCAACAAGTTGAACTCGAATTGACCGAACGCATCGAGAAAAAAATCCAAGAAACGCCTTGGGTGGATGTGGTGCGCTCGGCTTCTAAGCCTGGCGAATCTTTGGTGTTTGTGATGCTTAAAGATTACACGCCGCAAAAAGAAGTGCCCGAAGCCTGGTATCAAGTGCGCAAAAAATTAAACGATATTCATCACACTTTGCCAGCGGGCGTGCAAGGGCCGTTTCCCAATGATGAATTTGGCGACATCGATATCAATATCTTCGCGCTGACGGGCGACGGCTTTGATTTGCCGACCTTGCGCCGCTACGCTGAGCGCATCGCGTTGGACTTAAAGCAAGTGGCGGATGTGAAGCGCGTCGAACTTATCGGCGTGCAAGATGAAAAAATTTATATCGACATCGCGCCGACTAAATTAGCCAGTTTAGGTATCACGCCGCCGCAGATTGCGGATGCGTTGCAAAAGCAAAATAGCATCAATCCAGCGGGGCAAATCGAAACCAGCAGCGACCGCATACGGATGCGCGTAAGCGGTGCAATCGACAGCGCTGACGCAGTGCGCGCCACCGATTTATTGGTGAATGGTCAGCACTTGCGCTTAGGCGATATTGCTAAAGTTTCGCGTGGCGTAAGCGCGCCGCCCAGTCCGCGTATGCGCGTGCAAGGTCAGCCTGCGATTGGTTTAGGCGTGGTGATGGCGAAGGGCGGTAACGTCATCCAGTTAGGCGAAAACTTGCGCTTGGAAATGGCAAAAATAGCGCGCGAATTACCCGTCGGCATTGAGCTGCATGTCATTGCCAATCAGCCCGAAGTGGTGAGCGGCTCGATACATTTATTTGAGAGTTCGCTGACCGAAGCGGTGCTGATTGTGCTGGCAGTTTCCTTCTTGAGTTTGGGCTGGCGCACCGGGCTGGTGGTGGCGTGTTCCATCCCGTTGGTGTTGCTGATTACCTTCTTTTTGATGAAAATTTTTGGCATCAACTTACAGCGCATTTCGCTAGGCGCGCTGGTTATCGCACTAGGGCTGTTGGTTGATGATGCCATCATCGCAGTGGAGATGATGGTGGTGAAAATGGAGCAGGGCTGGGACAAATTTCGCGCCGCCACGTTTGCTTACAGCTCGACCGCTTTCCCCATGCTGACAGGCACTTTAATTACCGCAGCAGCCTTTACGCCCGTGGGCTTTTCCAAGTCGGCGGCAAGTGAATACACCATTTCGATTTTTCAAGTGGTGACCATCGCGCTGTTGGTTTCTTGGTTAGTCGCAGTGATTTTTACCCCCTATTTAGGCTATAAATTATTGGATGCGAATGCCCTGATTGCTAATGCACATAAGCATGGTGAGGACATTTACAACACGCCGTTTTATCGTCGTTTTCGCGCGCTGCTGGAAGGCTGTTTGCGTCATCGTTGGAAAGTGATTATTGGCACGGTGATTATTTTTGTGCTGTCGATGCTGCTGTTCGGCAAGTTTGTGCAAAAGCAATTTTTTCCCAGTGCCAGCCGCTTGGAATTGATGGTGGATGTGTGGTTGCCGCAAGGCGCGTCGCTCAAAGCCACCGAAGCAGAAGTGAAACGCATCGAGCAAATCGTGGCAAAAGATGACGGCATCGCCTCGTTCTCAAGCTATGTTGGCAACGGTGCGCCGCGTTATTTTCTGTCGCTAGACCAGCAATTATTTGCCGATAATTTTGGGCAATTTGTGCTGGTGACTAAAGACCTTAAGGCGCGCGAAGCGGTGAAAGCGCGCCTAGAAGCGCAGTTTGCAGCAGCAGAATTTTCACCGTTACGCGTGCGCGTGGTGCGTCTGGAAAATGGCCCGCCGACGGGCTTTCCTGTGCAGTTCCGCGTGATGGGCGAAGACTTAAGCGAGCTGCGCGCTATCTCGGAACAGGTGGCCGCCTTGATGCGCGCCAACCCGCATTTGCAGGATGTGAATTTTGATTGGAACGACAAAATTAAAAGCGTGCGGGTGGAGGTCAATCAAGATCGCGCGCGCCAACTCGGCACGTCCAGTCAAGAAATTTCACAGGCTTTGCAAGGCTGGATGTCGGGCGTGGCACTCACGCAATATCGCGAGGGTGACCAGCTCATCGACGTGGTGTGGCGCGGCGGCGCGGCAGATTTGCAGTCGCTGAATCGTTTGCCCGATTTGGATATTCCGCTCAGCAACGGGCGACATGTGAGCTTGAGCCAACTCGCCAAGTTAGTGCCGGTGTTGGAAGAAGGCATTATCTGGCGACGTAATCGCTTGCCGACCCTGACGGTGCGCGCCGATATGGCGGACGTTACACAGCCTGCCACCGCATCAGCCGAACTCAATCTCGCGCTGAGCGAGTTGCGCAGCACATTGCCGAGCGGTTATCGCATTGAAACAGGCGGCAGCGTGGAAGAATCGGCGAAGGGCGAAAATGCGATTAAGGCCGTGATGCCGCTGATGTTGGTGGGGGTGCTGACCTTGCTGATGATGCAGTTGCAAAGTATTAGCCGCACCGTGATGGTGATGCTCACTGCGCCGTTGGGCTTAATCGGCGTGGCATGGGCGTTGCTGATTTTTCAAGTGCCGTTTGGCTTTGTGGCGAACTTAGGTTTCATTGCTTTGGCTGGGATGATTATGCGCAATTCTGTGATTCTGGTAGATCAAATTCGCCAAGATGAAGAAGCGGGCAAAACGCCTTGGGAGGCGATTATTGGCGCGACGGTGCGACGTTTTAGACCGATAGTTTTGACTGCTTCGGCGGCGATTTTGGCGATGATTCCACTCACCCGCCAAGTGTTCTGGGGGCCAATGGCGGTGACCATTATGGGTGGCTTAGTGGTGGCGACCTTGCTCACTTGCTTATTCTTACCCGCCTTGTATGCGGCATGGTTCAAGGTGCGAGAGGAAGCGGTTAGCCGCTAGCTTGTAGGAGACCGAATTTAGCAGTGACTAGCCGCTTGTCGCTTCGTTGAGTGCTGATGCAACGCCATCGCGCGATAACTCACCATGCGCATCGCTCGACAAGTCGAGCTCCCACAAGTTTAGAGGCACTCCTCGTGTATCGAGTGAAATGGGTTTTGTAGGAGCGCGATTCATCGCGCGATAGCCGCCCTGTAACCGTTAGTCGCTTAACTTTTGCCGTCAGTCGGTTAAGCGGTTTTACGGCTAGGCTCAATCAATAATATCGTTATGATGCTGGTTTGTGTTTGATTGAAAAAAGCAATCGCATTATAAAAATATCAGGGAGTCGCGCTGTGTTCGCAAATTTTTTCGCTCAATTAAAAGTCTCGGCGTTTTCACGCCAATTATTCTGGTTGGTTGTGCTGTTCCTTATTTCGGTGAGCAATTTTGCTTTGTATGTGGCGGCCGAAAAGCGCATTGACCGCGCCAATGAGCTGCGTTTACAAGCCGTGCTGCTGGCGGATGAGCTGCGCCAATCGTCGGATGATTTGACGCGCATGGTGCGCACCTATGTGGTGACGGGCAAGCCGATTTACAAAGCACATTACCAAGAAATTCTCGATATTCGTAATGGCGTGCTCGCCCGCCCACTCGATTATCAAGGCATTTATTGGGATTTGGTGATGGAGGATGATGTGCGTCCGACGGCGCGCAGTGCGCTGCGCAAACCTTTGTTAGAGATGATGCGTGAGGCGGGTTTTACACCGCCCGAATTTGCCTTGTTGGCACAAGCAAAAGCGAACTCTGACACGTTGACCAAGATTGAATTTGAAGCGATGCGTTTAAGTGAATACAGCGATGCTGCTGCGACTGAAGTGCGGCAGCAGCGTGCCCGTTTGCTGTTGTATAGCCCGCAATACCATCAAGCCAAGGCTGGCATCATGCGTCCCCTCGCCGAGTTTGAGCATCTTGCGTCGCAGCGTAATGATGCGGCGGTGATGGATGCTGCCAATGTTGCTTTGCTGTTTCGCCTAATCATGGTGTTGCTGATTGTTGCGTTGATGGTTTCCTTGTGGCGCACTTATCAAGCCTTGCGCCTCACCTTAGGCAGTAGCGTCGCAGCGGTGAAAAACAAAATCGACAAAATTGCGCAAGGCGATTTTGAAAAAACCACCTCTCTGGATTTAACTCTTCCCAATAACAATGTGCTGGGCTGGTTGTCGGACATGCAGGGTAAATTGCAAGAATCGCAACACCAACAAGAACTCCTCGCCGAGCGGCTGTACAGCGAGCGTGAACGTGCGCAAGTGACGCTGGCTAGTATAGGTGATGCAGTGATTACCACCGATGCCAAAGGACGCGTGACTTTCCTTAATCAAGTGGCGATTGATCTCACAGAGTGGTCTATGGCAGATGCCTTGAATAAACCTCTCATTGAGATTTTTAACATTGTCAATGAGGCGACGCGCGAAGCGGTTAGCAACCCCGTGCAGCAAGTTTTGAATGAAGGGAAAACGGTGTTGCTGGCGAATCACACGGTGCTAATTGCCAAGAATGGCAAGGAGTACAACATCGAAGATTCTGCCGCGCCGATATTTTTAGAAAACGGTGACTTAGTTGGCTGCGTGCTGGTGTTTCACGATGTCACCGAGAAGCATCGTTTGCTGCGTGATGTGCGTTGGCAAGCGGGACACGATGTGCTGACGGGCTTGCCGAATCGCGCGCTGTTGGCTGATCGGTTTGAGCGTGCCTTGGTCAGCGCGCGTCGCCATCAAACCTGGCTGGCGGTGTGCTTGTTGGATTTGGATGAGTTCAAGCCTGTCAACGACACGCACGGCCACGATGTCGGCGACCAACTATTGGTGCAAGCAGCGCAACGACTAGCGCAGGCATTGCGTGCTGAAGACACCGTGGCGCGCATGGGCGGTGATGAGTTTGTGTTGTTGCTGGGCGGTTTGCATAGCCAAGAAGAAACGCATTTGAGTTTGCAGCGCATTTTGGCTGCCATGTGCGCACCGTATGAGATAGCCGAACATCGCATCGAAGTGTCCGCGAGTGTGGGTGTGGTGTTTTATCCCGATGATGATGCTGACCCAGATACCTTGTTGCGTCACGCCGATCAAGCGATGTATCAAGCCAAACAATTAGGGCGTAATCGTTATCATTTTTTTGATGTGCATCACGACAAAGCAACCCAAAGCAAACATCAAACTTTAGCGCGCACCAAGCAGGCGTTAGCCGCAGAAGAGTTCCGTGTCTATTACCAACCTAAAGTCAATTTGCGCAGCGGTGAAGTGGTGGGCATGGAAGCCTTGCTGCGCTGGCAACATCCTAGTCAAGGTATCGTTGCCCCGAGTGGATTTTTACCTGCGGTCGAGCAAACTGATTTGATTATCGACATCGGCGAGTGGGTGTTGGAGCAGGCTTTGCTTCAAATTGACAGGTGGGCTGAAGCCGGCGCGGCGTGGCCGGTGAGCGTCAATATCGCTGCGCGACATTTTCAAATGCCCGATTTTGTCACGCGCCTGCAAACTGTCTTGGCGCGTCACCCCGACGTGCCCGCGCATTTATTGGAATTGGAAATTTTAGAATCGGTGGCGCAACGCGACATCGAGCAAGTGCGCAGCGTGATTTTGCAATGCCAAGCCTTGGGCGTGACGTTTGCGCTGGATGATTTTGGTACGGGTTATTCGTCGTTGAGTTATCTCAA
>JAVHQO010000121.1:0-2349 GCA_036171175.1 Gallionella sp.
ATTCTTCATCAACATTTTGAGCGGTGGTTCATTCGGTTCTTCGACCGACTACGCATCTGACAAAATGTGGAAGTACAACGAAAGCGTTGTGATTGCTTGCAAAAAATAATGTCTCTCGTAACACGCTGGATAAAAAGCGGCTTCATTGCCGCTTTTTTATTGCTATGTACTCACCCCGCTTTAGCCACACAAGCGGATGCCGACGCGCTCGTCGCACAGCTCAATCTAAAGGCAACGCAACAACACCTTGCAAACTCATCGGTGTGGCAAGCGTTACTCCATGCCACCACCACACACCACAACATTTCCGACCAAAATTTTCTGCTGAGCTTGCCCAGTTTTTCTTTAGCGGCGGAGCTGCAACACACTTTAGTTTTTTTATACTCAGGTGATGCCAGCCATGTATGCCGATTTCCCGCACGTTATGTGTGGCTACGCCAGCAACTCGTTGCGCCTGAGCTGCCGCTAGATGACTGCCCTGATGTTAGCGAGTTTCGTCACAAAGCCCCGCTTGATGAAATCGCACTGGTGTTTGCCAGCGAACGGATTGCCGAACCTGCCAGCATGTTGGGACATGCGTTTTTGAAATTGACGGGCACGAATGCGGCAGGTCAGTCTGTCAGCCATGCGATTACTTTTTACACCGATGCAAACACGCTGAATTTGCCTAAACTACTGTTCGATAGCATGGTGATCGGCAAGCAAGGCTATTTCAGTCTCACGCCGTATGCCGAGCAACAGCAACGCTATGTAGATGAGGAGCAGCGTAATTTATGGGAGTACACACTTGCCCTGAGTCGCGAACAAACAGAGCTGATAGGTTTGCATTTATTGGAGTTGAAACAAACAAAGCTAACGTATTTTTTCCAAAAATATAATTGCGCAACGGTACTGAATTTTATCTTGGCGGTATCGGGTAAAAATATCGCGACACATGACTGGATATTAACGCCCAACGATTTAATTAAACATGCCCAGCACGCGGGGCTAATTAGCGAAACGCGCGTCATTACACCTAGTCGCTGGTTGTTCTTAAACCTTTCCCAACAAGTTGGCGCGGCACAGCGCGATGTGTTAATCGCACACGTTAAACAAGGCTCAGCGAGTGAATATATTGCGCAACAAACTGACGATTCCGCGTATCTCAATTTAGAATTGGCGCGCGCCTATAACCAATACGCTTACCTGACGCAACACCTTACGCAACAACGCTGGCATGAAAATGAAACCAGCTTAAGCAACCTTAAGCAACGACGATTTTCAGCATTATCACTGAGCAATAATCACCGTTACGACCCCATCAATACGCCCGCCGATAGTCAAGTAACGGTGAGTTCTTTGTACGATCAAAATGGTGCCGCAATGAGCCTGACGCTGTTGCCTGTCTCGCATACTTTGCATGATGACAACCGCGCCTATGCAAACGAATCCAGTCTGCAATTATTTGCGGCCACGCTAAAAATTCCGACACGTAGTCAGCAAATCGAATTAGACCAACTTACTATTTTTGAGATGCAATCTTTGCTGCCTTACGATGCAATTGCAGGCGGTGCAGCGAGCCGTTTTCGACTGGCAATCGAGCCGCAAAAAGATCAGCAGTTGTTGGCACATCGGGTGTTTGCCATGAGCGGCGGCTACGGTCTCAATCAAAGAATGACGGACGATATAGATGTGTATGCCTTGCTCGGCGGCGGCATTAGTTACACAGGTGCGCGTGGATTTTTTTATACAACCGTGGAATCGGGCGCAATTATTCGTGAAGTATGGGAGATGAAAAGCGCGCTGCTGTTGACGCGTACCGATCGCCAATTTGCAGCCAACTCGCACTACTACACCGCCAGCTTGAATCAAGCCAAGTTTCTAACACCTGACACCAGCATTAGTTTTTCTTGGCAGCGCGACTTTAATCAAAGCCAGCAGCAACACCGTATTGCGCTCTCGTTAAAGCGGCTGTTTTGAAGGCTCTTGCTTCCGCCCGACACCTCAAATTTTTCGCTGTTGCACCAGGAATCGCAGCAAGTTGAACGCCCTATTTAGCGTGAAAAATTGTCCAGCTTGTTGGCTGGCAAGGGCGAGTAAATAAACATCGGAGAGCTGGTGTGAGCCGAGAATTTTTTGCTCCTCTAAGCTCTTACTCAATAAGCTGACCGAGTCCAGCCAAAATTCATGCGTGTGATGTTGTATTGCCGTCGTCAAATGTTCCGCAATTTTAGCAAATCCAATTTTTACGCTTGATGCGGGTGCGTGCGGCAGGCAGGCAATAAAAAAGGCTCACCAACTTGGTGAGCCTTTTTAGTAACAGGTGAAGTCAGCCGTTAAGCCGGGTTCTGTCGTGGACAGTCATTCCTC
>JAVHQO010000122.1:0-2348 GCA_036171175.1 Gallionella sp.
TGTGCGCCAAAACGATGCACTGCCAAGCCGCACAGAATGCACGCGCCGCCTAGCCACACTTGCGGCAAAATTGCTTCGCCGTTGAGGGTGTGTCCAAGCAGCAACGCCAGCACGGGGGTGATGAGATTGATAAGCGCGATGCGCCCCGTGTCCATGTGTTTAATCAGATAGTAATAGAGCAAAAATCCCAGCACCGAGCCGACGCTGGCGAGGTAAATAATCGCGCTCAAGGCGCGGCTGGGAATCGCCTCTGGAATGCGGCCGTCAAACAGCCACCAAGTCATCACGAACACGGGCAAGGCGACAATCAGCGAACCAAAGGTCGTTGCCAGCGGCGGACTGTTGTCGCCGACTTTCTTAATCCAGACCAAGCCTAACGCCTGCATCACCACGGCGAAAAATAATGCGACTAAGCCCGCTGTCGCGCCGACTGCCAAACCGCCGCGAAATACCAGCAGCAAGCCCAACAAGCCTAAGCCCATGCCGAGCAATTTTTCACGCGTGAGCGATTCTTCCTTGAGCCACAGTGCCGCGCCCAAACTGCTAATCAGCGGTGAGATGCCGAACAGCAACGAAATCATGCCTGAGCTAACAAATTGCGCCGACCAATACGCCAACACCATGGTGCCCGCCATGCTCAAGCCGCTGGCGAGATAGCTGTGCAGGGCGCGCTGATGTACGGGCAAACGAACGCGTAACACCGCTAACAAAACCACACACAGCAACACGCTCAAGCACATGCGCGACAACACCGCGAAGCTAAATCCCGCGCCTTGCGCGCTCCATTGGATGGCGAGCGGGGTGGTGGACCAAATCAAAATCACGGCAATAAAAGCAAGCGGCAGCGGCATGAAAATCTTTCACAAGTGGTAAAACGAAGCGGCGGATTATGGATAAAAATAGCGCGCGAGTGCGCAGATTCGCAAAGAATTTTGCAGCGTCTGTTAAAATTTTGGGATGAGTAAAAAATTATCGTTAGACAAAATCCTGCAATCACAAGGGTTCGGCACGCGCAAATGGTGTGCCGAAGTTATCCATGATGGCGAAGTAACAATCAACGGCGAGCGGGTGGACGATGCTCGTGCGAGCTTTGCCACCGACGGCTTGCAGTTCGAGATTTTTGGTGAGCTATGGACGTATCACGAACACGTTTATATCGCGCTGAATAAGCCTGCCAACTATGAATGTTCGCGTAAAGCCAGCCATCATCCGGGTGTGTTGAAATTATTGCCAGAGCAGTTCGACCGCCGCGATGTGCAACCCGTGGGACGCTTAGATCACGACACCACGGGGCTGTTGCTGATGTCGGATGACGGGCCATTTATTCATAAACAATCGTCGCCCAAATATCATGTGCCGAAAATTTATGTCGCGACCACGCACGAGGCAGTGAATGATGAGTTAGTTTCGACTTTGCTTAAAGGCGTGCAGCTCAACGACGAGCCTGCGCCGCTGGCGGCAGTGAGTTGTCGCAAGGTTGGCGAATACCAAATCGAAATCGTGTTGGCGGAAGGTAAATATCATCAAGTCAAACGTATGTTGGCAGCGGCGGGCAATCATTGCGTCGCGTTGCAACGTGCGCAAATTGGCAAGTTGACTCTCCGCGATTTAGGCTTGGCGGAAGGTGAGTGGTGTTATTTGAGCGCGGCGCAGCGTGCTTTGTTAGTCGCGGATTAAAGCGGCTGATTAAATCCGACAGTGCTAAGATGCGCGCCGCCGCAGTTCGGCATCCCTTCATTTTTCGAGATCAATAACGCCATGAAAAAATCCAATTTACTGTTATTAGCCCTGCTCACGACGTTAGCAGCCTGTTCGCCTAAAGCATCGACGGAAGAAGTTGCCGCGCAAGTCAAAATTGCCTTAGAAGCAGAAAAAGCGCAACAAGCCGCGCAAGACAAATTAGTCGAAGAAAAAGTACAAGCAGCATTGTCCGAAGAAAAAGCCAAGCAAGCCGCTGCTGCTCCTGTCGCAGCACCCGCTCCAGTTGCAGCACCGGCTGCGGCTCCTGTGAAAAAAGCCGCTGCACCGAAGCCAGCTCACGCGCCTGTGGCCGCTAAGGAAAAAATCAACGCGCCGATGACGGCGATGAAGCCCGTTTGCACCAACTGCGGCGTGGTTTTGGCAATCAATAAGGTCGAAGAAGCAGGAAAAGGATCGGGCTTAGGCGTAGTCGGTGGCGGCGTAGTCGGCGGCTTGTTGGGCAACCAAGTGGGCGGCGGCACAGGTAAAGATTTGGCAACCTTGGCAGGGGCGATTGGCGGCGCGATTGCAGGTAATGCGATTGAAAAAAATGCTAAGAAAACTATTCATTACGACATCGTGGTGCGCATGGACGACGGTGGTGAACG
>JAVHQO010000123.1:0-11278 GCA_036171175.1 Gallionella sp.
TCACGGTGTCCGGCCATTAACCGGCATTCTGCTCTATGGAGCCCGGACTTTCCTCCCCGCCCTTACGGACGCGGCGACTGTCTAGCCAACTTCGCTGCGGATTTTAACACAGGATTCAATAAGTTAGCCTAGCTTTCGCAGAAGCGTAATTATTTATTCGGCTGGACTGATTTGTAGGCTGATGCCTAGCGTTTTCCAATACTGCACTTCGTCTTGCAAGGCCGCTTCGGTGAGTGCATGTTGCGTGAGCCAGTCACTGGAAATCGCCAGATGAAATTTAGCCCCGGTGAATTGGGCGCGAATGATGGGCAGTAAGGTGTCGCTGCGATTGCGATAAAACAAACTGGCTAAACGTAAGCTCATCAGCAGCAATAAGTCGGTCGGGGCAGTTAGCGAACTTCTGCATTTATCCAGCCCACCACGATGCGCAAGTGCAAACAAGCTCATGCGCGCCTGTTCTTTCTTGGAGAAGCCTGGCATGTCGGCATGCACCAAAATATACGCGCTGTGTTTGTGATAACCGTTGTGCGCAATACGCGTGCCTATTTCGTGCAGACGCGTTATCCAGCTTAAAAACTGTAACGAGGCTTCGGCTTCATCATCGCCCAAAAATTGCTCAGCCAATAGTTGCGCAAGCTGCCCAATGCGCTGCGCTTGTTTGCTATCGACTTGATAGCGGCGCATAAAATTTTGCACCGTGATGTCGCGCATATCGGCGTTATGCGCACGTCCCCACAAATCATGCAGCACGCCTTCACGCAACGCACCTAAGGCAGGTTGCATTTGCTTAATTTCTAGCTCGCAAAATGCCGCGTACATAATGGCAAATCCACCTGCAAATGCAGCGAGGCGATCAGCCTTTAAGCCATGCAGCTCAAGCTTTTGCACATCGCCAATCTTCAAAATATGGCTGCGTAATTTTTCTAATCCTGCAAGCGTAATACCACTGTTGCTGTAGCCATTTTGTTCCAACACTTCGCACAGCATTTTTGCCGTGCCCGATGACCCCCACGCTTCTTGCCATTGGCCGCGATAAGCACTCACGATAGTTTGCAGCTCGCTACGCGCGGCAAGCTCAGCTTGGTGCAGTGCGGTTTTGGTAATTTTTCCGTTAGCAAAAAAGCGCGCACTAAAACTGACACAGCCCATGTACAGGCTTTCTAATTTAATCGGCGTAAGACCACTGCCAATAATAAATTCGGTCGAGCCACCGCCAATATCCATCACTAAACGCGGCACGCTAGCGGGTGGCAAACCATGGGCCACGCCTTGATAAATCAGCCGCGCTTCTTCGCGCCCCGCAATCACTTCAATCGGGAACCCTAAAACTTTTTCAGCTTGGGGAATAAATTCGGCGGCGTTTTTTGCCACGCGCAAGGAGTTAGTCCCGACCGCGCGCACCGCCTCAATCGGCATCCCGCGCAAGCGTTCTGCAAAACGCGCTAACGCGCTAAGCGCGCGTTGTTGTGCGGCTGTATCGAGATAGTTATCGGCGGTTAAGCCTGCCGCTAAACGTACCGCTTCGCGCATACCATCTTGCATGTAAAGCTGCTCGCCCTCGACGCGCGCAATTTGCAGCCGAAAACTATTCGAGCCTAAATCGACAGCGGCGAGGAGAGGATGAGCTTGCACGGGAATTACTGTTGAACTTCGCGTTCGATTTCGTCCGTGGTGACGTGACGCACATCGCGCCCTTTGACCATATAAATCACATATTCCGCCATGTTTTGTGCGTGATCGCCGATGCGTTCAATGGCTTTTGCCACGAATAAAATTTCCAGCGAAGTCGAAATGGTGCGCGGATCTTCCATCATAAAAGTGATGAGATAACGCATGATGGAACGGAATTCTTCATCGACTTGATCGTCTTGACGCACCACTTGCGCCGCCATCATGACATCCAAGCGGGCAAAGGCATCCAAGGCTTTACGCAACATATCTACAGCGATTTCGGAAGCATTTTTAATTTCGTGATAACGCGGAAAAGCCAGCACATTTTTTTGCGACAACATCTTCGCCATACGCGCGATTTTTTCGGCTTCATCGCCGATACGTTCCAAATCGGTAATGGTTTTCACCACCGTCATAATCAAACGTAAATCGCCTGCGGTAGGTTGGCGACGCGCAATCATTTGGCTGCACGCTTCGTCAATTTTCACCTCCATCGCATTGACGCGATGGTCTTCGGCAATAACGCGATTCATCAACGACACATCGCCGTTAATCAGCGACTCAATCGCATTTTTAATTTGGCTTTCGACCAAGCCGCCCATCTGCAACACGCTGGCACGGATAGATTCGAGTTCGGTGTCAAACTGCTTGGAAATATGATCGTTATTCGGCATGGCCATTCCTTAAATTAAAACAATCGAACACTATGCAACAACTACATTAAAGTTTAATGACGACAGCTTAAGCAGTGTAAGTTTTCACGCCTTCTGGTGTGCCTAACAACAACACATCTGCCGCGCGACGCGCAAATAATCCGTTGGTCACAACCCCTGCAATATGATCTAAGGCGGACTCTAATTCGATGGGATTCATAATCTGCAAACCGTGTACATCTAAAATGATATTACCATTATCGGTGGTAAAACCTTCACGCAATTTAGGTTGTCCGCCCAGCGCGATGAGTTGACGTGCCACGCCGCTGCGCGCCATTGGAATCACTTCAATCGGCAACGGGAATTTACCCAGCACATCAACTAATTTAGACGCGTCGCATAAGCAGATAAATTTTTGGCTGCATGACGCAACAATTTTCTCGCGGGTCAACGCGCCGCCGCCGCCTTTAACCATATGCAAGTGACGCGTAATTTCATCGGCACCGTCCACATACACAGGCATTGCACCCGCATCGTTCAAGCTAAAAACTTCAATGCCGTGAGCCGCTAAGCGTTTTGCCGAAGCCTCTGAACTTGCCACTGCACCGCGAATTTTATGTTTAATTTTTGCCAATTCATCAATAAACATATTGGCGGTCGAACCCGTACCCACACCGACGATGCAGTCGTTCGGCACATAAGCGATGGCAGCCTGCGCAACCGCGCGTTTCAAATCATCTTGACTTAACATTTCACACACTCTCTCAAAAATTAGCGACGGATTATTGCAGGAATTGGCGCGCTTAGGAAACTCATCGCAATTTTATGATTTGAAGCGTGGTCATCTCGGCGAGATGGCTTAACAAAAAATACTGCTGTGGTAAGCTGCGCAGCCTTTTTAACGCTGCTCCAATTCTGTTTATGTCGTCGATTCCTGCCTTAATCAATCAGCTTATCCGCCCCGAAATTTTGGCGTTAAACGCCTATCACGTCCCAGTCAGCGCGGGCATGGTCAAGCTCGATGCGATGGAAAACCCCTATCTTGTTCCCGCTGCCTTGCGCGCCGAAATTGCCGCCGCCGTGAGCGATGCCGCCATCAATCGTTATCCCGATCCAAGTGCGCAAGGGGTGCGCCAAAAGATTCGCGAGCTGTTGCAATTAAACGATGACATCGACGTGTTGCTGGGCAACGGCTCCGACGAGTTGATTCAGTTGCTGGCGATAGCGGTGAATCAACCCAGTGCGGTGTTGCTGAGTGTCGAGCCGTCGTTTGTGATGTACAAAATGATTGCGACGTTTTTAGGGATGCGCTATGTCGGTGTACCACTCGCGCCTGATTTTTCGCTGGATATGCCCGCCATGCTAGAAGCAATTGAGCGCGATCAACCTGCGCTGATTTTTTTGGCGTATCCGAATAACCCCACCGCAAATTCTTTTGTTGCGACCGACATCAAGGAAATTATCGCCGCCGCACCAGGCTTGGTAGTGGTAGATGAAGCGTATTACGCGTTTGCCGAAGACAGCTTTGTGGCGCATCTGGCTGACTATCCGAATTTGTTGGTGATGCGCACTTTTTCTAAGCTGGGTATGGCGGGTTTGCGGCTGGGCTTTTTGGTGGGCGATAAGCGTTGGTTGGCGCAGCTCGATAAGCTGCGCTTGCCGTATAATGTTGGCGTTTTGCCGCAACTGGTCGCGACAAAATTGTTAGAGCATCACCACCTGTTGTTAGCGCAAGCCGCACAAATCAAACTAGATCGTAGCAAGTTGGCACAGCAGTTGGGTGTCATCACAGGCGTGCAAGTTTTTGCTAGCTCGGCGAATTTTTTATTACTGCGCGTTGCGAGGGCTAGCGAAATTTTTGCGGGATTAAAGCAGCGCGGCGTGTTGATTAAAAACCTGCACGGTAGTCATGCGATGTTAGAAAATTGTTTGCGCGTAACTATCGGTACACCAGAAGAAAACGAGCGATTCTTAGCGGCTTTCAAAGAAAGCCTACTGCAACAATAGCGAGTCTCAGTGAAGACTCTTGTACTCGAAGGGTGAACCTTCAGCTTATGTTGTAACCAAAACGAGCGATTCTTAGTAGCTTTCAGGGAAGCCTAAAGCAAGGCTAGAGGATTGATAAATCAAGCTCTCACACACAGGCAAAAATTATGCGTAGCGCAACCGTCACACGAAATACTTTAGAAACCCAAATCAGCGTTACGCTGAATTTGGATGGCACGGGCATTGCCAAGTTTGATACGGGCTTACCCTTTCTCGATCATATGCTCGACCAAATTGCGCGCCACGGCTTGCTTGATTTTGACATTGTGGCAAAAGGCGATTTGCATATCGACGCGCATCACACCGTTGAAGACATCGGCATCACGCTAGGTCAAGCGTTCAATCAAGCGGTCGGCGACAAAAAAGGCTTGCGTCGTTATGGGCACGCTTATGTGCCGCTTGATGAAGCCTTGTCGCGTGTGGTGTTGGACTTGTCGGGTCGTCCTGGTTTGGAATTTAATTGCGCGTTTGTGCGCGGCAGTATCGGTAATTTTGACGTGGATTTATTCCATGAATTTTTCCAAGGTTTCACCAATCACGCGCTGGTGACTTTGCACATCGACAACCTCGCGGGCAAAAATGCGCATCACCAAGCCGAAACAATTTTCAAAGCCTTCGGGCGCGCCCTGCGTATGGCATTGGAGCACGATCCGCGTATGGCGGGCATGATGCCGTCAACTAAGGGTTCGTTATAAAAATGATTGCAGTCGTTGATTACGGCATGGGTAATTTGCGCTCGGTGGAACAAGCCTTGCGCCATGTCGCGCCCGATGCCAATGTCGTTGTAACCGACGATGCGAGTGTGATTGCCAACGCCTCGCGCGTGGTGTTTCCAGGGCAGGGCGCGATGCCAGATTGTATGCGTGAGCTGGATAGCCGCAATTTGCGCGCGGCGGTATTGCAAGCCGCGCGTAACCAGCCTTTTCTCGGTATTTGTATCGGCTTGCAAATGCTTTTTGAGCATAGCGAAGAAGGCGATGTGGCGGGCTTAGGGTTGTTGCCAGGCCGTGTGTCGCGTTTCGCGCATGGTTTGCAAGATGCGCAAGGCAATCGTCTCAAAGTGCCGCATATGGGTTGGAATCAAGTCCATCAAGCTCACCCAGAACACCCGCTGTGGAGCGGCATCGCGCAGGACGCACGCTTTTATTATGTACACAGTTATTTTGTGCAGCCTGATGAGGCGAGCTTGATACAAGCAACCAGCGATTATCCGCAGCCGTTTGTGTGCGCGGTGGCGCAACAGAATTTATTTGCGGTGCAGTTTCACCCCGAAAAAAGCCATACCGCTGGCTTGCAGTTGTTGAAAAATTTTACCCAGTGGAATCCTTAATTATTTAACCTCAATATCATGCTAATTATTCCTGCGATTGACTTAAAAGACGGTAACTGTGTGCGCCTCAAACAAGGCGAGATGGATGGCGCAACAGTATTTTCAGATGACCCTGCCGCGATGGCGAAACATTGGTTGGCGCAAGGCGCAAGACGTTTACATTTGGTTGATTTGAACGGCGCGTTTGCGGGCAAGCCGAAAAATGAGGACGCGGTAAAAAGTATTGTTGCGGTAGTAGGTGATGCTGTGCCTGTACAGCTAGGTGGCGGAATTCGTGATTTAGCCACCATCGAGCGTTATCTCGATTTGGGCATTACTTACATTATTGTCGGCACGGCTGCGGTCAAAGTGCCAGGCTTTTTACACGAAGCCTGCGACGCGTTTCCGGGTCACATCATGGTCGGTTTGGATGCCAAAGACGGCAAAGTTGCGGTGGATGGCTGGTCAAAATTGACGGGGCATGACGTGGGCGATTTGGCGAAACGCTTTGAAGACTATGGCGTGGAAGCGATTATTTATACCGACATCGGCCGCGACGGCATGATGGGCGGCGTGAACATTCCTGCCACGGTCGAGCTGGCGCGTCCCTTGCGCGTCCCTGTGATTGCCAGCGGCGGCGTGACCAATTTGGATGATGTGCGTGCCCTAGCAGCCGTGTACAAAGAGGGTATTACGGGCGTGATTACCGGTCGCGCGATTTACGAAGGCACGCTGGATTTGCGCGCCGCGCAATTGCTCGCGGATGAGCTCACGCCCATCAAACTTTCTACTTTGAAATAAACCTTATGCTGGCAAAACGCATTATTCCTTGCTTGGATGTGACCGCTGGACGCGTGGTGAAAGGCGTGAGTTTTGTTTCGCTGCGCGACGCAGGCGATCCTGTTGAAATCGCCAAACGCTATGACGCGCAAGGCGCGGACGAGCTGACTTTTTTGGACATCACCGCCAGCTCGGATGACCGAGGCATTATTTTTCGCATCATCGAACAAGTCGCTTCGCAAGTGTTTATTCCGCTGACCGTTGGTGGGGGCGTGCGCGAGGTAAATGACGTGCGTAATTTACTCAATGCGGGCGCGGATAAAATCAGCATGAACACGCAAGCCGTGGTCAATCCACAACTGGTTGCTGACGCGGCGGCGCGTTATGGTTCGCAGTGCATTGTGGTGGCAATTGATGCCAAACAAATCGCGCCAAATCGCTGGGAAGTATTCACCCACGGCGGTCGCAAGGCGACAGGGCTGGATGTGGTGGCATGGGCAAAAAATATGCAGAGCTTGGGCGCGGGTGAAATTTTGCTCACCAGCATGGACTGCGACGGGCAGAAAAAAGGCTTTGATTTAGCCCTCACGCGCGCGGTCACCGACGCACTGGAAATTCCCGTCATCGCCAGCGGTGGCGTGGGCAATTTGCAGCACCTCGCCGACGGCGTAAAGCTGGGCGGCGCGGATGCCGTGTTGGCGGCGAGCATTTTCCACTTTGGTGAATACACCGTGCCACAAGCCAAGCGTTTTATGGCGGAACAAGGTATTGAGGTGCGGCTGTGAGCGAAACGTGGCTAAATAAAATTAACTGGTCGGGCGATGGGCTCGTGCCTGCAATTGCGCAAGATGCCGCGACTGGGCGGGTGTTGATGGTGGCGTGGATGAACCGTGATGCGTTGCGGTTAACCGTTGAAAAAAATCAAGCCGTGTATTGGTCGCGTTCGCGCAAAAAGCTGTGGCACAAAGGCGAAGAGTCGGGCCATTTTCAAGTCGTCAAAGAAATCCGCATGGACTGCGATGCCGATGTGATTTTGTTGCAAATTGAGCAGCAAGGCGGCATCGCCTGTCATACCGGACGCGAGAGTTGCTTCTTCAGTAAGCTAGAAAATGGCGCATGGACTGAGGTCGATGCGGTGTTAAAAAATCCAGATGAGATTTATAAAAAATGAATGATACTTTGCAACGCTTAACCGCAACGCTAGAAGCGCGCAAAACTGCCGCACCCGACAGCTCGTATGTGGCGAAATTATTCAGCAAAGGCGAAGACGCAATCCTGAAAAAAGTCATCGAAGAAGCGGGCGAAGTGTTGCTGGCGAGCAAAGATAATGACGCGCAACATTTGGTTTATGAAGTCGCCGATTTATGGTTTCACAGCATGGTGTTATTGGCACATCACGGCTTGAGCGCGCAAGATGTGTTGAACGAATTAGCGCGCCGTGAAGGCGTGTCGGGCATCGTTGAAAAAGCCAATCGAGCCAAAGAATAAACTGGGGATAAACATGAGCGATTGCCTGTTTTGTAAAATTATTCGCGGCGAAATTCCGAGCCGTAAAATTTATGAAGATGAGGACGTTTACGCGTTCCACGACATTCATCCCGCTGCGCCAGTGCACTTTATGTTGATACCAAAATTGCATTTGGATTCATTGGCGCAAGCGGAACAAAAGCACGCGGCGTTACTAGGCAAGATGTTGGTGTTGGCCCCTCAGTTGGCGTTAGCACAAGGCTTGGATAAAGGCTTTCGTACTGTAATTAACACAGGCAAAGGCGGCGGGCAGGAAGTGTTTCATTTACACATACACATCATCGGTGGCGGAAATCTTCCGCCTATGGTTAAGCGCAGTTAATTTATTTTTAAGGAGAGCGTCATGGGTTCATTCAGCATTTGGCATTGGTTGATTGTGTTGTTGGTAATCGTGCTGATTTTTGGTACGAAAAAACTACGCAATATCGGTAGCGATTTGGGCGGCGCAGTGAAAGGTTTCAAAGAAGGCATGAAGTCTGAAACCGATGCGACTAAGCAAGTTGACAATCAACACGCTGCGACGATTGAAGGCGAAGTCAAAGACAAAAATTCTACGCACGGTTAAGTCACGATTTAGTTCGTGTTAGAACATGTTTGAATTTAGCTTTTCAGAGTTGATGGTGGTGATGGTGGTGGCTTTGGTCGTCATCGGGCCCGAACGTCTGCCCAAAGTTGCTCGCACGCTAGGGCTGCTGTGGGGACGCGCGCAACGCTATGTACATGGCGTGCGTGCCGACATCGAACGCGATCTAGCCGTCGCCGAATTCAAACAGCTCCAAGCCAAAGTGCAAGCTGAAGCGGATGCCGCGCAACAAGCGGTGCAGTTGTTGGATAAAAATCTCAGCGCGCAAGCGCAGCAGCTCAATCAAGGCATCGCCGCACTCGAAAAGCCTGACTCACCTAAGTTGCCCTCCGTATGACCACCACCGAAAGTTTTATCGCACATTTGTTGGAATTGCGCACGCGCTTACTGCACTCGGTGGTGGCATTACTGTTGGTGTTTATCGGTCTGATGCCGTGGGCGGCGAATCTTTACACTTGGTTGGCGCATCCGCTGTTAGCCAAGCTGCCCAAAGGGGCGCAGATGATAGCCACTGATGTCACCACGCCGTTTTTTGTGCCGCTTAAAGTGGCGATGATGGCGGCATTTTTAATCGCACTGCCCTACATCCTTTACCAAATCTGGCGGTTTATTGCGCCCGGTTTATACGCCCACGAAAAGCGTTTGGTGTGGCCGCTAATTTTTGCTAGCACGCTGTTATTTTTCTGCGGCATGGCGTTCGCCTACTTTGCGGTATTCCCTATCGTGTTCGGCTTTATCACCGCCAGCGCGCCCCAAGGCGTAGCGGTGATGACTGACATCGACAAGTATTTGAGCTTCGTGTTGGGCATGTTTATGGCGTTCGGCATTACTTTCCAAGTGCCTGTGGCCGTAGTGATTTTAGTGCGCATGGGTTTGGTCACGGTCGCCCAACTGCGCGACATCCGCCGCTATGTCATCGTCGGCGCGTTCATCATTGGCGCAATTTTCACTCCGCCTGATGTGGTGTCGCAATTCATGCTGGCAATGCCGTTATGGTTGCTTTACGAAGCGGGCATCGTGGTGGCGAGTTGGATGCAACCAAATAAAAGCGACGCGCGAAAAGCAGCCGCTTAAGCGCGCATCAACCCAGCACGATTTCGCCCCCTACCCTCGCGCTGCGGTAATTCCCTCCCCGCCTCCATTACACGTCTAGTGGCGCGTTGCGAGTTTCGGGCAAAAACAACACACCCACCAGCGATGCCATGATCAGCAAGCCAACGGGATACCACAGCCCTGCGCTGGGATTGCCTGCATTGACACTCAACCAAGTAATCATAAACGGTGACATCCCGCCTATCCAACCCGCGCTTAAATTGTGTGGCAAAGCCACAGCAGTGTAGCGAGTGCGGGCGGGAAATAGCTCGGCGAGCGTGGCAGTTTGCGGACCTGTTATCAGCGCGACCGCCAGTAACGGGAATAACAGCAGCAAGAAAATCATAGGCGCGTTGACTTGTGCGGCATCCGCTTGCTCTATCCAGCCCGCTTGCTTGAGTTGCGCGGTGAGCAATCCCTCTGCTAATTCTGCGGTTTCTCTATTGATGCGAATTGAGGTCGTCGTCGCGTCTTGCAAGACGTAAGTCACGCCTAGTTTTGCGAGTAATTTTTGGCTGGTTTCGCAAGCGTTGCGCGGGTCAATGAAGGGGTTGTAGTCGCAATTGCTGCCTAGCAATACCACGGGCACGTCGCGATTAAAGCGTTCTAGCGCGGGGTTGCCGTAGTGCATCAAGCCTTGGAACACCGGCAAGATAGATACCGCGCCTAACAACAAGCCCGCCAACAACACAGGACGGCGGCCGATTTTGTCGGACAGCCAACCGCACGCAATGGTGAGCGGAATCAGCAGCAGCGTACTCAGCATCACCAACTGGCTGGCAGTTTGCGCGTTGAGTTTAACCACGGTTTTAAGATAGACGTTGGTGTAAATCTGCGATGAGAAAAACAGCAGCGAGCCGCCTGCCGAAATGCAGAAAAATAACAACGCCATGCGACCTAGCGTGTGGCGATTTTTTAACGCTTCGCGCAGCGGCGTTTTGCTCAAACCGTGCTGCGCGCGTAGCTCAGAAAACACGGGCGATTCGTGCATCGCGATGCGGCTTTTTAGCGAGATGGCGAGCAACACCGCCGAGAATAAAAATGGCACGCGCCAGCCCCATTGGTGGAATTGCGCGTCGCTCAAATAGGCTTGCAGCAACACCACTTGCAAGGTCGAAACCAAAATTCCCAATGGCCCCATCAGTTGCAATACGCTGGTGTATGCACCGCGTTGATTAGCGGGTGCGTGTTCGGTGAGATACACCGCCGCACCGCCGATTTCACCGCCGACCGCGAAGCCTTGCACCAAGCGCAGTAACACCAACAAGGCGGGAGCCCACAGTCCGATTTGCGCGTAAGTGGGCAACAGTCCCACGCAAAAAGTCGCCACGCCCATCAATACGATGGTGGCGATAAACACCGGACGGCGACCGTATTTGTCGCCTAGCGAACCAAACAACGCCGCGCCCAAGGGTCGTACCAACATGCCCACGCCGAAGATTGCCAAACTGCTTAAAGTTGCCGCGACCGCATTGCCCGCAGGGAAAAATAACACGCCGAAATAGGTGGCGAGTGAGGCGAAGGTGAGGAAGTCGTACCACTCTAAAAATGTGCCGAAACACGCGGCGAGGGCGACTTTGCGTTGCATGGGTGTGACTGCGGAGCTGCTGGACATGG
>JAVHQO010000124.1:0-2337 GCA_036171175.1 Gallionella sp.
ATGTTCGAAGGGAATGGACAACGCCATTCTAGAAATGCCTTGTTGCCTTGTGCACCCCTCCGTTGGGGGGATGGATTCAAGTCAATGTCAAAAAATTGACACATGCCTGTCGCAAACTCTCGCAGGTTTTTCACCTCACAGGAGTTTTTTAATGCGTTCACTCTCGCACCCAGGTTTTTTGGCAAGTGCCACCGCTTTGGCCGTGTTGACTGTTTTGGCAGGCTGCGCCAACACCCCCACGTCTGCCAGCGCTGCCAAACCTGCCAGCCACCCAGCGGTGGCCGCGGTTGAATTCACCGATACCGTCGCCCCTGCCGCCTCTGAGCCCGACAAAATGGCGCGCACCTACAGCACCTCTGTGGCCAAGGTCACTTACCAAGATGGCTCGGTCAAAACCTACCCCTTGACGTTCAACACCCTGTTTTCAGTGCAAGACAAGATCAATGATGTCAAAGGCATGAAGCACCCTGCCGGCCAGTTGTTTGATGCCAAGATGCAAGCCCTCAAAGACCCCATGGGTCAACCGCTGGTGGCTGAAACGCCTGATGCCAACAGCCTGCTCAAAGTGGGCGACAAGCTGTTCATGGTGACGCACTACGAATACGACTGGCTGCTGTCTGACAAAGCGGTGGCCAACAAAACCAAGGATTGGTACAGCCGCTCGCCCATGAGCATGACACTGACCGAACTCAAACAAGCCAAAGACGGCAAATTGAGCGTGGTCAAGCAAAACCCGGTGGATTTCTCCGGCGTGGATGGCTTGTGGATTCCCTGCGCGGGCAGCCAAACCCCCTGGAACACGCACCTGGGCTCTGAAGAAGACTACGACTTGCAATACAACCCGGCCACCAAAAACGCGCCCAAAATAGCTGCGGGTCTGAAAGCCATGTCAGCCCAATACCTGGGCGGCAAACCCGCCAACCCCTACCACTACGGCTACATCCCTGAGGTAGAAGTGCGTGCCACCGGCAAAACCAATGTCACCAAGCACTACGCCATGAGCCGCGGCACCTGGGAGCTGGCACGCCTGGCACCCGATGGCAAAACCGCTTACCTGGGTGACGACGGCACCTATGGGCTGATGGCCATGTATGTGGGTGATGCGTGGGGCAACCTCGACAGTGGCAGCATTTACGCCGCCAAGTGGACTCAAACCTCAGCCCAAGGCGGTGGCAAAGCCAACCTGAACTGGATCAAACTTGGCCACGCCACCAGCGATGAAGTCAAAGCCTTGGCCGACAGCCACACCTTCAGCGACATTTTTGACAGCGCCACTCCCAACGCGGGCAGCTGCCCAGCCAGCTTCTCGCTGATTCGCAGTGGTTCCAAAGAAGATGAATGCCTGAAGCTCAAGCCCGGCCAAGAAAAAGCAGCTGCTTTCCTGGAAACCCGCCGCATGGCCGCACTGATGGGTGCCACCACCGAGTTCACCAAATTTGAGGGCGTGGCCATCAATGTCAAAGACAAAAAGCTTTACATGGCCATGTCTGCCATCCGCGACAGCATGACCAGCGCCAAAGGCGAGCCTGCTGACCACATCCAACTGCCCGCCAATGAAGCTGGTGCCACCTACACCGCCGACTTGAGTGGCGGCCAACGTGACCAACATGGCAACCTGATCGCCTCTGACTATGTGGCCACCCGCATGTATGTTGAATCCGCCTTGCTGGGCTTGCCGCTGGCACAGCCCGATGCCAAAGGCAACACAGCTGATGACAACAAAATTGCCCAGCCCGACAACCTGTTTTACTCAGAAGGCATGCGCACCCTGTTCATTGGCGAAGACTCGCTGATCCACACCAACAACTACCTGTGGGCCTACAACGTCGATACCCACAAACTCAGCCGCATCATGACCTCGGCCGCCGGCGCTGAAAACACTGGTCTGCAAGTGCTCGACAACCTGGACGGCCACGCCTACATCATGGCCAACAACCAGCACTGGGGCGACTTTGCCAAGGCCGTGCCGGCAGCGCTGGCCAAGCAACTCAAAGACCGCATTGACGTGTTTCACGCGCCCATTGGTTATTTGGGTGGCTTGCCAGCGATCAAGTAACAGTCAACCGGCTGCGCGCGAACAACGCCTCAGCCGTCAACCTACTTCACATCGTGCCAAGGGTCAACCCTGGCACGATTTTTTTCATGATCAACCGTTTACGTGCTGCCCTCAAACTGGCCCGGCTGCTGCTGCACCTGGCGCAGGGTCTGTGGCAGGTCTGGCGCTTTTTCCCAACCTGGCATCCGCTGCAAAAGCAACAGCGCATTCAGGCCTGGGCGCATACCCTGCTTGCGCTGGCAGCTATTAAATTAGAAGTTCATGGCACACCGCCGCAAGAC
>JAVHQO010000125.1:0-11199 GCA_036171175.1 Gallionella sp.
GCATCGGACAAGGTTCACAAGTATTAAAGTTTCAAGGCACGCCAACCCTCACGGTCGGTGGCGCGGCAGGGACAATCAGCGTCATCAGCTTTAATGCTGTTTCAAGCGCAGCAACTGGCTTACTCAGCACCCTCAGCATTCCTGCCACCCCTAGCGTGTGCAGCATCACAGGCTCACCCGCTGCGGGCTACAGCATTACCCCACTCAGCGCGGGAACGTGTACGGTGGTCGCAACCCAAGCAGGCGATGCCAATTACTCGGCGGCACCTGCCAACACGGCTAGCTTTACGATAGGCGTAGGCACACAAAGCATTACAGCGGTGATTCCTCCCACCATTTCGGTCAATACCTCAGGCACAATTTCCGCGACCAAAGGCGCGTCCACTAGCCCAGTGATTTTTAGCAGCATCACGCCTGCCATCTGTACCGCGACAGGCGTAAACGGCGCAACCATTACAGGTATCAGCGCAGGAAACTGCACCATTGCCGCCGACCAAGCTGCTGATACCAACTATGCCGCCGCTTTACAAGTGCAAACTAAATTCGCGGTCGGGCAAGGCACGCAAACCCTCACTTTTGGGGCAGCCCCTATGCTCTCGGTGGGTGGTACAGGCACTTTGCAAGCCACAGCCTCATCAGGTTTGGCAGTGAGTTTTTCTAGTAATACACCCGCCATTTGTAGCGTCACAGGCAACAGCGTGACCGCGTTAAGCGCGGGTAATTGTGTGGTCGCTGCGAATCAAGCGGGCGATACCAACTACACCGCCGCCGCGCAAATCACCCAAACCCTCGCACTGACGCATCTCGCCCCAGTTGCGAATGCCGCCACCATGACTGTGCCGCTCAATACTGCCACCACGCTTGATTTAACCGCCAGCATCAACACGACTTCACTGACGGGTGTAACACTGGCTAGCAGCCCCGCGCACGGCACACTCACAGTTAACGGTACGAAAGTCACTTACACCCCTGCGCATAATTATTTCGGCGCGGATAGTTTTACTTATGCTGCCATCGGCTTAGGTGGCACGTCCGCTGCGGCGACCGTAACCATTAGCATTGTGGGTCGTCCCGACCCCAGCCTAGATGCCACCGTGATGGGCCTGCTCAGTGCGCAAGCGGATACCGCATTGCGTTTTGCCAGTGCACAAATTGCCAACTTCCAACATCGTATGGAAAGTTTGCATCACCGCAGCGATGCCAATCTCGCAGGGGTGACGCGCTTTAATGACAACATAGATGTCACGCCAGCGGATGCACCTGTCGCCAGCTATCCACTGACTAGCCCGCTCATCGCACCGACTGCGAGCAATACCTTCAGCAGCAATCCTGCGGCTACCAGCGTGCCCAACAACAATCCCGCTTGGGCATATGGTTTGGTGGACTTAGTCACTACGCAATCGCTTAATTTGGCGAAGTTAGTCGGCAACAGCAACGCGGCGGCGGATAGCAACAGCACAGCAAATATCTGGGTAGAAGGCATCGCCACCTTTGGGAAACAAGCCGCCAGCAATACCCGCACGGGTACGGATTTTTCCAGTAACGGCGTGAGCGTCGGCATGGATAGACGCATCAGCAGCGACTTGACCTTAGGCTTTGGCGTGGGGTTTGCGCGCGACAAAACCAATATCGGCACGGATGGCTCAAAAAATCAAACTTCAGGCACATCGGCTGCGCTCTATGGCAGCTACCAACCTGACAGTGATATTTTTGTGGATGGCTTGTTAGGCATAGGCACACTCAACTTCGACATGCAGCGTTTTGTCTCCCCCGCTAATGCTTATGCGGCCAGTACGCGCCAAGGTCGGCAACTATTTGCCTCCGTTTCAAGCGGTATTGAGCATCGCGCTAAAAACCTCATGGTCGCGCCGTATGGACGCGTGGATTACTCGTCCGACCAACTGAATCAAGTGACTGAAACGGGGGCGGGCATCAACAATCTCACCTACTTCAAACAAACCAACCCTACCCTACAAGGCGCATTGGGGGTGCGTTTGGAAGCTCAACACGACACCAGCTTTGGCAAAGTCAGTCCGCGTTTACGCAGCGAGTATCGCCATAATTTCCAAGGTAATCGCGTTAGCAGCATCGCTTATGCCGATAACCTCAACACCCAATACGCGGTTAGCAGCGGCGCGCTAGTACGCAACAGCATCGTGATTGGTCTTGGTAATAATTTCATGCTAGACAATGGCGTGAGCATTGATTTGGATTACCAGCATCAACACACTTTTTCGCAAACGCAAAATGACAGCGTGCGCGTCAATCTCACCAAAGCGTTGGATGCCCCTACTACCCGCCGCCACTTTAGCGAAGCCGATGAAGAGGCAGCAGAACATAGCGGCTTACAAGTGGATGCGGGCTTAATGTTTGACGACAACATCACGCGCGCCAAACAAGCGGGAGATATTTTGTCCGACCACAGCTATAGCTTTAATGCCAATCAGAGCTTTATTTTTCCCGTAGGTAGCAATATGCGCGCAATACTGACTGGCACGCTGGGTGGCGAAAAGTTCGCCAACTACGATGGTTTAAGCCATGTGTTAGCGGGCGGCAAAGTCAGCTATCAATATCGTCCCTCATCGAATTTTGGTTCACCCATTCTGGGCATCTTCGCCAGTGCGAGTGCTCTGCAATATCAAAGCCAATTACGCAATGGCTACAGCTATAGCAGCGGTGTGGACATGCGCTTTGCCCTGACCGATCGCATCAACACTTACACCGCGTTAGCTAGCAACGGTCGTTCAGGTAAAAGCGCGGTATTCAATACTCGCGATACTGCCTTGCGCGGCAATCTTGACTACGCTGTCACCGCACAAAGCACGCTCTATTTAGGCGGCGAATATCGCAGCGGCGACATCGTTTCGACGGGTCATCCTTCGCTAGAAAACGTCAACATCGCTAAAGTATTTGTGCAAGACGATGCGTATGCGAGTGGGCAATTATTTAGCTATCGCTTTGATGGCAAAACGACCATTGCGACATTGGGCTACAACCTCGGTTTCGGTACGCGTGATTCACTCGATTTTTCAGTGCGACGCGCCACCGCCACGCCTACGCTGCGTCCTAGTTTCGCGACCTCGCCGCGCAGCTATATCAGCAATCAATACAACGTCGTTTATCTCATCGGCTTCTAAAGGAAAAATCATGCGCACTTCCTCTTTGGCTTTAATTTTCGTGACGCTACTAAACGGCTGCGGCGGCAGCAGCCCCAACGATATTTATCCCAATACCCCGCCCGTTATCACGCCAGCCAACGGGCCCGATAGCTTTTTGCTGTTTCCCAATCCACAGCAACAAGCCGATGGCACGCTGCAAACCAATTCGGCCGAATACGCGCGCGCCTATTACGCCGCAATCGACCCGAATAATTTACGCAGCACGTTAGCTGGTTTCAAAAGCGTGAATGGTTTTGGTAATGGCACAGGTACGGAGCTGAACGCCACGTTTGGCGATAGCCGCGATTTAGGCTACGGACGGCGCATGACGGCGCGAAAAAATGCCGATGGCACAGTGGCTTTTTTAGTCGGCAATTATTTGGTCAACTCCGCTGGCGTGTATGGCTATTCGACGCTGAATTTAGATGCCGCTGTGGTACAAGACCCCAAGTGGCACAAAGGCACCAGCGCGATTGAGTTTAGTCCCAGCAGCACAGGCGGTATCAGCTTTGCCAAGTTTTATTCATTCGATGCGGCGGGTAATCGCGTACTAAGTTTGGATTTGGATGGACGCGGCGCAAAAGCCGTCCCGACCACCTGTTTGTCTTGCCACGGCGGGCGCGCCGACCCACTCACCCCTGCGCTAGGCAGCCCAACTGGACTCGCCTTATTCCCGCTACAAGCCAATTCGGCCTCAATGGCGCGCGGCGATGCGCAAGCCCATTTGCACGCGCTCGAAGTCGATGCCTTGGATTTTTCCAGTGCGGCGGGCTACACCCGCGCAGCGCAAGAAGCCGCGATTAAAGCCATCAACAAAATTATCCTCAGCACCTATCCCATTGCGACACCCACAGCCTTGGCCGAAGATGCAGGACGACGTATCGCCACCGTCAATGAATGGCAAGGCACGGCGGCCAATTTAATTAAGAACGCTTATGGCGGCAACGGCCTACCCAATGCGAGCTTTCGCGATACTTATCTGCCTGCTGATTGGTTAGCGAACGGGCAAAGCACGCTCTATCAAAGCTCGGTTGTGCCCGCTTGCCGCGCTTGCCATATTTTGCGCGGCACTAAAAATCAAGCCGATTTAGATTTTGACACCCTCGCAAAATTCACCAGCTATGCCGCGCGCATCAAAGAACATGTGGTTGATCGCGGCGACATGCCCTTAGCCAAAATCGTTGCGGATCAGTTTTATGCGACCAGCATGGCAAACAACATGGCCTTGTTTTTAGCCAGTGCGCCGCTGGCTTTTGTCAGCCAAGACAGCGCGGGTAATGCCTTAAAAGCAGGTCGCCCGATTGCCGACACTGACCCTGATCGCGTTATTCCTACAGGGGCAACGCAACTCTCCGCCGCCGCCAGTTTATTTTCCACCGCCTATCAATGGAGCTTTATCAGCAACCCAAGCGGGGCAACTTTAAGCAACCCCAACAGCGTCAATCCGATTTTTACCGCCACCGTCAATGGCACTTATGTGCTGCAACTTATCAGCAGCAAAGGGGCAGCCGTAAGTGCACCCAAAACACTCACGCTGGTAGTCAACAGCGCGCTCGCCCCGTTGCCTAGTGCAATACGCTTTGCTGACATCAAACCCGTGCTGCAAGGAACGTGTCTCGCTTGCCATGTTGTCAATGGTGCCGCACCAATTAGCTACGATAACGTGGATAGAAACAACGACGGACTTATCAATGCCACGGATGATGCGTGGTTGTACGCGGAGGTGCGTGGGCGCATTAACTTTACTGATATTGAGTCGAGTCAGTTACTACGCAAACCCAGCGGCGAACATCACAATGGCGGCTTACAAACTGGTTTTGATAGCACCAGTGCAGCGGGCAATGCACTGCGCGGCAATTACGATTTATTTTTGAATTGGGCGTTAAATGGCGCACCGCAATAATTTTTACCACCCTTAGCAGCAGGAGCTCACCATGAAAAAATTTGATGACATAGATGAATCACGCCGCAAAATTCTTCTTCAAGCATTAGCCTTGGGCGCGGCGAGCACGCTTGCCAGCCAAAATGCTTTAGCCAGTTTATTTGGCAATCGTCCCGCGCAACTACCTAACAATCAGTCCATCTATCGCATCACGGGGAACGCGACAGTCAACGGCAAGCCCGCCACTTTGCAAACGCGCATTTTCCCTGGCGACACCGTTGCCACCGCGCAAGACAGCGAGATTATCTTTGTGGTGAATAGTCACTCGATGATTTTGCGTGCGAACAGCCATCTACTGATTGAAACGCCGAGCAACAGCACAGCGGCTTTACTCATTTCTGGCTTACGTTTATTAACTGGCAAGCTACTGTCGGTATCGCGTAACAGCCCCATGCAAATCAACACCGCCACTGCCACCATCGGCATACGCGGCACGGGCTTTTATGTTGAAGCCGATCCAGAGCTCACTTATTTTTGCACCTGTTATGGCGTAACCGATGTCGCAGCGAGCAGCGACCCGTTAAGCCGCGAAACGGTTACTTCACAGCATCACGATAGGCCGCTGTATATCGTAGGTGGTTCAGAGGAAGGCAAAAATATCCGCAATGCGCCATTTATCAATCACACCGACCAAGAATTACTACTGATTGAAACCTTAGTAGGGCGCACCACACCGTTCGTGTTTGCCAACGATGCTTACAGCGCACCGCGCCGCGATTACTAAAGAGCAAGACTAAAAACACACCAAGGCACTGCATAAATGGAGTGCCTTGGTGATTGTGGCGCAGACGAATTAAGCAGCGAATTTGAGCCGCGCAAATGTTCTACCTACGACCGCCTTTATATTTATAATCGCGCCTCATTTTTTATCGTCTTTCATACCATGTCTAACTCAAAAAACCGCAGCCTAAACACTCATCAACAGGGCTTCACGCTGATTGAAATCATGGTTGTGGTGGTCATCATGGGCATCCTCGCCGCCTTGGTCGTGCCAAAGTTAATGGGACGTGCCGACGACGCACGCATCATGGCGGCCAAGCAAGATATTTCTACCATGCTGCAAAGTCTCAAACTCTACAAACTCGACAATCAACGCTACCCCACCACTGAGCAAGGCTTAGCCGCGCTGATTGCCAAACCGACGAGCGGCCCTGTGGCGAATGGTTGGAAAACAGGCGGCTATTTAGACAAATTGCCTAAAGACCCTTGGGGCGGCAACTATCAATACTTGTCGCCTGGCATCAAAGGCGAACTGGATATTTTTTCCCTCGGCGCAGATGGACAGCCAGGCGGCGAAGGCAATGATGCAGACATTGGCTCGTGGCAACTGTAAAGTCATCTCGCAAAACACAGCCAACTTCGGGCTGTGTGTTTTTTCGAGACAGCCGAAATTCACTTAGCTCCTCCTCAAAAATTGAAAAACTCACGCGGCTTTACCTTACTTGAACTGCTGGTGGTGATGGTCATCGCGGGGATTATTTTAGGCATGGTGTCGTTCAAAGCCATGCCTGACGACCGCCAAGTGTTGCAACAAGATGCCGAGCGCATCGCGTTATTACTACAACTGGCGCGCGATGAAGCCATTGTGCGCAACCGTCCGATTGCCTTTGAAGCAGATGCCACGCACTACGGTTTTTTAGTCAAGCCTGAGCAGCAATGGCTGCCATTAAAAGACGACGAAATGTTGCGCGAGCGTGACTTCAAACGCAGCCCAGTCAGCTTTTCGATTCAGCCTAGCAACAGCCTAAGCACCCTTCCCTTACGCTTAACTTTTGGTCACGAACCAGTCGATAAACCCTTCGTGCTCACACTTAAAGTTGGCGATGCCAGCACCATCATTCGCGCCGATGGCATCGGGCATTTCACGGTGGAGTAGCAATGAAAAATCACGCGGGATTTACTTTACTGGAGGTACTCGTTGCGCTGCTGATTGTCGGCACAGCACTCGGTGCGAGCTTGCGCGCGGTGGGCAGTTTGACGCAAAACAGCGAAGGCTTGCGCGCCGCCATGATGGCGACTTGGTCGGCGGAAAATCGCCTTGCGCAAATTCGCTTAGCGCATGAATTCCCCGCGCTAGGCAGTCGTCAATTTAATTGTCAGCAAGGCGAACTACCGCTGCTGTGCGATGAACAAGTTTTAACTACACCCAATCCATTTTTCCGTCGCGTCGAAGTCAGCGTGTATGACGCAGCGCACAGCCGCCGCATTATCAAACTCACGCAGGTGGTGTCAAATGCGCAATAAGCCGCAAACCTACTGCGCGACTCGATTCACCCGCAAGGGGCAGGCCGAGGGTATCCCGATGCTTACGCATCGACCCTTACGCTCGCTGCGTCGCGCAGTGCTCACTCCCTCGCCTACCTATAAGATATGTCTCGGTCGTTCCGCTCCGTGCTCCTTCACACCAAACAGCCAGCGCGGTCTCACCCTCGTCGAACTGCTCGTCGCGATTAGCATTTTGGGTTTAGTCGCGGTGATGGGCTGGCGCGGCTTGGACAGCATCGTGCGCTCGCGCACGGCGTTAAATTTAGAGCTAGAGCAAACGCGTGGAATGCAACTGGCGTTTGCACAAATGCAAAGCGACACCGCGCATCTCGCCCCTAACAGCCTGATTGCCAATCGTCCCGCGCTGCACGTGCTGGCGAACCAGCTCACGCTGGTGCGTACCGTATTTACCGACGCGCAGCCAACACGCGTGCAAGTGGTCAGCTATCGCGTTACCGATGGCAAACTGACGCGCCGCGAATCGCCTGCCACACGTGACTTAGCCGAGCTTGACAGACTGTGGCTTACCGCCTTAAACAACACTGACAACAGCCCTGCTGTGCTGTTAAAAAATGAGCTCAACGCGATGACCTTGCGCGTGTGGCTAAGCGGTGGCGTGGCATGGCAACCCAACATGGATGCGGCGGTTATCGCCAGTCTCGCCAATGGCATGACGGCAAGCGGCTTAGAAGTGGTGTTGCAACTACCGCAACAAGATAACGCTTTAATCAAAGTGTTTTTATTGGGTGCAATATGAAGCCGCGCGCTATCAAGCTAAGGCAATCCCAGCAAGGCGTGGCGGTCATCATGGCATTGCTGCTCACCACGCTCGCGCTGACTATCGTGGCAAGTTTGTTTTGGCAACAACAAGTGCAAGTGCGTCTGATCGAGAACCAACGCCTGCAATTACAAAAGCAATGGATTTTGCGCGGCGCATTGGATTGGGCGAGCCTCATTGTGCGCGAAGACGCAAAGTACTCATCCATCGACAACCTCGATGAACCGTGGGCTACGCCACTCGCCGACACGCGGCTTGATCAATATGTAGAGAACGGCAAAGTCGATAGCGACATCGGCGACACCAAATTAGCAGGGCAAATCAGCGATGCGCAAGCGCGTTTTAATCTGACCAATTTATGCCCGAATGGCCTGATAGATAGCGCAGCCGTCGCCCAATATGCACGCCTACTCAGCTTGCTCAATGTCGATACGCAACTCGCACAAAAAACCGCGCAAGCCATGACGCAAGCCGCCCAGCAAAATGTTGTCCCATTTATGCCGGCCGCCAACGCTAGCCCGCCCAAGATAATGAGCGAGGGCATCATGCAACGTACTAACAGCCTCTCTGCTATACCGGCCGCCGTAGTCACACCACCGCTCAGCACATCGCTCAGCAGCGCGCAAACAATAGGCTTTAGCCAAGTTGACGATTTACTCGCCATCCCAGGCTACTCGCCTGCGCTGCTCGCCAAACTCAGCCCACTGGTGATTTTTTTACCGCGTAGCAGCGCGGTCAATATCAACACCGCTGACGCGCTAGTGATTGCCGCCTTGGTCAATAATCTGTCGCTCAGTGAGGCGCAACTGCTGGTTGGTGCGCGTAAATCCGCCAGCTTTAACGACCTAAATGCCGTCACCAACAGACTCGCGGGCAAGCGTTTTACTGCCAATAGTTTTAGCGTGACCAGTAGTTATTTTTTAATCAATGGAAAAGTACAAATGAATCGCGCCCGCTTGGATATGCAAGCCCTGCTAGAACGCAATGGCGCGGTGACAAAACTGTTGTGGATTAGAGAGTTTTAAGCAGCAAATAGCAGAGCAATTTATCGGGCAGCCGTATAAAAAACACCGCGCCAGTAAATTGCGCACCTACAGGGTTAGGCGTGCCAATCCCAGCCCTATCTACAAACCAAAAAATCGCTTAATGGTCAGCAACACTTCGGAGTGTTGTTTATGAATTTCATTGTATTTGCTTTCTTCATCAAGATTTTGTAACGCGCTATTGAGCTGCGCAGCACGTTCGACTAAGACATGCGAAATCGCGTCGGCAATGGCAGGACGAGCTTGCAGCACTTGCTCAAAATCGACCTTGTCCAAGCGATAACATTCCACATCGGTTTTTGCAATCACTGAAGCGCGACGCGGTGCGCCTGTCATCAAACTCATTTCGCCAAAAAAACTGCCTTTACTTAACACATTGACGATGCGCCGCTCACTATTCGCACCTTCCAAATAAATTTCTGCCTCGCCGCTCAAAATAATAAACAGCCAATGCTGCCCAGTCGTACCTTGTTTGGTAATCACGTTGCCTTTGGCAAACGGCGCGTATTTCAGGCGCGAAGCAACATGATTAAATTCATCCTCGCTAAGTTGCTGGAACAATTCAACACGCCGCAGCGTTTTAATTCGCCGCGCTAATTCGCGTTGCTGCACGGCTTCTTCGTACTTCTCGTTTTCTTTGATGAAATGGACGTTTTGCTCTTCAACCGCGAGCTTGATACCGACCCGCTCCAGCGCGGTATAAACATGCCAACGCACCGCCGCATCGGTCGGGTCATCCACGCTCAAATCAGTCAACCAATAGCGCAAAGCGTAACGCGCGCAGCCTTTGTCGATTTCCATCAGCACGCAACTTGCGGCGGGCGATTTCGCCACATTGTTAATTTCCGCGTGCCAAATGGCATCTTCCACCGCCGTCACGACTTTGGTCGGCGTAGTACCTAAACTGACGTTAAACCACACCCAGCGTCGCCATTGCACAGGCTGATCGGCGCGCCTGCCCAGTACCAAAAATTTATTTTTCATCAACTGACTATTGGGGAACACCACGGTCTCCCAATTACGCGTTTCCACCAGCGTCGAACGCCAACGTATATCCACCACGCGTCCCGAAATATCATCGACTTTAATCCAGTCGCCAATCTCTACCGAATTGTCTAGCTGCAACGCCAAGCCGCCCAAAATGTTGCCCAGCGTGTCTTGCATGGCGAACGCCACCACCGCCGTCATCATCGCCGAAGTCGCCACGATGCTGCCCAAATCCAAGCCTGCGTAACGCAGCCGCACTAAGCCCCAAGCGAGATAGGCGATGATGACGAAAAAATCTTCGGCAATGCGCGGCGGCGACACATGCGCAATGGGCAACACCAAACGGAACACCAGCAAGCCCCACAAGCGTATTAAGGCAATCCCTCCGCCGATGAGAAACGCCTCACGCAGCGTGGTGGCAGCTTGCACAAACGACATCGCAAACAGCAGTCCGCTGACAAATTGCCCGAATAAACACACGAGGAAAAAACTCAGCGTATTAACGATGCTGCGGCGCGCCTCGGTATGAAACTGATACAGCAGCACCGCCAAACCCAACGCCATCATCACCACCAGTAACGATTCAGCTTGCCAAAAAAATGCGATTACGCTCTGCCAAAAATCCATGTTTCCTCCTGCTCGTTAATTTTTTGAATATGCCGCCAAAGCGACACTGCGTCGCCACATCCGCCAAGTCGCGGCGCGACTCAACAGAAAACGCGCCGACTGTTCACCCGCCAAAACATCCACTTGCAAAGTTTGAATCTGTCCCCCCCGCAACGCCGCTAACAACGGTTGCGCATAATGCTTTTCAAACTGCTGCAACGCCTCGCGCCAAGTCTGTAAATCGCCACCTTGCAGCGCACTGCGCAGCCCGCTAAACAGCAACAACTGCGCACCTTGCACAGGCTGCCAGTGCGCGCCCAGCGGCACACATTCAGCTTGCGCATGAGCGGCGAACATTTGCGCTAACTCGTCATCCGCCGCGACTTGTGCATAGCGACATGGGCGAGACGCGACACTTGC
>JAVHQO010000126.1:0-36313 GCA_036171175.1 Gallionella sp.
AAACCAACAAACTTATCGTGCCGTTTACGCAGCTCGATTGGCACGTTAATTAACTTAAAAAAAGAGGATTTACAGTGGAATATCTTAGTCAGCATCTATTAGCCGTCAGCGTGATTTCAAGCATCGCTGCTGTAGTGTTATTTACCTACTTAGTTCGCACTAATTACTTATGGTTAGATCATTGGTACTCGATGCCTGTTATCGGCACGATTTCGCGCCTTGCAAAAGATACGACTCGCTTCGCCAGAGATAATGATTGGACGAACTCAGAGCGTCGCCTGTGTCACGATTACAAACAATTTTTTACGCTCACGACTGCTGACAAATTCGAGCAAAATATTTTGTATTTGAAAAAGGCACAGGACTTAGGTCGCTCACCTTTGAAAATTTGGCTCGCCGCCTTACTGGCAATGTTAGTTGTTGCGGAAGGCTTGGGCTTCTCGTATTTACTAGGTACATGGATGGCAACCGAAGGCAGTGAATCTACTCGCCAAATGTTGATGTTCGGTATCGTATTTGTGTTGTGCGTGATTTTGGTTTTGATTACGCACGCGGCAGGTCACCAGTTATACCGCAGCAGCCTGTTGGCGGGCTGCAACAAAGAGTGGCGTGATGATGGGCAAATCGGTGCTTTGTCGCATAACGTCGCGCTGAATGATGATCAGCACGCTGACAATGCAATGAAGAGTTATACCCAATGTGCCAGTCGTGTAGCGGGTTCTGGCAGCGCAAAACCAAGTTACTTAATGGTTTACATCGCAGCCGTGGTTATTGTCGTGATTGCTTTTGCTTCAACTTGGATGCGTTACCAGCATTTAGAAGCGGCAACCATTAAAGAAACTGCAAATTTATCGCATTCAGTAGCCAGCGTAGATAGTAGCAACCCTTTCGCCAGCGGCTTGCCGAGTGATGTTGCGCAAGTGCAATCTGAAGCTGACAAAAAAGCAATTCAAGAACAAGGCGCAGCAACCAATAGCGAAGGATTAGCCGCTTTTGTGATGCTAGGGTTTATTTTTGTGGTCACACAAATTGTTGGTATTTTCGCGGGCTATAAATACGGCTTTGCGGGCAAAGAAAGTAAAGAGGCTTATCGTTTAACGAGCGGTTTATCAACTTACGATAGCTTGGTTCAGCGTATGGATCCTGTTGCTCAAGTGGCACGAGCTGCCTTGCAACACTTGCAACAAAAAATGGCGGAACAACAATCCAATAAGAGCCTGCGTTTGAGTAAAACTTTTGATGAGTATTTAATGGAAACGCAGAAAAATAATTTGAGTTTGATGATTAATGGCGGTACAGCGCAAGATAAGCCTGTCGCCTCTGCACTCGCACCGCAACAAGCTGTTGCGAGTGTGGCTATGGCAAACTCAAATTCAGTCATTGCTAATCACGTCGAGAAAATTGAAGCCATGGGGCCTGGCGAAGATCGTCAGGCCTATTTGGCAGCGTTGCCGACAGCTGTGTTGGGTGAAGTGCAAGCTATGCGCAAAGCCAATAAAGAAGCTGGGGTGGAAGATGCCAAGCGCCGTGCTGAATTATTAAGCGCAATGGAAGACTAATGATGAAAGCACTCACCACAATTATTAGTTTAGTCGCTCTTATCAGCGTAAGCGCGGTCGCACAGGCCGCCGCCCCGCAAAACCAAGTGCCGAGTTGCTATGCAGCGAATCCGAAAATGGGGCAAAAATCAGCAGAGCCACAACGCTGGTTGTACTTGGTTATTGACCAAACGGTGGTGTTGGATGACAACTTAAAAAGCTCATTGGCCGACATCATTAAGCACAACTTGCAAGTCGGAATGGGCTTTTCGGTATTTGGGTTTTCGGCATTTTCGCAAGGTCACTACATGAGTCATTTAGCGACGGGCGTGTTGGAAGAAACCATTACAGATAAAAAAATTCGCGATGATGTAAGCGTACCCGCGTTGCAAAAATTTGATGCCTGCATGAAAGGTCAGTATGGCTACGGCGTTAAGCTGGCACTGGATGCTGTTGGCAAGGCATTGCAAGGCAGTTCGGCAGATTTAGCCAAGTCAGATGTAATTGCTAGCATGACGGAAATTTCTCATTTGGTGAAAGAAAATCAGGTCAAAAATAAACAGGTTTTATTGGTTTCTGACATGTTGGAAAATTCAACCATAAGCAGCTTTTATGCGAAGAATGCGGTACGCAAAATTGATGCGGCTAAAGAATTAAAAATCGTTGAAGGCAATAATTTACTGGGTGATTTTGCGGGTGCGGGTGTGTATGTGATGGGGGCAGGCATGATGCCAGAGCAAAAAGAAGCGCAAAGTAAAAATGCGCTCTATCGCGATCCCAAAACTTTGGCAGCATTGAAAACCTTTTGGGATGGTTACTTTTCGCGTAGCAATGCAAAACTACAAGAGTTTGGCTCTCCAGAATTGCTGTCTGCAATTAAGTGGTAGTCGCGCGTTGTAACAGCTAGATATTGTTTAGTTGTGCACAAATTGGTAAATAAAAAATCTCGCTCGCGGTTATCGTGTGCGAGATTTTTTTCATAAATATTTTGCTTATGAAACACATGTCTAAAAATACTTTCATCGCTTTATTGGCGGGCGCGGCGTGCGTGTTGGGCTTTGCGCCGTTTGGCTGTTATCCCTTGCCGATATTGGCACTCGCGGTGTTGTTTACGCTGTGGTCACGCGCGGCATCGGTGCGCGCGCAAGTGACATTAGGCTGGTGTTTTGGCTTAGGTTTTTTCACCAGTGGGGTGAGCTGGATTTATGTCGCCTTGCACGATTATGGCGCGATGCCGATGTATTTATCGCTGCCCGCCATCATTTTGTTCGCGGCATTTTTGGCGTTGCTGCCCGCGCTGGCAGGCTATGTGCAAGCACGTTTACACGGCACGCCCAGGCTAAAATTATTGCTGGTGATGCCGGCTGTTTGGGTGCTGGTCGAATGGTTGCGCGGCCTGTTGTTTACGGGCTTTCCTTGGCTGACCTTGGGCTATGCGCACAGCGACAGTCCGCTGGCGGGATTTGCGCCCGTGTTGGGTGTGTATGGTGTGTCGCTGTTTGCTGCGTTGAGCGCGGGATTATTGGCTTGGCTTTGGCAAGTGCGCGAGAGTGTGAAAATTTCAAAATCCGTTCGGACTGAGCCTGTCGAAGTCTGTGCCAAGTTGCTTACCAACCCTTCGACAAGCTCAGGGCGAACGGTGTTTTTTTTAGTGATGCTGTTGTTTAGTTTATGGTTGCTTGGTGGAGCGTTGCGCACCGTGCAATGGACGCAGCCACAGGGCGAGCCGTTTAGCGTGGCGTTGCTGCAAGGCAATATCGCGCAAGATTTGAAGTTCAACGAAGACGCGTTAATCGGCACGCTGGAGACCTATCGCCGCCAAATTTTAAGCACGAATGCGCGCCTCACCGTGTTGCCTGAAAGCGCATTCCCGTTGTTGCGCAGCGAAGTGCCGCAGCAGTTGCTGGCACAAATTCGCGAGCACGCTAAACTCAATGCGGGCGATGTGTTGATTGGTTCATTCGACAAAGACAATGGGCGTTATTACAACAGCGTGTTTGCCCTCGGTGCGTCGGAAAATGCGTACGCCGCCGAGCAGCATTACCGCAAGACTCACCTCGTGCCGTTCGGTGAATTTATTCCGCTGCGTGATGCATTGGGCTGGCTGATTAACGGCGTGTTAAATATCCCGATGGGTGACTTGGCGCGCGGCGGCGCAGCGCAATATCCCTTGGCTTTGGCGGGGCAACAGGTGGCGGTGAACATCTGCTATGAAGATGTGTTCGGCGAGGAAATTATCAATGCGCTGCCTGCTGCTACGCTGCTGGTCAATGTTACCAATGACGCTTGGTACGGACACTCCATCGCCGCCGCACAACACAATCAAATCTCGCAACTGCGCGCGCTTGAAACGGGGCGCATGATGTTGCGCGCCACCAACACCGGCGTGACTGCCATCATCAATGTGGATGGCAAAATTTTGCAGCAATTAGCGCAGCACGAAGAGGGCGTGTTGCAAGGCAGCGCGCAAGGTTATACGGGCAGCACACCTTATGTTAGATGGGGTAATGCGGCGGTGCTGACATTGCTGATTGCCATGCTGGGCGTGGCTTTGCTGCGACGCATACGATGAGCTGGTATTGCTATTTATTGCGTTGCGCCGACGAGACTTTGTATTGCGGGATTACCAACGACTTAGCGAAACGGCTAGACGCGCATAACGATGGCACAGGCGCGAAATACACGCGCAATCGCACGCCCGTGGTGCTGGTTTATCAGGAGCTCCGCGAGGATCGTTCGGCTGCCAGCAAACGCGAAATCGCGATTAAAAAACTCAGCCGAGAAAAAAAGTTAGCGTTGATTGCGGCAGCTTAAAAACCAAGCGTGCCACTTTGGCGAGTGACATTTTCTATATGCAGCTTGTCTAGATGCAGCTTGCTGCGTATGATTATGCGCATTCCTGTTTGGAGAAAATAAATATGCAAACTCATTACGATTTAACGGCTAAAAAAGGTCGCTTGTCTTTGTCCATCAATCAAAATTTGTTGGATAGATTAGAGCCGTATAAGCAACAGCTTAATTTTTCTGCGCAAGCCGAGCAATTATTGGCGCGCATGTTGGAGGAGTTTGAAAATCGTGCTTGGGCAGAACGCAATAGCGCGAGTTTGCTACAGCACGGTGCTGACATGCAGCGCACAGGTTTGGCTGGCAGTGAATTTGAGCGTATTTAGTTTTGGCACAATTCGATATTTACCCGAATCCGGGTGCAAAAAAATCAGAAATCCCTTATCTCGTCGCAGTACAAAATAATCACATCAGCAGTAAAACTTGCGCGACCGTGGTAATTCCTTTGCGCAGTAATGCGACGGCGGTGCCCATTATGGCTCCGTTGGTCGAGGTGGCGGGATACGGTTTATTGGTGCTCTCGACGGATGAGATTTTTGCGATTGATAACAGTCGGCTCAAAACGCCCGTTGCAACTTTGAATCTGCTCGATCGCGCCAAAATCAAACCTGCGATTGATAAAGTCATTGGTGAGTATTAAGCGCAGCTATTTCTTAAAACGTAACAGTGTTGCAATCTATCAGTGCGATAATCTACGCACAAAAATATCTAGCTGCCACCCCATGTCATTCTTGCAAAATCTCCTGTTTTATAGCTGCTTCATACTGTCGTTTTCCGCCTACGCCAGCTCTCCCGCGCAACTCAATCAGATCTATAAACCCCTTGCTAGTCTTAGCGAAGATGGTATTCGTTTTGTGTGTTCAGCCGCGCAGCTCGATCGCCTTGAGCAGGACATGACGCGCTATTTTGCCGCGCTCAAAATCGCACCGCAGTGGGTGATAAAAAATCGCGATGCGAGCCAAGGTGTGTTGCGTTACAGCTTGAATACGCCGGCTGATGAGGTGAATACGCTGACCTTAAAATCCCGTGCTGAGCTGCATATTCACGATGAGTGGGTGGTGTTGCCTGCCGCATTAGGACGCAACAAAAAAATCCATACCGTTTCTCAAAAAGAGATTGTGCTGGCGTTGTTGCAGCATGGGCGTGTCACCGAATTCAGTGAACAAGCCTGCGACATCACGGCACTCAAAGACCATGTCGCAATTCGCCAAAACACCGTGGCATGGGCAGAAAACTTAACCTGGGGGTGGCCCGATGGCGATGCTGCGCAATGGAATGAACATTACTGGTCGCAAGGCACCCCGAAAGCAGGTGTTGCCTTGCACGATGCACTCAACGATGTGTTTTTCAATCAACAAAAATATGCGATAGGTTGTTATACCGCGACCAAATTGGTGGTGATACAAGGTGTGTTGGACTATTACCGCCGCATTAAAAAATCGCCCGCGCAAGTGCGTTTAATCGAAGCGCGCTTATCCGCTGACCACGAGCCGCTGACGGGCATAGAGCCCGCGCGCATGTGGGATTTTGAAGCTGATTTTGATCCGCAAGAATTCAATCGCCCTGGCAAATTATTGAAAATAAAACCCGATGTGATGCCACTGAATTTTGTGCCAGGAGATTGGATTTATATGTTGAACACCGATTCCACCAGTTACCAAAAAACTGGCTACGAAGGCTCGAATGCCATCTATTTAGGGCGCAATAAATTTGATGATTACTACAATGATAACCATCACGCTTACAGCTATTTGCAAAAACTCAATGAGGTGTTTCAGTGGCGCAACGGAGTGTTTAATCGGGTGCGCGATGCGGCAAAAATTCAAGCACTGAATGACGCGGACATCCAGCGTTTAAGCCAGCGTCCCAGTGAGGGTGGTTTACTAAAATCTATCCGCGTCACACCATATTTCTTTGCCTACGAGCCTTTGCCAGAGTGGCAAGCACCCTAGTTCAGCACGGGAAATAAGCCGCGCAAGCCACCAGCAATAAATTCCACCGCAATCGCGGCGAGTAGCAAACCCATCAAACGCGTGACGATGTTGCTCCCCACTTTGCCTAAGCGTTGCGACACCCATGGCGCGATTAAAAAAGTCAGCCACACGCTCACGCTGAGCAGCAACAAAATCATTGCCATCACGCCAATATGTCCCACGCCCGCGCCTTTGTGGGCATCGAGTATCACCGTGCTAATTGCGCCGGGGCCAGCTAGTAGCGGGGTGGACAGCGGCACGATGGCGACGGAGGCAGTGGCATCCCCTTCGTTGTTTTTTTCGCGCGTCATTTTTGGTTTATCGCCCAACAGCATGTTGATTGCCATGAGCAAAATTAAAATTCCGCCAGCAGTGCGGAAGGAGTGAATGCTGATGGCAAAAAAGTTTAGCAAGGCGGTGCCAACAAACAATGCAACCAACAAAATTAAGAACACCGTCAGCGATGCGACGCGCCCTACCTGCTCGCGTTTTTGTGCGGTATAGCCTGCCGTGAGCGCGATGATGATGGGGATGATGCCGATGGGATCGACGATGGCGAATAAGCTGATAAAAATTTTGCTGTATTCAGTGAAATCCAACATGGCGATGTTTAATACGGAGAGAAGCGGGAGCGCAATATACGAGAATTTTTCGCTCGTGTGGGGGCAACATGGGTTTTGTCGGCATGTGATTTCTTGCGCGATAGCTGCCCAAAAATCATCGCCCTGAGCAAACCGTGCAGGGTAAAACTCGGTAAAATGCGCGCCTTCTAAAAATGTCTCCTTCCTGCCATGCCAAATTTTGATTCCAATCTTGCGTCCACTCGCGCATCTGAGCCTGCCCTGCTACGCCGTGCCGGGCTGACCTTCCAGCAAATCATTCTGACCTTGCAAAGCTATTGGGACAAACAGGGCTGCGCGCTGTTGCAGCCTTACGATATGGAGGTCGGCGCGGGCACATCGCATACTGCAACTTTTTTGCGCGCCCTAGGGCCTGAACCTTGGAAGGCAGCGTATGTGCAGCCTTCGCGCCGTCCGAAAGATGGTCGTTATGGCGAAAATCCGAATCGCTTGCAGCACTATTACCAGTTTCAAGTGATGCTCAAACCTGCCCCTGCGAACATTCTCGATTTGTATTTAGGCTCGCTCGAAGCCTTGGGTTTTGACCTGAAAAAAAATGACATCCGCTTCGTTGAGGACGATTGGGAAAACCCAACTTTAGGCGCGTGGGGCTTGGGCTGGGAGGTTTGGCTAAACGGTATGGAAGTCACGCAATTTACTTATTTTCAACAAGTTGGCGGGATAGATTGCAAGCCGATTACAGGCGAAATTACTTACGGCTTAGAACGTTTGGCGATGTATTTGCAAGGTGTGGAAAGTGTCTATGACTTGGTCTGGACGGACGGCGTTTCGTACGGCGATGTGTATCACCAAAATGAAGTCGAACAATCGACTTACAACTTTGAACACAGCGATGTGGAGTTCTTATTGCAGGCGTTTGCCGCGCATGAAAAACAGGCAAAACATTTAATGGACAATCAACTGGCGTTGCCCGCTTACGAGCAAGTGCTGAAAGCCGCACACAGCTTTAATTTGCTGGACGCGCGCGGCGCGATTTCGGTTACCGAACGTGCCACTTACATGGGGCGCATCCGTAATTTAGCGCGCAGCGTGGCGGCGGAATACTTGGCGAGTCGCGCCAAATTAGGCTTTCCGATGGCACCGAAAAATTGGGCGGATGAAGTGTTAGCTCAATTAAATTTGAAAGCCAATAAGCCCAGTAATAGTAAGCAAACAGGAGCAGTAGCATGACGAGCAAAAATTTATTAGTGGAATTATTAGTTGAAGAATTACCACCCAAATCGCTGAAAAAACTTGGCGAAAGTTTTGCTGCTGGACTGACCGTTAGTTTGCAAGAACAAGGTTTGGCGGCTGCCGATGCCGAGTTCGTTTGGTACGCCACGCCGCGTCGTTTAGCGGTGGTGGTTAAAGAAGTGTTGAATCAAGCCGCTGACAAAGCGGTGGCGCACAAACTCATGCCTGTCAGCGTGGGCTTGACAGCGCAGGGCGAGCCGACCCCCGCCTTGTTAAAAAAATTAGCCAGCTTGGGCGCGGATGCGAGCGCGTTGCCACAACTGAAGCGCGCGCAGGATGGCAAGGCGGAAGCGTTGTTCTATGACACAGTGGCGCGTGGCGCACCCTTAGCGATGGGCTTGCAAAAAGCCTTGAGCGAGACCTTAAGCAAATTGCCGATTGCCAAAGTGATGAGCTATCAATTAGCTGATGGTTGGGAGACGGTTAATTTTGTGCGCCCCGCACAAGGCTTAGTGGCGTTGCATGGCGAAGACGTAGTCGCGGTCAATGCTTTAGGGCTGCTGGCAGGGCGCGTTACGCAAGGACATCGCTTTGAAGCCAGTGCGTCCAAAATTATTCTTAAAGATGCGTATCACTACGCGCAACAGCTCGAACAAGACGGCGCGGTAATTGCGAGTTTTGAACAACGTCGTAGCGAAATTAGCCATCAAATGCACGCTATTGCCGCCGCTCAACAGCTCAAGGTGATTGAGGACGAAGCCTTGCTTGATGAAGTCACGGGTCTGGTGGAGCGTCCCAATGTGTTGTTGGGACAGTTTGAGACGAGCTTTTTGGAAGTGCCACAAGAGTGTTTGATTTTGACCATGAAAGCGAACCAAAAATACTTCCCGTTGCTCGACAAAACAGGTCAGCTGAGCAACAAATTTTTAATTGTTGCCAATGTCCATCCTGCCGATGCTAGCTTGGTGATTCAGGGTAATGAGCGCGTGGTGCGGCCGCGTTTAGCCGATGCTAAATTTTTCTTTAATCAAGATCGTAAAAAGACCTTGGAGTCGCGCGTGCCAGGCTTGGCAAAAGTGGTCTATCACAACCAGCTCGGCACGCAACTAGAACGCTCCGAGCGCGTGGCAAAACTGGCAGGCACGATTGCACGTTTGCTTAATGCTGACAAAGAACAAGCGATACTCGCGGCGCGTTTGGCCAAGGCCGATTTGCTCACCGACATGGTCGGCGAATTCCCCGAATTGCAAGGCATCATGGGGCGTTACTACGCCTTGCATGATGGACAACATAAGCTCGTGGCGGACGCGATTGAAGGACATTACCGCCCTCGTTTTGCGGGTGACTTTTTACCGCAAGGGCCGATTGCTTGCGCGGTGGCACTCGCTGACAAATTGGAAACCTTAGTGGGGATTTATGGTATCGGACAAGTGCCAACGGGCGATAAAGACCCGTTTGGTTTACGTCGCCACGCACTGGGTATTTTGCGCATTTTGATTGAAACGCCGCTAGATTTATCCCTAGCCGCTTTGCTCAAATTAGCCGCAAATAATTTCCCGGCGGGTTTGTTAAATGCCAAGGTGGCAGAGGAGGTTGAGCACTTTGTGATAGAACGTTTACGCAATTATTTGCGTGAACGTGAGTTTGAAGTTGCGCATATCGACGCGGTATTGGCGGTGCTGGCAGGTCGTACTCACGAAGTGTTGCCGCGCTTACAAGGGGTACGCACTTTTGCCGCACTCTCAACCGCGAAAGAATTGGCGGCAGCAAACAAGCGCGTGCAAAACATCATGCGTAAAAACGCCGAAGAATTAGGTGAGCAAATGCATACCGCAACGGTACAAACAGCTTTGTTGCAGGAAGCTGCCGAGCGCGATTTATACAGCGCGATGCAAGACATTAAACCGATGGCAAACGAGTATTTAGCGCGCGGCGATTATGGTCAAAACCTGAAAATTTTAGTCACACTCAAACCCTTTATTGATGACTTTTTTGATGGCGTGATGGTGATGTGTAAAGAGCCTGAGTTGCGCATCAATCGCGGCGCGTTGCTGCAAGAGCTCGGCGGCTTGATGAACCAAGCGGCGGACATTTCTAAACTGGCGGCTTAATAGCGCGGGTCGCTGCCAGCCTGTAGTGGCTAGCAGGTTTTGTAGAAGGTCGATTTATCGGGCGATGCTGACCGTGAGCTATCGCCCGATAAATCGGTCTCCTACAAGCGAGGTCGCACTGATGCATGCAGAGCTGTTCCATACAACATTTACCCTCTAAAAAACATGAAACTTATTATTCTCGACCGCGACGGCGTAATCAATTTTGACTCTGACCAGTTCATCAAAACGCCTGCTGAATGGCAACCGATTCCAGGCAGTTTGGAAGCCATCGCGCGCTTGAATCAGGCAGGTTATCGCGTCGCCGTAGCAACCAATCAATCGGGCGTAGGGCGTGGCTTATTTGACATGACCACGCTCAATGCCATACACGACAAAATGCACAAGGCGGCGGCATTAGTGGGGGCGCGTATCGACGCAGTGTTTTTTTGCCCGCATACCGAGGATAGCCATTGCGCCTGTCGCAAACCTAAATCAGGCATGTTTGAAGAAATCGCTGCGCGCTACAACGTCAGCTTAAAAAATGTGCCAGCGGTGGGCGACTCTTTACGCGACTTGCAAGCGGGTGCGGCATTGGGCGCAAAACCGTATTTGGTGTTGACGGGTAAAGGCACGAAAACCCAAGCGGGCGGCGGCTTGCCCGACGGCACTCAAATTTTTGCTAATCTTTCCAGCATGGTCGCATCGCTATTATGAAATTACTTCGCTCCATTATTTTTCTCATTGCGCAAATTATTTATACCGTTTTATACGCGCTGCTCACTCCGTTCATTTTTTTGCTCAATGCGCACTGGCGGTATCGGGTTTTAATCGGTTTTGCGCATGGTGTGCTATGGCTGTTGCGCGTGATTTGTGGCATCAAAATGCAAGTGCGCGGCGCAGAGAATATTCCCGCAGAAGCCTGTGTGGTGTTGAGCAAACATCAATCGGCATGGGAAACCTTAGCCTTGCAATTAGTCTTGCCTCCGCACGTTTGGGTGGTTAAACGCGAGTTGTTATGGCTGCCTTTTTTCGGTTGGTTACTGGCCTTATCCAGCCCGATTGCGCTCAATCGCGGCAAGGGCAAAGCGGCAATGCAACAACTATTAGCAAAAGGGAAGCAAAAATTACAGCAAGGTTTTAGCGTGGTGCTGTTTCCCGAAGGCACGCGGATGCCGTATGGCGTACGCGGTAAATACAAAATCGGCGGCGCGTTATTGGCGGCACATAGCGGCGCAGCAGTGTTACCTGTCGCGCATAACGCTGGCAAATTTTGGGGGCGCAATGCCTTTATCAAACATCCTGGCACGATTACCTTGAGCATCGGCAAACCCATTGCCAGCAAGGGGTTGGATGCGGCTCAACTTAACGCCCAAGTCGAAGCGTGGATAGAAGCCGAGATGGAGACGCTAGGCTGATGTCCTCTGCCGCGCCCCCCTCGACCGAGCAGCGCGCCGCTTTACTGGCGGGGCAGCACATTACTTACACCTTAAAACGTAGTAGTAAACGCCGCAGTATTGGGCTGCGCATCGACGATCGCGGCTTAACGGTGAGTATGCCGTTGCGCGCATCTGAGCTGTGGTTGGACAGTGTGTTGAATGAAAAAGCCGTATGGGTGGTGGAAAAGCTACAAGGCTGGCAAGCGCGGCTGCCATTGGCTAAAGCGACTTGGCAAGACGGCGAAGCGCTGGATTATTTAGGCGAGCTGCTGACTTTGCGCGTCGAGCGCGGCAGCTTTGTGGCGGCGGCGCAACGACGCGATGACGCACTGCATGTTTTTGTAAAACCCCATGCGAGCGAGGTGCATATCGAGCGCGCCGTCACGCTGTGGTATCGCGTCCAAGCCTTGCAATTATTTACCGATCGTTGCGCGCACTACGCTGCGTTAATGGCGGTCGTGCCGTTGCGCATTGAGATTTCTACCGCAAAAACCTTGTGGGGCTGCTGCACCGCCAGTGGCACGCTGCGCTTCAATTTGCAGCTGATTAAATTGCCGCCACATTTGATTGATTATGTGGTGGTGCATGAGCTAGCGCATTTGCGTGAGATGAATCACTCCGCCGCATTTTGGGCTGAAGTGAGATTGGCGTGCCCTGATTACCTTAAGCATCGCGCCGAACTCAAAGCGATTGCACTCGCTTAAGTTCGCCGCGAACACCTAACGGCCTAGATATTTTTCGCGTGCTCAGCCTGAGCATATTCAGGTATCTTCACGTCCATATTCAGCGTGTCAAAAATGTCCTACAAACTTTTTAGATGCGTTGTGTTTTTTGCCTCGCAACTAAAAAATTACAGGGTGGCGAACATGGAAAAACCAGAGTTGATGCAAAACACTTTGACGGGACTGGTGGTGTTGGTGCTGTTAGGCGTATTGGCTTTTCTCTATAACAAAACGCAAGCGGTCGATTTGCATGAGCAAAACGAAGTGATGGGTTTGTTAAGTGAGCTAAAAGATATTGATAATCGTTGGGATTTTGAGGTGCAGCGCGCGCGCATAGATTTATCTTTAGGGGCGGCTGAAACCTATAACCGCGTTGATGCGGGCGATAAGGCGTTGCGTGACATTACGCGTATGGCGCAGCGCACCAGCAGCACGAGCTTGCGTTCGGGACTCACCGAGCTGCGTCAGGCAATTCACAATAAAGCCGACTTGGTCGAGCAATACAAAGCTGAAAATCAGCTCAATAAAACCGCTTTGCAACTGCTCTTGAAAAACGCGCACGAACTGAGTGATTTTGATAGCAACGCTTTGTCGCCTACTTATCAAGCGGCCTTAAATAAACTGTTAAGTATTGCGCCGCAATACTTTATTCAAGCGCAAGAAGCGCAAAGCAGCGCGCTAACTGAGGCGGCGCAGCTTTTGCAAGCTGGGGTGCAAACTGAGCGTGTCCAGCAGTTGCTCGATGCCTTGCATTTGATGCAAAAACATATCCCAATCGAGCTGGCTTTATATGGTCAGCTCGAAGTGCTGACCTCAGGGCCGCGCTTGGTCAATATGACGTTGTCATTCAATAACGAGCTCGATGAAACCTTACAAGAGAAAGAACGCTATCGTATTTACTTGGTGTATTACTCAGGTGCGCTCCTGATTTTGTTGGCGTATTTTGGGTTGAAAATTAAGGCGGCGAATCAAATGCTGGAACATCGTGTTGTGGCTCGCACTAAAGAGTTATCCGCCGCGATGAAGCATTTGAAAGAATCCGAATCGCAGCTTATCCAATCAGAAAAGATGTCCTCTTTGGGGCAGATGGTGGCAGGAGTTGCTCACGAAATTAACACCCCGCTTGCCTATGTTAAAAATAGTTTGGCACGCGTCTCGGAACAGATGCCTAGTATCGCCGCTGCTTTGCAGCATTGCCAAGAATTGTTGGGGCTGCTTAAGGCGGGCAACAATCCTGAGGCACTCGCAAAAAGTTTTGCGCAAAGTTTTGAGCAGCTCGTCAGTTTGCAACAGCAACACGTCATCGAAGATCTAAATGAGTTAGTTAAAGATGGTTTATTCGGTACCGCACAAGTTGCTGAAATTGTCGGCAATCTAAAAAACTTTAGTCGCTTAGATCGCAGTAAAGTCGCTAAATTTAATTTGAACGAAGGCTTGGATAGCACGCTGTTACTCGCCAAACATTTACTTAAGTCAGTGCGGGTTGAAAAGCATTACGGACAAATTCCCAACATTACTTGTTCTCCTTCGCAGCTCAATCAAGTTTTTTTGAATTTGATTACCAATGCCGCGCAAGCTATGACAAACGAAGCGGGGACAATTTCCTTAATCACTAAAGTGGCTGGCGATGGCGTTGAAGTCGTGGTGGTGGATAACGGCAATGGTATTCCCGCTGATATTTTGCCGAAGATTTTTGATCCTTTTTTTACCACCAAAGAAATTGGTAAAGGCACGGGCTTAGGCTTGTCCATTTCTTATAAAATTATTCAACAACACGGTGGCAAAATTAAGGCAGAATCAAAAGCTGGTCTGGGTACTAAATTTATCATTTGGTTACCATTAAAACCGCCCGCAGAAGCAGCATTAGAAGGATAAGCATCATGGTCGCACCGACACAAATTGGTAAGTATCAAATTCAAGGCGAATTAGGCAAAGGCGGTATGGGGGTAGTCTGGCGTGGCTGGGATGCCGCTATCGCACGCGGCGTGGCGATTAAGTGCATCGACAAAAGCTCGCATCAAGGTGTGGAGCTCGATGAGTTGCTGCAACGCTTTCGTCAGGAAGCGCAAGTGGTAGGACGTTTAGTTCACCCGCGTATTGTGCAAATCTATGACTACCTAGAGGACGAGCAAGGTGCGTACATCGTGATGGAGTTGGTGCATGGCAAACCACTCTCTCAGCACTTAGCGCAAGGCGACCAATACGAGATACACGAAGTCGGTCAAATCATTGCGCAAATTCTCGACGGTATCGGTTATGCGCATAGCCACAAGGTGGTGCATCGCGACATTAAGCCTTCCAATATCCTTATCAATAATGATGGACGCATCAAAATAAATGACTTTGGGATTGCTCACGTTGAAGCCTCTACGCTCACGCAAATGGGTGATTTATTGGGTACGCCGCATTACATGTCGCCTGAGCAGTTCTTAGGTAAAGAGATTACGCCGCTCGTCGATTTATTTGCCATTGCGGTCATCGCTTACGAATTACTGACGCGCAATCGTCCTTTCACTGGCAATGTCGCGACCATCATGCAGCAGGTGTTGGCGGTTGATCCCGTTAAACCCTCTATGCTGAATATGAGTTTGTCTGCTTCAATGGATGAGGTGTTGCTCAAAGCACTCTCTAAAAATGCGCAAGATCGTTATCCCAGTGCACGCGAATTTTCTGACGCGTTTAAGTTAGCCGTGCGTGATTCAATTAGCCCAGGAGCGGACACGATGGCAAGTGTTTCTGCTGCGAAGCCGTTTGATGGCAATGCCTTGCTTAATGTGGCGCAAGCGATGCACACAGTGCAAATCAAAGCGGCAGCGTTGCAAGCGAGCGATGACACGGGCGGCTCAATTAGTTTGGATACCAGTGTGAAAAAGGCGCGCTTGCTCATTGTGGATGATGAAGAGCGCATCTTGACCGCCCTGAAGTCTTTATTTCGCGAGCGTTACCACGTATTTACTACCACCGACGGCAACAAGGCTTTGGAATTTTTACGCAAATATCAAATGCATGTGATTATCAGCGATCAACGTATGCCCTTGATGTTAGGGGTCGATTTATTGCGCCGTTCGCGTGAAATTTCGCCGCGTAGCGTGCGTATTTTATTGACGGGTTATTCCGACTTGTCCTCGATTGTTGGCTCAATTAACGACGGTGAAGTGTATCGCTTCATCAATAAACCTTGGGATAATGCTGCGTTGCACGGTGTGGTTGCCGAGGCTGTCACCATTGCTCTTGAACTTGCCGATACGAAGAGTACGGCGATTGTCTTACCCGCCAAAATGAATGCGGCAGTGTTGGTAATCGCCCCTGATGAGGATATTTTCCGCGTTACACGCGAGCTGGTTGGTACGCTATGCCCCGTGTTATATGCCTCGGACAGCGAAGCGGCTATGCTGATTTTGCAACAACAAGAAGTCGCCGTGGTGGTGGCTGACGTGGAAGCGAGTCAGATTGAACTGACCTCAATGCTGAAATTATTGAAGCAAGAAACACCGCAAATTTTGACCATCGTCACCACTAAAAAAGCCGATTCAGAGTTGGTGATTGAGCTCATCAATCAAGCACAGGTTTTCCGTATCTTGTCCAAACCCATCAATGTGGCTTTATTAAAAGAGCATGTTCATGCTGCATTGCAGCGTTATTTAAGCTACAAGCAAACACCTAAGCTACTGCACAGTCATAAAGTGCAAACGATGCCAGAAGTGCGCGAATCAAATTTGGGTTTACGTATTTTGGATAGTCTAAAATTATTTCGCGGCAAGTGGTTCGGCGCAGCTTAGAAGGTCAAACGCTCACGCTGATCGGCGAATAATTCGATTAGCTTGCTGTAAAGCTCACTGTCGTCGCGCCGACTCAACCAAGCCTCATTTTGATAAGCAAAATGAAAGCCGCCTGATTTAGCCGCGACCCAAATTTCTTGATTCACATCATGGCGATTGATAATAATTTTCGCGCCATTGTCGAACTCCACTTCCAGCACGTTGCCGCTGCGATTGCCTTCCACATCGCCACCGCAGGCATCAATTGCCGTTTCAATTTTTGCTAACGCCGCGTCTGCCAGTTGGTTGAATTCGCTCTCAGTCATTTATAATCCGCCTCTTTAATTTTTCGGGTTGCGCGCGATGTCGCTACGTCTTTGCATTATCGTGGGTTTAGTTTTGTTGATGCAAGGGTGTGGACGCAAAGGTGGGTTATATTTGCCCGCTAGCGCGCCCATTGCTACCGCCATACCTGCCAGCTCCGCTGTTCCTAACACTCCATCTGCGCCTTAACTTTTTTCAAATTTATGTCTAATTATTTCACGCAAAAAAACTTTCAACTGCACGCCGAAAATGTTGCCCTCACCGACATCGCCGCGCAATTTTCTACGCCGTGTTACGTCTATTCACGCGCCGCGCTGACCGATGCGTATCAGCAATTTAGTCAGGCTTTGCAAGGCCGCGAGCATTTGATTTGCTACGCGGTTAAAGCCAATGGCAACCTCGCCGTATTGAATGTGTTGGCACGTTTAGGCGCAGGTTTCGACATCGTGTCGGGCGGCGAATTGCAACGCGTTTTAGCAGCGGGTGGCGCAGCGCAAAAAATTGTTTTTTCTGGCGTAGGCAAAAGCACCGACGATATGCGCATGGCGTTAGAGGCGAACATTTTGTGCTTCAACGTCGAGTCCGCACCTGAGTTGGATAGACTCAATGCGGTTGCTGCCAGCATGGGCAAAACCGCCGCGATTAGCTTGCGCGTCAACCCCGATGTCGATGCCAAAACTCATCCGTATATTTCGACAGGCTTGAAGCAAAATAAATTCGGCGTGGCTTACACCGACGCGATTGCGCTGTATCGCCATGCACACAGTTTGAAAAATTTGCGCATCACTGGCATGGATTGCCATATCGGTTCGCAACTCACCGAAACCAGCCCGTTTATCGCCGCCGTGGAAAAGATATTACTGTTGGTGGACCAACTCGCCGCTGAAGGCATTACGCTCACGCACCTTGATTTAGGCGGCGGTTTGGGCATTTGCTATGACGATGAAACACCCCCTGCGATTAGTGACTACATCGCCGCTTTGCTTAAAGCCTTGGCGGGTCGCACCCATAAACTCATCCTTGAGCCTGGTCGCGTATTAGTGGGCAATGCGGGGGTGTTGCTAACTCGCGTGGAGTACCTCAAACACGGCGAAGAAAAGAATTTCGCAATTGTCGATGCGGCAATGAACGACTTGATGCGCCCCGCTTTGTACGATGCTTATCATCGGATTGTGCCCGTCAAACAAGAAAAAAATGTTGCTCAAAATTTTGATGTAGTTGGCCCAATCTGTGAAACAGGCGACTTCATCGGACGCAATCGTAGTCTCGCCATTCAGGAAGGTTCGTTACTCGCGGTGCTGTCGGCGGGTGCTTACGGCATGAGCATGAGCTCAAATTACAATGCGCGCGGACGCGCTGCCGAAGTAATGGTGGATGGCAATCAAGTTCATTTGGTGCGCGCCCGCGAAACTTTCGCTCACCTGATTGCGGGTGAATGCCTGTTTGCTTAATCCCTAGTCGGCGCGCGGTTGACAGCCCTTCGCGTTCTGGTAAATTTCGCCGCCTTTTTAACATTTTTTAGTTTCATCAACCGTAACATTTTTAGATTGAGGAGTTCATCATGGCCGTATTAGTTGGCAAAACCGCACCCGATTTCACCGCAGCCGCTGTATTGGGTAGCAACGAAATTAACGAATCATTCAACTTGCACAAACACATCAAAAACAAAATGGCGGTGGTGTTCTTCTACCCACTCGATTTCACTTTTGTTTGTCCTTCCGAAATCATTGCATTCGACCATCGTTTGGACGAATTCAAAGCGCGCGGCGTGGAAGTTATCGGTGTGTCGATCGACTCGCATTTCACGCATCTGGCGTGGAAAAACACGCCAGTGAACAACGGCGGGATTGGTCAAGTTCGCTACCCTTTGATTGCGGACATCAAGCATGAAATTTGCAAAGCCTATGACGTGGAAGCGGACGGCGGCGTAGCGTACCGTGGCTCATTCCTGATTGATGCGGCTGGTGTAGTGCGCCATCAAGTGGTGAACGATTTGCCATTAGGTCGCAACATCGACGAAATGTTGCGCATGGTGGACGCGCTGCAATTCCACGAAGCACACGGCGAAGTTTGCCCAGCAGGTTGGAGCAAAGGCAAAGCAGGTATGGGCGCATCGACTGAAGGCGTAGCAAAATACTTGGCATCACACGCAAAAGATTTGTAAAAGCTGCCGCTATACTTTTCGTTTGTCGGAAATTGAGCGCAATAAAAAACCACCTTCGGGTGGTTTTTTATTGCGCTCAATGAAAATTTTTTTACCGCATAATGCGCGCCTCGTTTTTTGCCTCTCTGCCATGAACATTTTCGCTCGCATTTCTTATCAAATTCGCCGCACTCTTGCCTTGTTATTTGACCGCTTGGCGCACAAGTGGCGCGGGGCTTTTTACTTGTATTTGGCGGCGATTTTTAGCGTGTTGATTATTGCCGATACCGCCTATTTGCATGTATTTGCCAATATGAAACAAGGCGCGTTTGATTTGATGGTGCGCTATCGCGTGCATGTTCCGCCTGCTGATCCTGACATTGTGATTGTTGATATTAACGAAGCCAGTTTGGCGGCGATGGCGAAAGATTACGGGCGTTGGCCGTGGCCGCGTCAGGTGTTGGGCGAGTTCGTCGAGGGTATCGAAGCGCAGCATCCCAAAGCCATCGTGTTCGATATTTTGTTTAGCGATGCGGATGTGTATAACGCCGACAGCGACGCGTATTTCAACGCGGTGATTGCGAAAACCGACAATACTTTTTTCCCCATGTTGCGGCTCAATTCAGATGATGACGGCTTGAGCCAACTCACGCCGAGCATGATTCCTGGCGTGGTCGAACTTGCCGATGCACAAGCCGACGCGACGCTGGCGATGGTGCTGCCATTTTTCCCCGCTGCCTTGCAAAGTGGTCGTTTAGGCACGCACAACATTTATGCCGATAGCGACGGTATCGCGCGCCAATACCCTGTTTATCTGGACGACTATGGCTGGAAAATTCCGTCCTTACCGCTGCGCATCGCGCAGATTTTGCATTACCCCGAACCTAGTGCAGCGAACGTTTTGCTGAACTGGCGCGGCGCACCGTTTACATATCACTCCGTGGGGTTTAGCGAGGTGTATGGTGATTTTTCACGCGAGAAAAAGCAGCGCAAAGCTAACGAATTCACTAACAAAATCGTCATCATCGGCTCGACTGCGCCAAGTTTATTTGACATAAAAGCCACGCCGTTAAGCCGCAATCATCCCGGCGTAGAAATTTTAGCCACCGCGATAGACAACTTTAAGCACGGCGATTTCCTACGTTTTCCCGATGCCAAAATTATTTATTTGCTGCTCACGCTGAGCTTGATTTGGGCAACGGCTTGGGGCTTTTATCACGATGCAGGACGCGCCAAAATTGACCGTTTATTTGGTGCCTCGCAATTTATTTTGCTAGGCATCAGTTACGCCAGCATCAACTTTAGCAACACCTACATCAATCTCACTGGCCCCGTCACGCTGGGCTTGGCGTACTTTACGCTGGCGCGCGTGTACGACTTTGCCACTAGTAAAGCCTTGCAGGACAACACGGTGCGCGCCGCGCAGCTACATGAGGGCGCGTTGCAAGGCGTATTGATGTTGGTGCGTTTGGGCGGCAATGACGCGGTGCTGAACGACGCGTTGCGCGAAAAAATCCGTTTGGAAATTAGCGCGCTGGGCGGACAAAGCGTCGAGGTCATTAAAGGCAGTCAAAAGGGTCTGTGGGATTTGTTCGACAACATGTTGGCGATTTCTTGGTTGTGTGATGCGCAAGATGAAATCGCGCAAGCGCGTATCGCCCGCGAGATTAGCCTGATAGAACAAGGCTTGTATGGCATTTTGCGCAAGCATTGCAAAATTACTGAAAGCGAAATTTTGAGTTTCGTGCATCACGGCGAGATTGCTGGGGGAGCTGCTGCACGCAATAGCTGGCGTGCTTTATTCGGCACTGCCTTGGCAGCTTGGCAGGCAAAAAAAGGCGAGGCATAACAATGCAGATTGTTTTGTGCCGCTCAAGTAAAATGCGCAACTTTTTTCGGGAGCAACTATGCAAACCATTCATCTAGATGGCGGCGAACATGCGGTTTTGCTGCTGCATGGTTTGCAAAGCAGTCCTGCCGAATTGCAGCCGCTGGCAAAACGTCTGAATCAAGCGGGCTACACCGTGCATGTGCCGCATCTGCGCGGCTATGGTTTTATTAAAGGTGATACGCCGCGCTCGGTCACGCATTGGCAAGCCTGGCACGCTGCCGCCACCGCTGAGTTTTTAGCGTTAAAAAGTAAGCATAAAAGTGTCGCGATGGGCGGCTTGTGTATCGGTGCGGTGCTGTCTTTGAGTGTTGCCGCCGAGCAAGGTGATGAGGTTGCCGCGCTGACGCTGTTAGCGACCACCTTGTGGTACGACGGCTGGGGTATTCCTTGGTATCGTTTTCTGCGCTATGTCGGCTATTACACGCCCGCACGTTATATTTATACCTATCGTGAACGTGAGCCATTTGGCTTAAAAAATGAACAGCTGCGTAAATGGATTGCGCGCGAAATGGCGCATAAAGATTCGACCATCGTCGGCGCGTCCAAACTGAATTTGCCCGCGATACAAGAAGCCGAACGCATGATTGCTCAGGTTAAAAAATCGCTGCCTAAAGTGACTGCGCCCACTCTCGTAATTCATGCCGAAGAAGATGAAATTTCATCTATGCGTAACCCGCGCTATGTGATGGCGCACATCGGTTCGCCGCGTAAAGAGCTGGTGGTGCTACATAATAGTTACCACATGATTACCGTCGATAACGACCGCGAACAAGTTGCTAGCGACACGCTGCATTTTTTCGCCATGCACCGTGAGTAGGTAGAAAGGTCTAGTCGTTAGGCTGATTAAAAGAGCGAGTAACATTCTGTTACAATGCGCGCCTAAAATTTCAGGTTAAAAAATAATGAGCTCTCTCGCAACAATCCAACGCATGATGGTTGAGCAATTTGACCTTAAATTAGAACAGCTCACACCGAGCGCGGAACTTGCGGGTTTAGGCGTGGATTCTTTGTCTATCGTGGAATTTATGTTCAATTTGGAAGATGAATTAAGCATCAAATTTGGCGATGAACGCGTCGATTTGAAGACTGTACAAGACGTTGCCAATATCGTTGATCAACTGGTCGCCGCGCAACACGGCAAGGCTTAACGTCCCAGCATGACACGGCGCGTCGTTATCACAGGTTTGGGCGTTATCTCGCCCGTCGGCAATACCCCCAGCGAATTTTTTACGAATCTGATGGCAGGACAGTCAGGCATACAACGCTTGGATGTGCCTTTTATCGACAAGCTCAATACGCGCATCGGCGCGCCCGTCAAAAATTTCAATCCGTCTGAGCATTTTTCTAAAATGCAGCTCACCAGTTTGGATCGCTTTAGCCAACTTGCCTTGGTTGCTGCGGCACAAGCTGTCGCAGATGCCAAGCTGGAATTAAGCGAGGCGGAGCAACTGCGCGCGGGCGTGTATATGGGCTCATGTTTGGGTGGTGCGGCGACACTCGAAGATGGCTATGTGGAGGTGATGCAGCGCGACGTGCCGCGCGTTAAACCGCTCTCGGTATTGCTCAGTATGAACAACGCCGCCGCCTCGCACATTTCGATTAAATATGCTTTGCAAGGACCGAATGTGACCTATTCGACGGCATGTTCCTCGTCGGCGATTGCCATTGGTGAAGCCTATCGGCAAATTAAGGACGGCTATGCTGATGTGATGTTGGCGGGTGGGGCGGAAGCGATGTTGACACTGGGTGTACTCAAAGCCTGGGAAGCCTTGCGCACCTTAGCGACCGAAGATGAGCAAGATGCCCGTGCCTCGTGCAAACCATTTGCCAAAGACCGCACTGGCTTGGTGATGGGCGAGGGTGCGGCAGTGTTGGTATTGGAAGATGCTGAACGCGCGCTTAAACGCGGCGCGAAAATTTATGCCGAATTAGTCGGCTATCACAGCTCATCCGATGCCAGCCATCTCACCAAACCTGATGCCTTAGGACAAACTCGCACCATCCTTAAAGCCTTGAACGATGCGGGTTTGCAGCCTGCCGACATTGACTACATCAATGCTCATGGCACAGCAACACATGCTGGCGATGTACAAGAAACGCTGGCGATTAAAGCGGTATTTGGCGCGGATGCGCAGAACATTCCTGTCAGCTCGACCAAGTCTATGCACGGACATTTAATGGGCGCGACAGGCGCGGTGGAATTTATCGCGGCGGTGTTGGCACTGCAAAATAACGCCGTGCCGCCCACCATCAATCTGCATCATCCTGACCCTGAATGCGACTTGGATTACGTCGCCAATCAAGGTTGCACAGGCTTGGCACTCAATGCGGTGATGTCCAATTCTTTTGCCTTCGGCGGCAGTAATGCAGTGCTTATCGCGCAGCGATTTCCTCGCTAAGTTTCGAGCGCACAAACCCACTTATTGCTAGTCTATTTAACCGTTCGGCTCGTTCTGCAAAATTGTCGAGCGTGTTTTGGTGTCGCTATCGCGCTCCCGCGTCGCTCATTTATCTACCAGCTTCAATACGCGTAAGGTGCGCTCCCTCACTACCCGTAATAACGCTACATTTTCATCCAGAGATTCGCCATAAGACGGAATCATGTGCTTCAGTTTGGCTTGCCATTCAGGGCTTGCCATGCGTTCTGGGAAGCAGCGTTGCAACACTTCAAGCATGGCTTGCACCGAGGTAGATGCGCCAGGTGACGCGCCTAATAACGCCGCGAGTGAACCGTCTTGCGCGGCGACAATTTCGGTGCCGAGTTCGAGTTTTCCGCCTTTGACATCGCACTGTTTGATGATTTGTACGCGTTGTCCCGCCGAGGCTAATTCCCAATCTTGTTTGCGCGCATCGGGGTAAAAAAGACGCAGTGCCGCGACGCGTTGGCTATGGGTATTTAATGCTTCGCCGAGCAAATAACGCATTAAGTCAAAGTTGTTCAAACCCACTGACAGCATGGCTTTGAGGTTGTTGCCCTTGAGCGAGCCAAACAAATCAAACACTGAACCTTGCTTGAGAAATTTGCTGGTGATGCTGGCGAACGGACCGAATAAGAGAGCGGCTTCGCCATCAATAATGCGCGCGTCTAAATGTGGCACCGACATCGGCGGCGCGCCCGTTGGTGCTTTGCCGTACACCTTGCTGTGATGGCGTTTGACCACTTCAGGATTTTTACAAATCAGCCATTGCCCGCTAACAGGAAAGCCGCCGTAGCCATGACTTTCAGGGAGTTTGGATTTTTGTAGCAAAGGCAATGCGCCGCCGCCCGCCCCTAAAAATACACAGCGCGCGTGAACTGTATGTGCACTATTTTTATGCGCATCGGTCATGCGCACTTGCCAGTGACCATCGGATTTTTGTTTGAGTGAGTCAATGTGGTGGCTTAATTTCAGCTCGAAATTGTCGTTGCGCTTCAGTGCTTTTACTAATTTGCGCGTCAACATGCCGAAATCGACATCTGTGCCGTGTTTGACTTGGGTTGCCGCGACCGCTTGTCCAGCAGTGCGTTGGCTCATTACCAGCGGCATCCAATCGCGCAACACCGCCGCATCTTCGCTGTATTGCATTTCTTCAAATAAATGATGCGCGCTGAGTTTCTCAAAGCGTTGCCGTAAAAACGCCACGTCGGTTTCGCCCCACACCAAGCTCTGATGAAACACCGCATTGATGAATTTTTCAGGTGCGGGCAAGATATTTTGCTCGACCAAATATGACCAAAATTGCAGCGACACTTCAAACGCCGCATTGATTTGCAAAGCCTTGTCGATACTGACCGTGCCGTCTGCTTGTTGCGGCGTGTAATTGAGTTCGCAATAGCCCGCGTGCCCCGTGCCCGCGTTATTCAAACTGTGCGAGCTTTCGTGTGCGACGCTGGCTAAGCGTTCCACCATTAAAATTTTCAAGCTCGGATCAAGTTGCGAGAGCAGCGTGCCCAGCGTGGCACTCATCACGCCCGCACCGACTAGCAACACGTCAACAGTATTATTTTGTTTCATATAGTTATTCCTGATTTATTTGCGCAAACTTTCCAACATCTTTTCTAGTCTTTTCACCGACACAATCACGGGGGTTTTTAATTCTTGCGCGAATAACGACACGCGTAATTCTTGCAGTAAATAGGCGAATTCGTCTAAGCGCGGATCACTGTGATGACTGACGCGGAGCTTCTGCAAGGCTTGCAATAGCGGTTGCATTTGCGTCATACATTGCGCATCGCGGGCGGGGTTACTGCGCAGTTTTTCGATGCGTAAATTGATGGCTTTAAGGTAGCGCGGCAGATGTTGCAAGCGTTCAAACGAGGTGGTTTCCACAAAGCGTTTATGCACCAAAAATTCTAGTTGCGCGCGTACATCGCTGGCGGCTTGCGGATGCGTTTTGAGCGCGGGCAAACTTTTTTGCAGCGCGTGAAATTCGCTGAGAATCGTCGCTGTTAAGCGTGCTAATTCTTGCGCAATCAGCAGCAGCCGATTCTTGGCTTCTTTGCCGCGCGCAGCGAAAGTCGTCTCGTTAAATGGCAGTGGTTCGCTCAAACAACAACGCGTAAAGGTCATCGCCAAAATCTGTTGCTGCAACTCTTGCGGCGTGCCAAGCGGCATATATAACATGCCCAGTTTTTGCGCATCGGGCAGGTTTTTTTCCATGTATTTGACCTGCTCTTTGAGCAGCAACATGAACAAACGATTCAGCCCTTTTTGATGCGCCGCGTGCGCTGCCTCGCGCGTCTCAAAAGCGCGCAACACCACCGCATCCACGTCATCGACCAGCGCGTTGTACAGCGTCAAGCTTTGCCCTGCGCGTTGCACCGTACGCGTCTCGCTAAATTCGCCAAAGCTCCAAGTTGCGCTGCGAATTTCATTGCTGGGCGCATCGACTTGTTTGGTCACCGCAGCGATAACAGGTGCGGCGCGGGAGCTAAGCTCGCTATGCAGTTGCGCAAAATTACGCGACATGCCGAGCTGCCGACCATGTTCATCTAGCACGCGAAAATTCATTAGCAGATGTTGCGGCAGTTGTTCTAAACGAAATGCATCGAGCGGCGCATCGAGTTGTTTTTGTTCACGCAGATAACGCGCTAAAGCCTGTAGCAGCGGCGTGTTGGCGGCAGGCACATCGCGCATAAACGCCGCTGCAAATTCTGGCACCAGCACCAGATTGCGGCGAATTTTTTGTGGCAAGGTCTTGATGAGTTGCACCACTTTTTCCGCCAAAATTCCTGGAATCAGCCACTCGCAACGTGCCGCCGAAACTTGATTGATTAAGGCAATGGGCACAGTGAGCGTAATGCCGTCGTCGTTTTTGCCGGGTGAAAAGTTGTAGCTCAAGGCGAAGTTAATGGTGTCGATTTTCAGTTGCGGCGGAAATTTATCGGTGGTGATGCCGTGGGCTTCGTGGCGCATCAAATCGTCTTTTTCCAAGAACAATAATTTTGCGTCGCTGCGTTCCGCCTCTTTGCGCCAATGTTCAAACGCTGCGCCGTTGTGAATGTCGGCAGGAATGCGCGCCTCGTAAAAAGCAAAAATCAATTCATCATCGACCAACACGTCAGGGCGACGTGCCTTATGTTCCAAGGCTTCGATGTCGGCAATCAACTTTTGGTTATGCGCAAAAAACGCCGCGCGCGTCTCGAATTCGCCGCCGACTAAAGCCTGACGGATAAAAATTTCGCGCGACTCCGCCACACTCATCGGCCCGTAATGCACGCGCTTCTTGGCGTTGATGAGCAAGCCATGCAGGGTGCTGCGCTCGAACGCGGTGACTTGCGCTGCCTTTTTTTCCCAATGCGCATCGAAATAATGTCGCTTGATTAAATGTGCGCCGACCTCTTCTAACCAGTTTGGCTCGATGCGCGCCAAGGTGCGCGCAAACAATTTATGCGTCTCGACTAGCTCGCCTGCCATCACCCATTTCGTGCCTTTTTTTGCCAGCACGGAGTTGTTGCCGATGACAAACTTGATGCCGCGCGCGCCCATATATTCATTGCCTTCCACGCCCTTCATGCCGATGTTGCCGAGCAGGCCGCACAGCAGAGCCTTGTGTATCTCCTCGTAGCTGGCGGGCGCATCGTTCTCTTTCATGCCCATCTCTGAAACTTGCGCGTGCAACTGCTGGTGCAGCTCGCGCCATTCGCGCAGGCGCAGCGGCGATAAGAAGTTTTTGCGGCACTCTTCCGCCAGCAAGCGATTGGATTGTTTGTGCGCCAAGGCTTGTTCAAACCACGCCCAAATTTTTAAGTAAGCAAGAAAATCGGAACGCTCGTCAGCAAAGCGTTTGTGGGCGGCATCGGCGGCTTCTTGGCGTTCTTGCGGACGGTCGCGCGGATCTTGCGTGGACAGCGCGCTGGCGATAATGAGGATTTCGCTGAGGCAATGATATTGGCGACCCGCGATGAGTAAGCGCGCGATTTTGGGGTCGAGTGGCAGGCGCGCGAGCTCGTCGCCGAGCTTAGTTAATCGGCGTGTTTCGTCAATCGCGCCGAGTTCGGCTAGCAACTGGTAACCGTCTGCAATCATGCGCGGCGTAGGCGGCTCGATAAACGGGAAAGCAGCGATGTCGCCGAGTTCTAACGCGCTCATGCGCAAGATGACGGTGGCGAGTGAGACGCGAAAAATTTCGGGATCGGTGAATTCGTCGCGTTGTAAAAATTCGACTTCGTCGTACAAGCGCACGCACACGCCGCTCATCACGCGACCACACCGTCCGGCGCGCTGATTAGCAGCGGCGCGCGAGATTTTTTCGATGTGTAATTGCTCAACTTTTTGACGGATGCTGTAGCGATTCACGCGCGCTAATCCGCAGTCGATGACGTAGCCGATGTTGGGCACAGTGAGCGAGGTTTCTGCCACGTTGGTTGCCAAAATCACGCGGCGTTTGCCGCCCGTTTTGAACACGCGATCTTGTTCGGCGGCAGATAAGCGCGAGTACAGCGGCAACACTTCTAGTCCGCTATGGCGCGCACTCGGTGCGTGATGTTTGCGCAACACTTCGGCGGTGTCGCGGATTTCGCGCTCACCGGGTAAAAACACCAAAACGTCGCCTTTCAAGCCGCCCGCCGACAGTTCATCGAGTGCCGCGCTAATCGCTTGCGGTACGTCTTGCGCTTCACCTTCTTCGGAAATTACGAGTGGACGATAACGCGTTTCAACGGGATAACTGCGCCCTGACACTTCAATCACTTGAGCGTTGAAATGTTTGGCAAATCGATCCGCATCCAGCGTTGCCGAGGTGATGATGAGTTTCAAATCGGGGCGACGCGGCAATAATTGCTTGAGATAGCCGAGCAGAAAATCAATGTTCAGCGAACGCTCGTGCGCCTCGTCGATGATCAGCGTGTCGTAGTTTTTGAGTAGCGGATCGCGGTGAATTTCGGCGAGCAAAATCCCGTCCGTCATTAACTTAATGCTGGTGTCCGCCGACACTTTGTCGTTGAAGCGCACTTTGAATCCGACTGCGCCGCCCAGTTCGGTTTTGAGTTCCGCCGCGATACGCGTTGCCACGGTGCGCGCTGCGACGCGGCGCGGTTGCGTGTGACCGATGCAGCCCAAAATGCCGCGCCCTAAAGTGAGGCAAATTTTCGGCAACTGCGTGGTTTTCCCCGACCCTGTTTCGCCGCACACGATGACCACTTGATGCCCGCTAATCGCGCGCGCCAATTCCTCGCGCCTGCCCACTACGGGCAAATCGGCAGGAAACTCGATGGCGCTGAGTAAACTTAATTTGGTTTGGCGGCGTAATGCGGCTGGGGACAGAGCAGGATTCAAATTGCCTCGAAATAGAAAGGCTCGCATCGCTGCAAGCCTTGTTGCTAGTGGATGAGCGACTTAAACCCGTTCACCACTATTTTTAATGTTGTCGCTGGGTGCAATTTTATCATGTCGTGAGTGCGACTTTGATAAAACGGTACGCAGCATCAAGATCAAGCGATACGCCTCTTAGAGCGCGTTTGCCGCGAAGGTATTGCACGGATTTAAGTTGCCGCTTTGAAAACCATTTTGAAACCAGCGGGTGCGTTGTGCCGCGCTGCCGTGGGTGAAACTTTCGGGCACAACCGTGCCGCGCGCTGCCATTTGGATGCTGTCGTCGCCGACGGCGGCCGCAGCCGTCATGGCTTCTTCGATGTCACCCGCTTCGATAATGTTGCGCAGCTTTTGCGCGTGGTTTGCCCACACGCCCGCATAACAATCGGCTTGCAATTCGAGGCGTACCGAGAGTTGATTTTGCTGTGCTGGTGAGGTGCGTCCGCGCAGCGCATCGACTTTGCCTGATGTGCCTAAAAGATTTTGTACATGGTGACCGACTTCATGCGCGATGACATAGGCTTGGGCGAAATCGCCAGGAGCTTGGTAGCGGTCGCGCAGCTCTTGGTAGAAGCGTAAGTCGATATAAACTTTTTCATCGCCAGGGCAGTAAAACGGCCCCATCGCGGCTTGTCCTGTGCCGCACGCAGTCGGCGTTGCTCCGCTAAATAACACTAATTTTGGCTCACGATATTGACTGCCTGCTTGCTTAAAAATATCGCGCCACACGTCTTCGGTATCAGCTAGGACTACCGACACAAAACGCGCATCGACATCGTTGGCAGCGGGCGGGCGCGCGGGCGCAGACTGGCTAGTTGGTGCGCCGCTGCCACTGAGCAAACTCAATACCGTCATGGGATTCATGCCCAATGCCCAAGACGCGACGAAGGCGACGACTATCGTGCCTAAGCCTAAATTGCGTCCGCCACCTAAGGAAAATCCACCGCCGCCGCCTTCACTGCCGCGACGGTCTTCGATGTTGCTACTTTCTCGTTCGTTTTCGGTGCGCATGGTTCACTCCAATTAGTTGGTGATTTGAATTTTCTGCCGTTATGTGCTGTTTGTGTGCCGCAAAAAATTCAAATATCTAAGCAAAGCTAAGCGCGAGCAAAAAAATACCACGACGCATATGACAAATATGTGAGGAGTAATTTTTTGTGAGTAACGACGCATTGCGACGAGATTTGGATTTTAGGCGGTACACAATTATTTTTTGAAAATCGAACCCAGTACGCCGCGAATAATTTCGCGACCCACTGCTGAGCCGATCGAGCGCATCGCGCTTTTAGCAAAGGCTTCGCCCAAGCCAGCGCGATTGCTGCGTGATGAATTTCCCAGCGGATTGCCGCCACCAAAAAGTCCATCCAACATGCCGCCGATGCCGCCGCTTGAAGGTTGTTCGGGCGCGCTGGCTGCGGGGGTATTCGCGGTAACAGGTGCGGCGGGTTCGGTACGACCTTTGAGCAATTCGTAGGCCGATTCTCGATCGACTAATTTCTCGTAATGTCCTGCCAGTAGCGAGCTAGCAAGTACGGCTTTGCGCTCGTCTGCTGTGAGTGGGCCAATCTGTGCTTGCGGTGGCACGATGAGGGCGCGCTCGACAATGGATGGCTGACCTTGTTCATTCAAACACGACACCAACGCTTCGCCCACGCCCAGCTCGGTAATCACCGCTTGTTCGTCTAAATTGGGATTTTCGCGCATGGTCTCGGCGGCGGCTTTGACGGCTTTTTGATCGCGTGGGCTAAAGGCGCGCAAGGCATGTTGCACGCGGTTGCCGAGCTGTCCTAACACTTTGTCGGGCACGTCGGCGGGGTTTTGTGTGATGAAGTAAACGCCCACGCCTTTAGAGCGTATCAGGCGCACCACTTGCTCGATTTTTTCTAACAAAATCGCAGGTGCGTCGCTAAATAATAAATGCGCTTCGTCGAAGAAAAACACCAACTTTGGCTTCGCCAAATCGCCCGCTTCGGGCAAGGTTTCATAGAGTTCGGCGAGCAGCCACAGCAGCATGGTCGAATAGACCTTGGGCGAAGTCATCAGCTTGTCGGCGGCAAGGATGTTAATCATCCCTGCGCCGTTGCTGTCGGTTTGTAGCAAGTCTTCGATATTGAGCATCGGTTCGCCGAATAGTTTGTCGCCGCCTTGCATTTCGATTTGCAATAACCCGCGCTGAATTGCGCCGATGCTGGCAGTGGAAATGTTGCCGTATTCGGTGGTGAAATCGCTGGCGTTTTCGCCCACGCTTTGCACCATGGCACGCAAATCTTTTAGGTCGAGCAGCAGTAGTCCATTGTCATCGGCAATCTTGAACACCAATGCCAGCACGCCTTGCTGCACTTCGTTCAAATTCAACATGCGTCCCAACATCAACGGACCCATGTCAGAAATGGTGGCGCGCAGCGGATGCCCCATCTCGCCGAACACATCCCAAAAAGTCACGGGATAGGCGCGATTTTGGTAATCACTTAATTTGAGTTGTTCGACGCGCGCGCTTACTTTGGCATTGCTGCCGCCCGCCTTTGCCAGCCCCGATAAATCGCCTTTGATGTCCGACATAAACACGGGCACGCCAATGCGACTAAACGATTCGGCTAGGGTTTGCAGCGTGACGGTTTTGCCCGTGCCGGTCGCACCGGTAATCAAGCCGTGGCGATTTGCCATGTGGGGCAACAAAAAAAGTTCTTGCGCGTCGTTCTTGGCAATCAAAATAGTCATGGCGGGTGTGTTGGGAAGTCAAAGCATAAATGATACCATCGCGCGCTTTTTTTATTGAATCGCAGCACAGTATTTCGGAGAGTTGAAATGGCAGGTCATAGCAAGTGGGCAAATATCCAGCATCGCAAAGGCAAGCAAGACGAGAAGCGCGGCAAAATTTTCACGCGCTTGATTAAAGAAATTACCGTCGCAGCGCGCATTGGCGGCAGTGACGCGGCATGCAATCCGCGCTTGCGTTTGGCGATGGACAAGGCGTATGCCAGCAATATGCCTAAAGACAACGTCGAGCGCGCGATTAAGCGCGGTGCGGGCGAGTTGGATGGCGTGGATTACATGGAGTTGCGCTACGAAGGCTACGGTATCAACGGCGCAGCGGTGATGGTGGACTGCATGACCGACAACAAGACGCGCACCGTCGGTGATGTGCGTCACGCGTTCAGCAAATACGGTGGCAATCTCGGCACGGACGGCTCGGTAGCGTTTATGTTTCAGCATTGCGGACAAATGATTTTTGCCCCTGGCACCGATGAAAACGGCTTGCTCGAAGTCGCGCTTAACGCGGGCGCGGAAGACATCATCAACAATGACGACGGCAGTATCGAAGTGATTACCGCCATGCCTGATTTCTTGAGCGTGAAACAAATTTTGGAAGCCGCCGGCTACAAAGCCGAATTCGCCGAAGTGGTTATGAAACCCGCCAGCGAAGTTTTATTTAGCGGCGACGACGCAGTGAAAATGCAAAAACTTTTAGATGCGCTGGAAGACTTGGATGACGTACAAGAGGTTTATACGACGGCGGTGTTTGAAGAATGAAGAACATGAAGGGTGAAGAGATAAGGGTAAAACCTGTGCGCGGTGATGAGTAACCCTTCCCTCTTCCCCCTTATCCCTTCAGCAATCAGAATCCTCGGTATCGACCCTGGTTTGCGCGTGACAGGGTTTGGGGTCATCGACAAGGTTGGGCAGCAACTGCATTACGTTGCCAGCGGTTGCATCAAAACCCCGCTGGGAGAATTGCCGCCGCGCTTGAAAGTTATTTTGGAATCGTTGGGCGAGGTCATCGCGCAATATCAACCGCAGCACGCCGCAGTCGAAAAAGTCTTCGTAAACGTCAATCCGCAATCCACTTTGTTGCTGGGACAAGCGCGCGGTGCAGCGATTTGCGCGGCGGTGCTGGCGAATTTGCCCGTCGGTGAATACACCGCGCTGCAAGTCAAACAAGCGGTGGTCGGCAACGGGCACGCCGACAAAGAACAAGTGCAAGCGATGGTGGTGCGGCTATTGAGATTATCGGGTACACCCACTGCCGATGCCGCTGACGCGCTGGCGTGTGCGATCGCTCATGCGCATGGTGGGCTAGGCTTGGGTGCGTTGGCCGGCAAAAATTTTCGAGTTAAGGGCGGGAGATTGATGGAATGATTGGACGCTTAACAGGTATTTTGGTGGAAAAAAATCCGCCGCAAATTTTGCTGGATGTGCAAGGCGTGGGCTATGAGGTGGACGTGCCGATGAGCACGTTTTACAACCTGCCGCAGCTCAAAGAAAAAGTGGTGCTGCATACGCAATTCGTGGTGCGCGAAGACGCGCAATTGTTGTACGGATTTTTGACCCATGAAGAACGTCTCGCGTTTCGCCAGTTGCTCAAAATCAGCGGGGTCGGCCCTAAGCTCGCGCTATCGGTTTTGTCCGGTTTAAGCCTCGCGGATTTAGCATCCGCCGTAGAAAATAAAGAAGCGGGACGCTTGACTAAAATCCCTGGCGTGGGCAAGAAAACCGCCGAGCGTTTGCTGTTGGAATTGCAAGGAAAATTCGCCACAGCAGGGGCGTTGTTCATGTCTAGCAAGCTAGAAAACTCCGCCAGCAGCGACATCGTCAACGCCTTGCAAGCCTTAGGCTACAACGAAAAAGAAGCGGATTGGGCAGCCAAGCAGCTACCCAAAGATGCGAGCGTGTCGGATGGGATACGGCAGGCACTTAAGTTGTTATCCAAAGGATAAAACATGGCGAAATTTACTTTTTTGGATTTAGCCGAAGTCGTTTTACGGCAAGCGGGCGTGCCGTTAACCAGCGAAGAGATTTGGGAGTTTGCGCAGAAAAACTCGCTGCATTTACAACTCGCCAGCTTAGGAAAAACGCCTTGGGCGACGATTGCCGCGCGCTTGTATATAGATCTCAAAGAACCGACGACTAAGTTTGAAAAAATCGGCAAGCGTCCCGTGAAGTTTGCACTGAAAGGCGTTGTTGCTTCGGGTGAAGTGAGTAAAGTTGCCGCTGTTCTTACCCCCGCCAAAATCGCTTTCAAAGAACGGCAACTGCATTCGTTCCTCTCTTACTTTGCTAATGCTTATTTCCGTGGTGTTTTGTGCAAAACAATTTTTCACGAAGGCTCAAGTAAAAAAAGTTTTTCGGAATGGCTGCACCCTGACATGGTGGGTTTCTATTTGCCTCTCAATGACTGGGGAAAAGAAGCGATTGATTTAGCCAAACGTAGCGGCGCAAATGTTCTCACGCTTTATTCTTTTGAGCTGAAACGAGAATTGAACTTCACTAATTTACGCGAGGCTTTTTTCCAAGCCGTTTCCAATTCTTCTTGGGCGAATGAAGGTTATTTAGTTGCCGCCAAAATCAATCGTGACGAAGAATTTCGTTTAGAGCTGGAGCGGTTATCCGCCAGTTTTGGTATAGGCGTGATTGCTTTAGATGTAGATGACCCAGATTCATCGGGTGTGATTTTCCCCGCGAAACACAAAAGTGAATTGGACTGGGATTCAATAAACAAACTTTCTGAAATCAATCCTGATTTCAGAAAGTTTTTAGCGGATGTTGGAGCTGCCTTACAGACTAGCCGTGTTTACGAAAGCGAGTTTGATATGGTGTTCAAAGACGCAGACGAATTGAAGAAAACCCTAACATGATACACAGTGACAACCTTACCTCTGAACCGCGCATTTCTACGCCTGCCGTTGCTTCCAAGCAGGAGGAAGCGTTGGAGCGGGCTTTACGGCCTAAGCAGCTTGACGAGTATGTCGGGCAGGAAAAAATTCGCGGGCAATTGGAGATTTTTATTCAGGCGGCGAAGCAGCGCGGCGAGCCTTTGGATCATGTTTTATTGTTTGGCCCGCCAGGGCTGGGCAAAACCACTTTGGCGCAAATTATTGCGCGTGAAATGGGCGTGAATTTGCGTCATACGTCTGGGCCAGTGTTGGAACGCGCGGGCGACTTGGCGGCGTTGCTGACCAATCTCGAACCGCATGACGTATTGTTTATTGACGAAATTCATCGCCTTTCGCCGGTGGTCGAGGAAATTTTGTATCCCGCGCTGGAGGATTATCAAATCGACATCATGATCGGTGAAGGACCTGCGGCGCGTTCGGTGAAGCTGGATTTGCCGCCGTTCACACTGGTGGGTGCGACCACGCGCGCGGGCATGTTGACCAATCCTTTGCGAGACCGTTTCGGCATCGTGGCACGGCTGGAATTTTATACGCCAGAAGAATTGCAACGCATCGTGATGCGCTCGTCGGGATTATTGGAGATGAATCTGGCGCATGACGGCGCGCTGGAAATCGCCAAACGTGCGCGCGGCACACCGCGCATTGCGAATCGTTTGTTGCGCCGCGTGCGCGATTATTCGGATGTGAAAGCGCAAGGCGTGGCGAGTCGCGCCGTCGCCGATGCCGCGCTGACCATGTTGGACGTGGACTCGCAAGGCTTGGATGTGATGGACAGAAAATTATTGCTCACCGTCATCGAAAAATTTATGGGCGGGCCGGTGGGCGTGGATAATCTCGCCGCCGCCATCGGCGAGGAGCGCGACACCATAGAGGACGTGCTCGAACCTTATCTGATTCAGCAAGGATATTTGCAACGCACGCCGCGCGGCCGCATCGCCACCGCGCACGCCTATCAACATTTTGGTTTGCAGGTGAATGTGATTGATAAGGGAGAAGATTTTTAATGACTAAGCACAAACAATTTTCGCTACCCGTGCGCGTGTATTTTCAAGACACGGATGCGGGCGGGGTGGTGTATCACGGCAGTTATGTGAATTTTTTGGAGCGCGCGCGGACTGAGTGGCTGCGCGATGTGTGCGGCTTTAGCAATGGCGCGTTGATGAAAGAATTCGGCGCGGTGTTTGTGGTGCGCGAGATGAAAGTCGAATACCTCAAACCTGCCTTGCTGGACGATATGTTAGCGGTCACCGCAGAAGTCGCGACGATAGGGCGCAGTAGCGTGAAGTTGGTGCAAACCGTGCAACGTGGCGCAGAAGTTTTGACGCAAGCCGAGGTGCATTTGGTGTGTGTATCGTTGGCAAATTTCAAGCCGATTAGCGTGCCAGAAGTGCTGCGTGAAAAATGGAAAAACTAAAAAAGGACTGATATGTGAGAGCCTCAAAAATTTATTTTTTGGGATGAAGCGCAAAGAGCCGCGCAGCGAATGACGTAGGCATATCAGATTGATAGACAAGGAATGAGCGAGCACGCGACACAGCGGTTCGCCCAAAAAATGAATTTTTGAGGTTCTCATGGAAGTAGTTCAAGATTTATCGTTTATACATTTAATCGCCAACGCCAGTGTGCTGGTGCAATTGGTGATGCTGCTGTTGTTGGGTGTTTCGCTGCTGTCATGGTGGTACATTTTTATGAAGATGTTTGCCATCCGCCGCGAGGCAAAATTGACGCGCGATTTTGAAGAGGAATTTTGGAAAAATCCTAATCTTAACGAGCTGTATAAATTTTCCGCGAGCCCGTCGCGTACCGATGTGGGCGCGTTAGAGCGCATTTTTGCGGCGGGCTTTGTTGAGTTTGTGAAGCTGAAAAAACAGCACGCGATGGACATGAGTGCGGTGATGGACGGTACGCGCCGCGCCATGCGCGCCACCTATCAGCGCGAAATGGACAGTTTGGAATCGCACTTGGCTTTTTTGGCGAGCGTCGGTTCAGTGAGTCCGTATGTGGGGCTGTTCGGCACGGTGTGGGGAATTATGAATGCGTTTCGCGGGCTGGCGAATGTCGGGCAGGCCACGCTGGCACACGTCGCGCCGGGTATTGCCGAAGCACTGGTGGCAACCGCGATGGGCTTGTTCGCCGCGATTCCTGCGGTGGTGGCGTACAACCGTTACGCGCACGACATCGACAGATTGGCGACGCGCTTTGAAAGTTTTACCGAAGAATTCTCGAATGTCTTACAAAGACAGCCTTAAAGGAGTTAGTTCTAATGCGAACTAATCGCCGTAACAAAAATCGTTTGATGAATGACATCAATG
>JAVHQO010000127.1:0-11115 GCA_036171175.1 Gallionella sp.
ACTGAAAACGTATGGCCTGCTGAAATGACCCAGCAGCTCAATCCAGACATTACTTTGCGTAGCAAAGGCGTGATGGAAAAATGTACTTTCTGTGTGCAACGTATTCGTGCTGGCGAGCGTAGCGTCAAGAATGAAGGTCACGTGCTCAAAGACGGTGAAGTGCAAACCGCTTGCCAGCAAGTGTGCCCAACGGGTGCGATTACTTTCGGTAACTTGATTGATTCTGAATCTAAGGTTCATCAGCAATGGAAGGCGCAACGTGTTGAGCTGACCGCTGAAGAGCAAGAAAAAGATAAAGAAGGTGAAAGTGAGTTGCGTGGTTATCGCATTTTGGAGGAGCTGCGGGCTTATCCATCCGTGATGTACATGGAACGCGTGCGCGAAAGCGCGATTTAATTCGCTGCAAAGTTTAGGGAATAACCATGAAAGATATTAACGAAGACATTGCTTGGGCAAAGATTAACAGAGACGTGCTCAAGAGTTTGGAGTCACCGCGTAAGTTATATTGGGTGATTTTAGCGGTTGCGATTGCCATGATTAGCGTCGCAGTGGGTTGCGAGGTTTACCAGTACAACATTGGTATGGGTGTGTCGAATTTGAACAATCCGCATGTGTGGGGGCTGTATATCGCCACCTTCATTTTCTGGATTGGGATGAGCCACTCAGGCACTTTGCTGTCAGCGATTTTGCATCTGATGCACGCTGACTGGCGTAAGCCGATTTACCGTTTTGCGGAAGCGATGACGACCTTCTCGCTGATGACAGCAGGCTTGTTCGTGATGGTGCATTTGGGTCGTTTGTGGCAGTTCTACTACTCGTTACCTTATCCAAATGATCGCGGTTTGTGGCCGAACTTCCAGTCCCCGTTGTTGTGGGATGCAATGGCGATTTTCACTTACTTGAGCTCATCTATTTTGTTCTTGTTCGTGGGGATGATTCCTGATTTGGCAATTTGTCGTGACAACATGCACGAAGGCTGGCGCAAGAAGTTGTACACCTGGTTGTCGTTGGGCTGGGAAGGCACTGACCGTCAATGGCGTAACTTCCGTATCACTTACTTGACCATCGCGTGTTTCTTGATTCCGTTAGCGGTTTCGGTGCACTCGATTGTGGCATCTGACTTTGCCATGTCGCAACAACCAGGTTGGCATGTAACTTCGTTCCCTCCGTATTTTGTAGCTGGTGCGTTGTATTCAGGCTGTGCTGCGATTATTACGCTGTTCATTATTCTGCGCTATACCTTCAAATTTGAAGAGTACATGACGCTGTCGATTTTGAAGAAGACGGTACGCTTGACCTTCGCGATTGCGATGATTTGGACTTACTTGAATGCGATTGAGTTTGCCTCAGTTTGGTACGGCCACGATCAACCATCTAAAGACGTGTTAATCCAAAAAGCCACTGGACCTTACGCGCCATTTTGGTGGGGCATGATTTTCTGTGGTTCAGTCGTGCCTTTGATTTTGGCGTTCAAACGCTTCCAAACTAATATCCCTGTGTTGTTAGTGACTTCATTGTTGCTTAACTTAGGTATGTGGTTAGAGCGTTGGATGATTGTTGCGCCGACCTTCTCGCATGGTTACTACCCGTGGACATGGGATCACAATCAGTGGCCTTCATGGGTACAGTGGGGCATTGTATTCGGTAGTTTTGGTTGGTTTACTTTGCTATTTATGGTGTTCTGTAAAGTGTTCCCATCGGTGTCTATGTACGAAGTTAAAGAGATGGTTTATCACCGCAGCCGTGCCGCTAAGAAATTGGAAGCATCGGGTCTGCAAGCGAAGGGAGCGCACTAATGAGCCAACGTCATTTACTCGCCTTGTTCAGCAATTTTGATGAAGCTGAGCAAGTCATTAAAGAACTGCGCAACACCTCTATTAAAGGTTTTGATGTCAATAATGACTTGGTTGTTAAGTCACCAATTGAACATCCTGAAGTGGAAGAAATGCTAGGCGATAAGCCAGTGTATGTGCAGTGGTTCACCTTGTTTGGTGCATTGATGGGCGGCTTGTTGGGATTCTTTTTGATCTCAGGCGCACAAGCTAACTTTTACGCACAAATCAAAGGGGGTAAGCCGATTGTGCCGTTCCCGCCGAACTTCGTGTTGACTTACGAAATGTTCATTTTGGGTGGAGTGTTTATTTCCATTTTAGGTTTTCTGATTTGCGCGGGTTTGCCTGCCAAGCGTTCACCCTTGTACAGCTCTAAAGTATCGGAAGATCAAATTGGTATTTTGGTCAAAGCGGATGATGCGGCAATTAGCACATTGAAAAATATCTTTACCAAGCATGAAGCATTAGAAATTCAAGAAGAGGCAGGGAAATGAAAAAATTATCCTTAGCAGTTGCGTTGTTTGTGTTGCCTGCGGTGGCGCAAGCATGGCCGTGGTCGCAAGACATGGCAAACCAAGTCAGTATTAAGCCACAAGAAAGTGTTAATCCAGATGCCCCAGGCATGACACCTTTCCCTAAGCGTTCTGTACCCGTTAAAGGTACGACCACGTTTGTGAAAGATCAAGAAGCCGCACGCAAAATGGTCAATCCGATTGCCGCTGATGAAAAGTCCGTGGCGATGGGCGGCCGATTATTTGAGATTTATTGCGTGGCATGTCATGGTCAATCAGGTAAAGGTGATGGCTTGGTTGGCGCGAAACTGGTGATGCAGCCGTGGAATCTGACTAATAGCAATGAAATGCACAGCTGGGATGCGAAGGATTATCCCGATGGTCATATCTTCGGCTATATGAGTTTAGGTGGCGCGGTGATGCCTAGTTACGCCAATGACTTGAGCCCGGAAGAACGCTGGCATGTGGTCAATTACGTTCGTAAAGTATTGCAAAAAGCTCCGGCAGCAGTGGCCGCAGCTCCTGCCAAATAGGAGACAACAAAAATGTTTGAATATAGCAATTGGGCTGTGTTGTCCGTTAGTTTTATGGTGGTGTTATCGCTAGCATTGAGTGGCGTGGCATTGTGTTCAGTGTTGCATTTAGTGAATGCCAAATGGCGTTTTGAAGTCCGTCACTTAGCCTCCTCATTGTTTGCCTTGTTTCCGCTTGCATTTGTGTTGCTGATTATTCTGTTAGTCGGCGGTGAACATACTTTCCCTTGGTGGAATGGTGAACACGGTGAACATGCTATGCCTGGCTGGTACACCCCAACATTGTTGACGCTGCGTCAAGTATTAGGGATGCTATTTATGATGGCGTTGTACTGGGTATTCATTAAGCGTCAAGCCGTGAGTGAGCGCAGCCCAGAAGATGCCGAGCGTTTTCATGCAGTAGCGACTTGGATACCGTTTGCTTTCGTTATTTACAGCACCATGATGGCGTGGGATTTTGAAATGACTCTCGTGCCGCATTGGCACAGCGCAATTTACGGGCTGCAGCAGTTTGTCAGTAACTTTGGCATGTTCCTCGCGTTCTTGGTGGTGTGGGTGTATGTATTAAATACGCGCCAACGCTTGTTGCGTCCTGTATCAGAGAAAGTTTATAACTACTTAGCGCAGTTGATGTTAGCGTTTACTTTGTTGTGGATTTATACCTTTTACGCGCAGTACCTGACTATTTGGTACGGTAACTTGCCTGACGAAACAGGTCGTGTGTTCGGTATGCAAGATGGTAGTTATGCATTCCTGTGGTGGGCTATTTTGGTAATGAAATTCGTGATTCCTTTTGTCACTTTTGCGTTCCCTAAGCCACGTCACAATGAAGCTGCGATCAATGGGGTTGCGATGAGTATTATTGTTGGTACTTTATTTGAACGCTTTATTTGGATTGCAGGTGTCGATACGCATGGTGTTTATCCTTTCGTTGCGGCTTTGGCTGTGACGGCGGTAGTCGGTGCAGTAGGCTTCGTATTGGTTCGTTTGATGATGCAACGTACTCAACTGATTCGAGGTAAATACTAATGATGACATTGTACTCAGGCACGACCTGTCCTTACAGCCACCGCTGCCGCATCGTGTTGTTTGAAAAAGGCATGGACTTTGAAGTCATTGATGTCGATTTTTCAGGTCGTGCAGAAGACATTGCTACCATCAATCCATACGGCAAAGTACCTGTGTTGGTCGAGCGTGATTTGATTTTGTATGAAGCCAACATCATCAACGAATATATTGATGAGCGTTTCCCTCATCCGCAACTGATGCCGCCTGATCCTGTATTGCGTGGACGTACGCGGTTGTTCTTGCATCGTTTTGAACAAGAGTTGTATCGCCATGTGGACGTGTTGGAATTAGGCACTGCCAAAACTTTGGACAAATCACGCGCCGCGATTCGCGATAATTTGACCCAGTTGTCACAAATTTTGACCAAGCAAAAATTCTTGTTAGGAGATGACTTGTCGATGTTGGATGTGGCAATGGCTCCGTTGTTGTGGCGTTTAGACAAGTACGGCATCGTCATGCCTAAGGAAGCTGCGCCGATGATGAAATACGCGGAACGCATGTTCTCGCGTCAAGGCTTTATTGATGCACTGACTTCAGCCGAAAGAGCAATGCGCAAGTGAGCGACATTTCCACACGCCCTTACTTAATTCGCGCCTTACATCAATGGTGCGAAGACAGTGGTTTCACGCCTTATCTAGCCGTTAAAGTGGATGCCCACACGCAAGTGCCAATGGCGTTTGTCAAAGATGGTGAGATTGTGTTGAATCTAGGAGTGGGCGCGGTGCGTCATCTGGCGATGGAGAATGACTACATCACGTGTGAAGGACGCTTTTCTGGAACGCCGTTTCGTTTGATTGTGCCAGTCAATGCTGTGATTGGGATTTTTGCCAAAGAAACGGGGCAAGGCTTAGTTTTTCAGGCTGAAGAGCCAGAAAACAATCCATCGGCTGAAGATGCACCCGCTAAGCCCGTAACTAAAAAACCGACTTTGACGATTGTAAAATAAGCTGTACTCGCAATAAAAAAGCCGCATAACCATGCGGCTTTTTTACGTCTATTGAATCATGTTTACTGGTTTAAGGATGAGTGCATTTTCTTTAATGCCTTTTGCTCAATTTGGCGAATACGCTCGGCTGAAACCTTAAATTCAGCCGCCAAATCATGCAAGGTTAGGCTAGGCTCTTCACTTAACCAACGCGCCTCGATGATGCGCCGACTACGCTCATCGAGACTTGCCAGCGCGTTGCTTAAGCCTAATGTTTGTTGATGTGCTAGCTGTTTAGCTTCTAACAGTTGTGCGGGTTCATGCGCTGTATTTGCCACTAAATAGTTAATCGGCGCATAGCTGTCTTCTTCATCGCTGCTGGTTGGATCGAGAGCCAGCTCGTGTCCTGCAAAGCGCGCTTCCATTTCGACCACATCGTGTGGCGTGACATTCAGTTGCGTAGCAATTTCTTGAACTTGGCTAGAATTAAGCGGGGCGAGTCCTTGCTTCAAGCTGCGCAGATTAAAAAATAATTTACGTTGCGCTTTGGTGGTGGCAATTTTGACCATACGCCAGTTGCGTACCACATATTCTTGTATCTCGGCGCGTATCCAATGCAGCGCGAATGACACCAAGCGCACACCGTGTTCTGGATCAAAGCGTTTCACCGCTTTCATCAGCCCAATGTTGCCTTCTTGGATTAAGTCTGCCTGAGGCAAGCCATAACCTGCATAGCCACGCGCGACACTCACAACTACGCGCAAGTGCGAAACGATGAGTTGGCGCGCTGCATCCAAGTCGTCAGCACTGTGAAAGCGACGCGCCAGTTGCAGCTCTTGCTCGGCACTTAAAATCGGAAAACGCTGTACCGCTTGCACATAACTTTCATGGCTGCCTAAGGCTTGCGGCATAGGGAAACTTAGCATCGTGGTGTTCATGGTTGAGATCTCCTAGAAGGATTGATTTTAGCACTCGCGCGATGAGAGTGCCAAATCACATTTCAGTTCCTTATCTTGAGTGGAATCGGCGTAAGCCTTTGGGAAGCTAAACTTAGCGTGGTTCGATTGCGGCGAGGTGTTTAGACACCGACAGCCATGCACCTAGCCAACCTAAATACAGCGAGAACAGCAGCAAGGACAAGCTATCCGCTAGGCTCAAGCCATGCAAAGTGAAGCTGCTGGCGTAGAGCTGTGAGAGTGCGGCGAGTGGGTAATTGAGCAATGCTAAGCTGATGCTAATTAGTAAATAAGCGGCGATGCCGCCAAGCAAGCCTTGTAGCGCGCCGAAGTATAAAAAGGGGCGACGGATGAAGCTATTCGACGCGCCGATGAGTTTAGAAACTTCGATTTCGTCGCGTTGCGTGAGAATTTGCAAACGGATGGTGTTAAAAGTCACCGCGATGAGTGCGAGGCTGAGCAAACTCGCCAAAATTAGCACGGCAAGATTGGCAAATTTGAGCAACGCTGCCAACTTGTATGCCCATGCCGAGTCGAGTTGTGCCACTTCGACTTGGGGTAAATTCGCCAGCTCAGTACGCAACGCATTGAGCACTACAGGCTCGCTGCTATTGGGCTCAATGAGAAAGGCATCGGGCAGCGGATTTTTGTCTAAGCCGCTAATCACATCGTCTAATTCGCTATTTTGTTTGAGCTGTTGCAGCGCAGTTTCGCGGCTGACAAATGTCACGCTAGCAATGTTGGGATGACGTTCAAATTGTTTGCGCAGCTTGTCAATATCATCGGCTTTAGCCGTTAAATTTAAGAACACGCTGAGTTGCGGGGTGCTCGAAAATTGTTGCAGCAAACCTTGCGCATTTTGCAGCAGCACATACATGCCCACGGGCAAACTTAGCGCGATGCCAATCACCATAATGTTGAGTAAGCCCGCCACGGGTGGATTAAAAATGCGCCGCAAAGCACTTTGTAGCACGAGGCGGTGTTGAGTGAGCCAGTGCTTCATGCCGCACCCTCGGTGTTTAATTGCAACACGCCTTGCTTGAGATTCAGTATGCGCACTTTGTCGTGATTGCGCAGCACACCTGCATCGTGGGTGGAAATCAGCAGGGTCACGCCAACTTGATGAAACGATTTGAAAATTTCCATAATGTCTTGCGCGTAGTCTGCATCTAGATTGCCTGTTGGTTCATCGGCTAACAAAATGGTTGGACGATTCACAATCGCGCGCGCGATGCATAAGCGTTGCTGTTCACCGCCCGACAGGGCAATTGGATTCGCTTTTTCGCGTTTCAGTAAGCCCACTTTATCCAGTGCGGCGCGTACTCGTTTGGCACTTTCTTTATGCTCAAAACCACCAATTTGCAAAGGCAATAAAACATTGTCGAACACGTTGCGATCAAACAGCAGCTTGTGGTCTTGAAACACGATACCGAGATTGCGGCGTAGGAAAGGTAGTGCGGCGGGCTTGAGTACCCCGACGTTTTGACCATTGACCAACACGCTGCCAGCGTTAGGGCGTTCGATTCCTGCGACTAACTTCAGCAAGGTGCTTTTGCCCGCCCCCGAATGCCCCGTCAAAAACGCCATTTCGCCCGTGGCAATGTCAAATGACACATTGCTTAATGCCTCATAGCCGCTGGGGTAACGCTTGCGTACTTGCTTGAAGGAAATCATTCCGCTAACCCTAATAGCGCGCTGACAAAATCATGCGCATCGAAAGGACGCAAGTCATCCAGACTTTCGCCTACACCAATAAATCTGACGGGAATCGGATGCGCTTTGGCTATTGCCGCAATCACGCCGCCTTTGGCGGTGCCGTCTAATTTGGTGAGGATTAAGCCCGTCACGCCGAGCGCAGCATCAAAGGCTTTAACTTGGCTTAAGGCGTTCTGCCCAGTGTTGGCATCCAGCACCAGCAACACTTCATGCGGTGCATCGGGGATGACTTTAGCGATAACGCGTTTGACCTTTTTGATTTCTTCCATCAAGTTCAATTGGGTGGTTAAACGCCCCGCCGTGTCCGCCAGCACCACATCAATTTTGCGCGCTTGCGCGGCGTGGATGGCGTCGAATATAACCGCCGCTGCGTCGCCACTTTGTTGCGCGATAACCGCGACATTATTGCGTTCTCCCCAAGTGATGAGTTGCTCGCGTGCCGCCGCGCGAAAGGTGTCGCCCGCTGCCAGCAAAACCGACAATCCTTGACCTTGCAAATACTTCGCTAACTTGCCGATGGAGGTGGTTTTGCCCGCGCCATTTACACCCACCATCATAATCACATAAGGCTGATGGCCATTGGCTTGCAGCGGTTGTGCCAGCGGTTGCAATAGTTTGAGTAAGCAAGTTGCTAGGGCTTGTTTGAGCTCGGCGGCTTCGGTGAGTTTTTGCTCTTTGACTATGCGGCGCAAATCGGCGAGCAAGCCGCGCGTGGCATCCATACCCACATCGGAGGTAATCAGGATGGTTTCCAACTCTTCATACAGTTCGTCGTCGATTTTGCCGCCGCGACTAAATAGCTCGCCAAATTGCGAGCCCGTGCGCGCTAAGCCTGATGTTAGGCGTGCGATCCAACTAGGGTTGGCGGGACTATCAGCGGTGGATTTTTTCTTGAGGAAACTAAACATCAATTCAGGATGGACTAGGCTAAAAATTGTCGGATAATGCGCGCGGCATTTTATTCTGAATAACCCTCTGAAGGCGATAGTGATGAAAATTCTTTTACTCGGCTTGTCCGCTTTGCTATTGGGCGCGCCCGCCGCACAAGCAAAAATTTATGAACATACGCTCAGCAATGGCTTAAAAGTGGTGGTCGATGAAGACCATAGAGCCCCTGTAGTGGTGCAGCAAATTTGGTACAAAGCTGGCAGCATGGACGAGCAAAGTGGCGCATCAGGTGTCGCGCACGTCTTAGAACATATGATGTTCAAAGGCACGCACGCCGTACCCGTTGGCGAATTTTCCAAGCGCATCGCGGCGGCAGGCGGGCGTGAAAACGCCTTTACCAGCAACGATTACACCGCGTATTTTCAGCAGTTGCATAAATCCAAATTACCGTTAGCGATGCAGTTAGAAGCCGACCGTATGCACAACTTGAATTTGTCCGCCGCCGAGTTTGGCAAAGAAATTAAAGTGATTATGGAAGAGCGTCGCTGGCGCACCGACGATCAGGCGGCGGGCTTGATGCAGGAAAAAATGATGGCGGCGATTTATTTGGAGCATCCCTATCATCATCCCGTTATTGGTTGGATGAGCGACTTGGAAGCGATGAGTGTTGCCGATGCGCAAGACTGGTACAAACGCTGGTACGCGCCCAACAATGCCACGCTTGTGATCGCGGGTGATGTGCAAGCTGCTGAGGTGTTCGCTTTGGCGCAACGCTATTACGGCAAAATTCCTAAGCGTGTGTTGCCTGTGCGCCGAGTGTGGGCTGAGCCCGCGCAGCTGGGCATTAAGCGCATGGTGATCAAAGCCCCCGCCGAATTGCCGCAACTGGTGATGAACTATCACGCGCCGACATTGAAAAATCCCGCTGTGGAAAGTCAGCCTTACGCGCTGGAAGTGTTGGCGGGAATTTTGAGCGGCAATGATTCGGCGCGCCTGAATAAACATTTGGTGCGCGAACAACAAATCGCCAGCGAGGCGGGTGCAGGCTACGAGTCGGCTGCGCGCGGCCCCGCTTTATTCACGCTGGAAGCGACCCCGACTACAGGCAAAAGCGTAGCGGACGTGGAAGCCGCGATACGTGCTGAAATCGCGCTGCTGGTCAAAGACGGCGTGAGCACCGATGAGCTGCAACGCGTTAAAGCGCAAGTGCTGGCAGGCGAGGTTTATAAGCTCGATTCGACGTTTTATCGCGCCATGCAAATCGGCCAAATGGAAAGCATCGGCTTGGGCTATCAAGCGATTCCGCTGATGCTGGAAAAAATTCAAGCCGTTACCGCCAGCGAAGTGCAACAAGCCGCCCGCGATATTTTGCAAGACGACGCGCTCACCATTGCGGTACTCGAACCGCAACCTTTGAGTGATAAACCTAAACGTGCAGGAGGAGATTTTCATGCGCACTAATTTCATCAAAATTTGCGCACTCGCGCTGTGTGCCTTGAGTAGTCAGGCGATTGCCACTCCGCAGATTCAACATTGGCAAACTGCCAGCGGCGCAAAAGTTTTATTCGTCGAAGATCACGACATTCCTATGCTCGATGTCGCGGTTAGTGTGCCAGCGGGAAGCAGCTTTGATAGCGTGCAAAAATCAGGCGTGGCGGGATTGACACATCACTTGCTGGACTTGGGTTCGCAAGGACTGAGTGAGGACGACACCGCGCGCGGCATGGCTGATTTAGGTGCGCAATTAGGCGGCAGTTTCGATCAAGACCGCGCCAGTATGTCGCTGCGCACCTTGAGTCAGCAAGCCGTGCGTAGCAAGGCTTTGGCGATGATGGCGCAGGTGTTGCAACATCCGCTGTATGCGGCAGATATTTTGACGCGTGAAAAAACGCGCGTACTGGCGGGGCTGAAAGAAGCTGAAACCAAGCCCGGAAATATTGCCGATAAAGCCTTTCAAAAAGCCGTGTACGGCGCGCATCCGTATGGCTTGCCCGTATCGGGTGAGGTTGCTACGGTGGCTGCGATTACCCCGCAAGATTTGCAAAATTTTTATCGCACACATTACAACGCCGCGCGCGCCGTGGTGGCGATTATGGGGGACGTGACGCGCGTGGAAGCTGAAGCGATGGCGCAACAGCTAACGGGCGAATTACCTCAAGCGGATGCTGTTGCTGCGCAGTCTGAAGTCGCAAAAAACATCGCCGCAAGTGAACAACGTATCGCTCACCCTGCCACGCAAAGCCATATTTTGATTGGTGCGCCGGGGATGTCGCGCAACGATCCCGATTACTTTGCTTTGTATGTCGGCAACTACATTTTGGGTGGCGGGGGTTTTGTGTCGCGCTTGATGAATGAGGTGCGCGAGCAGCGCGGGCTGGCTTACAGCGTGTACAGCTATTTCATGCCGCTCAAACAAACCGGCGCGTTTCAAATCGGCTTGCAAACCAAAAAAGAACAGGCCGATGACGCGCTGAGTTTGGTGCGTAAAACCTTGGCGGATTTTGTTGCTAACGGGCCAACAGAAAAAGAATTATTGGCGGCAAAACAAAATATCGTGGGTGGATTTCCGCTGCGCATCGACAGTAATAAAAAGATACTCGATTACCTTTCTATCATTGGTTTTTACGATATGAAGCTGACCTATCTGGACGATTTTTCAGTGCGTGTTGAGCAAGTCACGGTGGC
>JAVHQO010000128.1:0-2297 GCA_036171175.1 Gallionella sp.
ATTTCTGAACAAGCGGGCGTGCGTTATTTGCACTTTGGCTCAAGCTGGATACAAGGCGCGATGCGCCTTGCGCGACCCAATAATTTGGAGCTTGAATACACCCGCGAAATGATGGCGGCATTGCTGTTGCGCGACGATGCGCGCTTTCCGCGTAAGGTGCTGCTAATTGGTTTGGGTGCGGCTTCGCTCACCAAGTTTTTGTATCACAACTACCCGCTCGCGCATCTCACCATCGTCGAAATCGAACCTAAAGTGGTCGCCTGTGCACGGCAATTTTTTAAGCTGCCCGAAGACGATAAACGCATCCATTTAGTGATTGCCGATGGTGTGGAATACGTCTTTAATACGGACAAAAAATTTGATTTGATTTTGGTCGATGGTTTTGATGAAAATGCGCAATCAGGGGGGCTAAATACGCTGCCATTTTACCAAGTCTGTCGCACCCGCTTGAATGAGCAAGGTGTAATGGCGGCCAATTTATTAAGCCTGTCTCGCGGTGTCTTGGGCAGTTTCAAACATATCCTTGCAGCATTTGACGACCGTGCACTGATGTTTCCTTCGTGCGAAAGTGGCAATACCATCGCCTTTGCAGTGGAAGGCGAAAGTATCAATATCGAGCTTGAGGATATGAAAGAAAATGCCGAAGCCTTGCGTGAAAAAACAGGGCTGAATCTGCTCCCCACTGTCACGCGTTTGGCGCAAGCCAAAACCTGTTTGAATAACACCTTAACTTTGTAAATTTAGGAGAACAGCATGATTACCATTATTTTATTAGGCGTAGCCGTTGTCGCAGTATTTTATGCAGTGGGCTTGTACAACCATTTGGTCAGCGTTAAACACGAGGTGGCTAAAGCCTGGGCAAACATTGACGTGTTGCTCAAACAACGCCATGACGAGCTGCCTAAGCTGGTTGAGGTATGCAAACAATACAAGCAGTTTGAACAAGACACGTTGCACAAAGTGATTGCCGCACGCAACCAAGTACAAAGTGCCCGCCAGTCGCAAGACATCGGCGCGTTAGGACAAGCAGAAGGTATGTTGCGCGCGGGACTGGGCAGTATTTTCGCCATTGCCGAGGCCTATCCAGAACTGAAAGCAAATGAGCATTACATGCAGTTGCAAAATCGCATCACGGGGCTAGAAAATAGCATTGCCGATCGTCGCGAGTTGTACAACGATGCGGTGAATATCAACAACGTACAAATCGAGCTGTTCCCCGCCAGCATTATCGCTAGCATGTTTAATTTTGGCGATAAACCGTTGCTGGAATTCTCTAACCAAGAAAAAGCCGACGTGAACATGAAGCATCTGTTTAACTAACCATCATGTGGGCTGCCATGCGCCGTGAATACACGCAATTGACTGGCGTGGCTGCGCAACTCATCAGCGTGGCTGCTGCCAGCACCAGCCATTCCCGCTTAGGCTGGTTGCTCGCGGCGGGCGTGATTGCACTCATTGCACTTTTTTCTTGGCGCGCCGCCGTTAAAAATTTGCGCGTGATTCGCGACACGCCCACCTCGAAAGTCGCCTCTGCTGCGCAAGGCTATGTCGAGCTGATGGGGCTTGGCAAACCCATGCCGAATACACCCGTGCTTAGCCAACTGCGCCATTTACCATGCCTCTGGTTTCGTTACAAAATTGAACAACGTAAACAGGGCGAGCGGCGCAATGAATGGCGCACTATCGAAAGTGGTGAAAGCCGCGAATCTTTTTTATTACAAGATGAGTCGGGCGAGTGTGTGATTGATGCGGATTATGCGGAAATCAATACCCGTTACCATGAGTGCTGGCGCGAGGGCAATATGCGTTACACCGAGTGGACGCTACTAGAACACGACGAACTATATGTATTGGGCGCATTTCGTACCCACAGTATGGCAGCAGAATTTAACAGTAATACTGAATTAAATTCCCTACTGGCGAGCTGGAAGCGTGACCTACCCGATTTGCACCGCCGCTTTGATTTGAACAACGATGGCGAGCTGGATATGGATGAATGGATGCTGGCACGCAAAGCGGCACAACGCGAAGTCGCTAAACAGTTCCGTACTGCGCAAGCGCAACCCGATATTCATATCATTCGCCAACCAGCCGACGGTAAATTATTTCTGATTAGCAACCGCACCCCAGCAGAGTTATCGCGCCGTTACCAGTATTGGAGCGCGCTACATTTAGCTCTGTTTTTTGCCAGCCTTTATGCGCTTGCTTGGCTACAGCAAACTCATTAGAGCGAGTAAAAATCACTGGGCGCGCTCAAAAACCAAGTGCAACATTTTTAGAGGAAAATGTTGCATGAC
>JAVHQO010000129.1:0-354 GCA_036171175.1 Gallionella sp.
CACGAAGTGCCAACTCGATCAGGGGGTCTGGCATTTCCCCCGTGGGGGACTGTTGTGTATTTCCCCCACTTGAGCTTGTAGCGCCCTCTTTGGTTAAAGATAGGTTAAATACAGGTTAGCAGTCTTTGAAATTGGTCTGTAGCCCTTGCTGGCTAAGGCTTTGAAGTTATCCACCGTGTGTCATAACTCAAAATTTCATGTGTCATAACTCAATAGTTTCATGTGTCATAACTCAAGGGTGTGGATAACTTGTGCTTCTAACCTAAATGCGCCTGAAAGCTTTATGCAGCCTAGTTTTTAGCAAAAAACACCATGTGTCAAAACTCAAGGGTGTGGATAACCGCCTGAGTGGAT
>JAVHQO010000129.1:454-2292 GCA_036171175.1 Gallionella sp.
CTATGCAGCCTAGTTTTCAGCAAAAAACACCATGTGTCAAAACTCAAGGGTGTGGATAACCGCCTGAGTGGATCAGAAAAACTGTCTGGAAGCCCTATGCAGCCTAGTTTTCAGCAAAAAACACCATGTGTCAAAACTCAAGGGTGTGGGTAACTTTGACAGTAAGGTGATTTGGCGTCAAAAACAGCGGGGAAACCGGGCAAAAAGTCCTTTGCGTTATACGTTTTGCAACAGCGTGGTGTGGTCTTTGAGCAAAAAATGGCTTTGGCCATGTGTCATAACTCAATATGATCTTTGCAACACTTTCATTTTTTGATGCAGGGAAAAGGTCTTCGATGGCCAGCCATATGCCTTCGCTTTACCGCTTTAAGTGATTGTTGTTTGCCCGTTTGACCGTAACAAGATCATTAGCAAGGTCAAAGCTCAACAAAAATCCACATTCAATAAGATTTGTCAGTGCCCGCTTTATTAGCCGCCGCAACTCTGGCTTATTTGCTGTGGTCATCCCTGAACCTTGTGCAACCGTTTCGATTTTGATAGGGTGAGGCACCCGATGTGAAGCTAAATAGCCATGTAACCAAGTTGCTAAGCCATCAGGCAACCTCAGTCTTTGCTCCCACTCTATTCGTGTGTAGTGATCGTTCCCGAAGAGTTCAACCAGTTCAGGAGCAATGCGTACTCGCCACAGTGGCAATTTTTTCTGGGTTTCACTATCTTCGTACTCGAAAAATGGAATCATCGATAGGCTGACTCCTCGATCTAGCTGCTTGCTATACACATCCAGACCTGTGGCCTGCATACGCCTCAGTGACTCTTTGAGTCGTTCGTAGCTCTTTTTGTTAATCTTCCAGTGAATGGCTAGGCAAAACGAATGCGGAGTGAACTCAACGAGCTGCCCGACGAGATACTGCCTAGCAAGGTGAACGAGTTGTAGCCAAACTGTTTCGTCATCTTGACGTAACTCTTCACCGCGGTAGGTGATTCGACCATCGCCAATGATTGCAATGGGCTCGCTTTTTAGCATGACGCGTTCAGCATTCCGATTTTTTGCACTGAAAAGCGCCGAGCGCAGTATTTCATTTGGGAGTGATCGCGTCACGTCAGGCCAAAACGGAAGCTGAATAATTTCCACCGCGAACCCAGCCTTTTTTTCTTTCTTTGCTGGGACTTTTAGCGGGAGATTGGCCTCTACGGTAGGTAGTAGAACATCTGCAAAAAGATCACCCTCCTTGGGCTGCTGGGGTGATTTCAATTTCTTTGGCAATTTGGCTGGCTGCGGCTTGGCTGCGGCTGGCTTGCTTTCTAGCGCTGAAGCCATCTTTTCTACGGTCTTCCGCGCTCCTGACTCATCCAACCCCATCGAAACAGCTTTTTTCACCCAAGCGTCCTGGCCACGTTTGGTGATGACATTGGGCTCTTTCGCCTCCCCTTTTTTGCTAGCTCTCATATTAGATATCTATCTATATAGCTATTTATCAAAAAACATTCGCAAGGACTGCTCGACCAGCTCTGTTTCAGTCACCCGCGAACCCGTTCTCATTGACCTCTCGTAGGCCTCGCGTTTGAGCGTGTTGATCAGCTCCAGGGGCAGACGGAAAACCTTTTGTTCTCGATGCACCTTGGGTTCAATCACAGGCTGGACGGCAACCGTTTGTGCTTTCTCCACCTTGTCTGCAACATCTGCAGCTCCCCCTTCAAGAAAATTGGATGGGTCTTTTTTGAGCTTGAACTGGTCTGTGTTGGGTTTTGCTTTCACGCTTGAACCTCTCTAAAAAAAGCTTCGATTTCAGCAATGGCAGCCTGATCCTTGCCCAACTCCTGGACGATTACGCCCTCCC
>JAVHQO010000130.1:0-2287 GCA_036171175.1 Gallionella sp.
TTTTGTGAACCTCGCTTGAACAGTTAGAATGCCGCCCCTATGAATACAGTCCAACTTTCCGTCGTCATCCCCGTCTATAACGAAGAGCAAGGTTTACATACTTTGTTTGACCGTTTGTATCCCGCGCTAGATGCGCTTGGTATCAGCTACGAAGTGGTGTTTATCAACGATGGCAGCCGCGATCGCTCGCCTGCCATTTTGCGTGAGCAATTCCAAAAACGTCCTGATGTGACGCGCGTGATTTTGTTTAATGGCAATTTTGGGCAGCACATGGCGATCATGGCGGGCTTTGAACATACGCGCGGCGAACGCGTGGTGACGCTGGATGCGGATTTGCAAAATCCACCTGAAGAAATCGGCAAGTTGTTAGCCAAGATGGACGAAGGCTTTGACTACATCGGCTCGATACGCAAACAGCGCAACGACAGTTGGTGGCGACATGTTGCGTCCAAGGCGATGAACAATTTCCGCGAACGCATTACGCGCATCAAAATTACCGATCAAGGCTGCATGTTGCGCGCATATAGCCGCGACATTATTGATGCGATTAACTCGTGCAAAGAAGTGAATACTTTTATTCCCGCGCTGGCTTACACCTTTGCGCGTCGCCCCGCCGAAGTGGTAGTGGAGCACGAAGAACGCGCCGAGGGCGAGTCGAAATACTCGCTATACAGTTTGATACGCTTAAACTTCGATTTGATGACGGGCTTCTCGGTCGTGCCGCTGCAATGGTTCTCCATGTTCGGCATCATCACCTCATTATTTTCCGCGCTGTTTTTTGTGTTCTTGGTCATTCGCCGCGTCATCGTCGGCCCTGAAGCCGAGGGCATGTTTACTTTGTTTGCGTTGCTGTTCTTTATGATCGGCATCACGCTATTCGGCATTGGTTTATTAGGCGAATACGTCGGACGAATTTATCAGCAAGTGCGCCATCGTCCGCGCTATTTACTTGAAGCAGTATTGGAACAAAAACCATGAGTCGTGCGGTCGTTTTTGCTTATCACAACGTTGGCGTGCGTTGCCTGAATGTGCTGTTGGCGCAGGGGGTTGAGGTCGCCTTGGTGGTGACGCATTGCGACAATCCTGCGGAAAATATTTGGTTCGATAGTGTGGCAAATTTAGCAGCTTTGCATGGTATTGAAGTGATTACGCCCGCCAATCCCAATACACCTGAAGTCATCGAGAAAATCCGCACGTTAGCCCCCGATTTTTTCTTTTCGTTTTATTACCGCGAAATGTTAAAGCCTGAATTGTTGGCGATTCCTAAGCACGGCGCGCTGAATATGCACGGCTCTTTGTTACCGCAATATCGTGGTCGCGTGCCAGTGAATTGGGCAATTATTCGCGGTGAAACCGAAACAGGTTCGACGCTGCATTACATGACCGAAAAGCCCGACAACGGCGACATCGTAGCGCAACAAGCCGTACCCATTTTGCCTAACGACACGGCTTTGCAAGTGTTTCAAAAGGTTACGGTTGCAGCCGAAATTGCGTTGAATAATGTGCTGCCTGAGTTGTTGGCGGGACGCGCACCAGCGGTGAAACAAGACTTAACGCAAGGCGGCTATTTCGGCGGTCGCAACGCTGCCGACGGCGTGGTGAATTGGTCGCAATCCGCGACAAAAATTCATAATCTGGTACGCGCTGTTGCGCCGCCTTATCCAGGTGCGAGCACGATGTTGCTGGGCAAACCGATGCGCATTTTGCAAACGCTGCCGACTAAATGTTCAGCCACTGGTGCGCCGCCTAGTTTTTATGTGAAAGACGGCAAAGCCTTTGCGATTTGTGGGCAGGGCGTGTTGCGGGTAGTGAGTTTTGAGCTGGATGGTGTTGAGATGAGTGCGCAAGAATTTGCTGCGCAATTTGGTTTAGAAAAGTTTGAATTTAATCGTTAAGGAAAAGCAATGAAAAAAGTATTGATTTTGGGTGTGAATGGCTTTATCGGTCACCATTTGTCGAACAAGATTTTGCAGACGACAGACTGGGAAGTTTATGGCATGGACATGAGCTCTGACCGCATCAGCGATATTATCGGTCACGAGCGTTTTCATTTCTTTGAAGGTGACATCACCATCAATAAAGAATGGGTGGAATATCACGTTAAAAAGTGCGATGTGATTTTGCCACTGGTGGCGATTGCGACACCTTCGACTTACGTTAAACAACCGCTGCGCGTGTTTGAATTGGACTTTGAAGCAAACTTGCCTATCGTGCGTGCGGCGGTTAAATACCATAAACATTTGGTGTTCCCATCGACTTCAGAAGTGTACGGTATGTGCCACGATGA
>JAVHQO010000131.1:0-2282 GCA_036171175.1 Gallionella sp.
TCTCATCCTGCGCATCGAGCTTGGTGCTGCACTGCTGACCAAGCTTGACCAACTCTGCAATCGTTTTGTCACGTACCGTGGTGCGTCTGGCCGCCGCAATAGGGTCGTGCGCCACCACCATACGGCTGTTGTTCCATTTTGTTTCTGCGCACCATTCTTGCGTGTTGTCTTGCGCCTCATGGAGTTTCTTCAGGTCATCAGCAAAGTCGCCATAGCGCGCAGCAGGCACCGCCAGAATGTAGTCAACAGCCACCTCTCGGCCGTCTTTTTTAAGTTGCGCTTGCAGCTCTGTAAGAGCTTCAAGGTTGGCGGTGCTCAGCAGTCCCCGATCAGCAATCAGGACAACCCGTTTGAGCGGGTAGTGCGCCAAGAGACCACGAATCATGGGCAGCAGGGTTTTGGCCTCTGCTGTGTTGCCAGGATGGACTTCATGCGCAATGGGCAAGCCCTCAGAAGTTTGCACCAGGGACAGCATGAACTGGCGCTCGATCAAGCCTGACTTGGCCAGGCCATGGGCACGCACATCATCTTCGAGGGTCGTCTGGCCTGTGACCGCCACCGTGGTGAGGTCATAGAACACCACTGAGAGGTCTTGGTCAATCAGCGGGCGTATGAGCGTGGCCAGTCGGTTGCTGAGCTTGTCGCTGTGCTCATCGAGCACGTCCATGGCGCGCAGCAAGTGTTGGTGTTCTGGATTGAAGTTAAAGCTTGCAGGCAAGGCCACCGTTTCCATCCAGCGCAGCACACCGAGTTTGCTGCCAGGGTCACACAAGCGGTTGAAGACCATCAGGCGCAGGCAGGTCAGCACATCGACTTCTGTTTTGGATTGCCGCCAAGCAGTCGCCAAGCCATCAAAGCCCAAGGTGCGCCAGAGCTCCGAGAGTGCCCAGATGTCCCCGGCATGACGGCTGTCGGTGAACTTCAGATCAGCAAGTGAAAGAGATGCGGGGGTGATGCCGCGGGCGCGTTGCAACGAGGCCATCAGGGTGTCAACTTCGCCACCGGCATCCAGGCGACCCAATGTGCAGATGGTGCGTTGGCGGGGTTTGCCTTGCTCGTTGCGAAAGGATTCCACCAGTTGAGCGTAGCGGCGATTACCGGATGTGGTGACCTTGATGAACATGGCGCTGAGTGTAGCTTAGATCAGGATAGATGAAACTACTATGCCAATAGAACGTGCCACTACAAGCAATTTTTTTCTTTGGCTTCAATACCGGCGTAAGTGGTTGAATTCATTGGCAGGTCGGGCTGAAAGTTCTAAAAAATTGGCAAAATGGTGTCGAACTTGGGGGGTACCGCCCAAACTTTAATTTTTAGCGCTGGTTCACCAGATGCCCACTCACAAACTTGTGCAACAAACTCGCTGCAAATGTTTGATACGGAACGCCTTCCTCGAGTGCGCGTGCTTGCAGGTTCTTTAAATCTCTGCTGGAGATGCGGATATTCAGCCGCTGGTCTTTTTTGAAGGTTGCATCTGCTGCGACCCGATGCACCTTGGCCTGTTCTGCCATATCGCTGACAGGCTTGAGCGTGCCAGCCTCCCAAGCCTGCAGTATCTCTAGCTCTTCGTCATCGTATTTGGCGGTTGTTTTCATACGGTACTCCTGTATTGCCTGGTTGCCTTGCGGCTGGGAATGATGGTTTTTAGGAAAATCTCTGCATCGGTTTCAACAAATGGCACGACATAAACGTAGTCATCAACCTGCACCATTGACATTCTTTGCCCCGGGTACTTTTCCTGATTGGGATGCTCCAGCACAGCTAACTCATTTCCTCTGCTGATTTCAAACACGATACGCTCGAATGAAATGCCCCGATCTCGCAGCAACAACTGGTTTTTATCTGGATTCCAATTGAAGATTTTTTGACTTGACATGTGTGTATTTTACGCACACAAAAATTGACCTATCAACGCTGCAAGATGTCATCACCGGGCTGGAAAGCCACCCGGGTTTGTCACACATTGGCTTGTACGACACGGTGGTGGCGCAAGTCAGTGCGCCACCAAATGCTACACAAAACAGAGCTACTCACGCTTGATTGACAAGCGCTACATGCCATTTTTATCTAATAATCGCAACTGCTCAGGTCGCCATGAACTCATGAGCAAGAATTGGGACAATGCAAAGCTTGCCCTACCTCACCACACTCAGTCACGCAAAAAAGGACGCTCTCATTGTGATGTTGTTCACTGAAAAGCCTGATGAACCCCATGCCCCGCAACCCACACCATGACCTGATCAAAGGCCTGGCTGTGCTCTTGATGATGCAAGTGCACGTGA
>JAVHQO010000132.1:0-10993 GCA_036171175.1 Gallionella sp.
TGCGCGCTAATTCGGCACGAAATTCGTCTAATTTATCCAGCCGTTCTTGGTCAGAGAAGTCGCCTTCATCCGCAATGTCATCCGCCTCACGCGCAAAGTGATAAATCGCCGCTACGGGTTTTCGCAGCCGCTTGGGCATTAAGACGGATGCAACGGGAAAATTTTCGTAGTGTTCGACGGACATAATTAGGCAACTGCTAAAGCGCGGAGTTTTTCCATCCACCCACGGAAATGCACACACTCGGCTTCCATTTTTGAAAGGGTAATTTTCTCTGCCGCGAGGGGACCGTGGAAAGTTTTTTTGTATTTAGGACGAAGAGCATCCTCAAGTCGCTTAGAAGGTTTGGTTTCGTAGCTATTATTGATGTGTTCAGGAGTTTCAAACTCTAATCGTATTTTTTTCAGATGAGTAATTTGGGACTGCCAATTGGCTTCAACACTGCTCAATACTGCAACATCGGAGAACAGCAATCCTTCAAACTCATAGGGCTGTATGTGAGGAATAAAGCGGTTTGTTTGGCATCCTAGATGCTCAACTATCGCGGCATGAAGCGCGTCTTCTAAACAAATAGTTTTTGCATAAACATTCGATTGCTCCTTGGCTGCGTCGAAGTCAGGAAACGAATTATCTAGCCCATACAAATCTAAAAAAGTACTGAGAATTGCGTTGGGGTGCTGCCGCAAAGTGTTGCGTGCATTGAACTTAAGTCGATCAAAATTCACTGCGCCGCCGCTTGCATTTTTTGATGTTTGAAGTATCTGCGGCTTAACAAAAACCTGTGCAGCGCGAAGTGAGGGGGCGATGACACGTTTGATAAATTGCTCTTCGGTTGGACCCTCGGCAAAGACATACACCTCTAGCATGTTAAGGTCTCCCGCCTAGGATGTTGCTCTTCCACAACTCGCCCATTGAGTACTGCTCTAGCCAGCCAGCCAATTCATCTTGGGTAAAACGTTTGAAAGTGGATGCGCCGTCTGTTTGGTCAACCACAATTATATCTTCTGGTGATAACTCATTGATTAGCTCGACGGATTGTGTAGAGACAACCAGTTGTCGGTACTCGGCAACTTGCTTGAAAATTTCAGCCAAGATGGTGATGGCATATGGGTGTAGACCGAGTTCTGGTTCATCAATCAAAATCGTACTCGGTAACAATATAGTAGGTTGCAACAATAACGTCGCTAAACAAATAAAGCGCAATGTGCCATCCGACAACATGTGTGCGGTAAATGGAATATCAGGCTTCCCTTTTTGTGTCCATTCCAATACCACCGTGCCGTTATTTTCTGCGCGATGCACAAAATCATCAAAGAACGGTGCGACAAGGCGAATGGCATCAACGATGCGTTGATAATCTTTTGGATATTTATCTTTTAGCATCCGTAAATATGCAGCTAGATTGGACGCATCTGGCAGTAGGCGGATATTTAGATTGGAGGCGTGAGGTTGCTTAACTTTTGCGCTCTCGCTCGTGTCGTGAAAGTGATATACGCGCCAGCTACTGACGGCTGGACGGACATAGGGTGAATATTTATCTTGAGCATCTTTCAGTTTTGATTCGTCGTGTCCAATGCCAAGTATTGCACTAGTCGATCCAGGGTAATACATGCCTTTAAACCAACTTACTTCTCGTTCAAATATCAAGCGATTATCATTCGTTGGAATCAGGTCAAATTGATAGCCATTGCTGTCGAAATAAAATTCGGCATGTAATTTTTCTGTAGTGGCGCGCCCAAAATGCAAGAGCGAGTTTGGTCCACCTTGTTTTTGAACAAATATCTGTAACTGCTGCTCGTACATCTCGTTCAGCAACTTGAAAATCCCAATAAAATTGCTTTTGCCCGCACCATTCGCACCAATCAAGACGTTGAGATTCGTCAAAGGGAAGTTATCCAGTTGACGAATTGATTTGTAGCCCTTGATGGTTAATGAACTGACGCTAGACATAGTGAGTTCTCAAGTTAAATCATTGCGATGCAGCATAAACACGAACTGATCGCCAGCGGTGACATCCAGCCAAGTAAAGGGCAGCGTTGGATATTCGGCTTCTAGCAGGTCGCGGTTGTGGCCGATTTCGACAATCAAAATGCCGTTGGGTGTGAGGTGTTGCGCGGCATTTTTCAGGATAATGCGCGTGGCATCTAAGCCGTCTTCGCCACTACCTAAAGAGAGTTCTGGCTCATGCAAATACTCTTGCGGCAGCGCGGCGACCGAGGGTGCATCGACGTAAGGCGGGTTGCTAATAATCAAGTCGTAGCGTCGTCCGCCGAGTTGGCTAAATAAATCTGACTGAATCAATTGCACGCGCTCTTGCAGCTCGTAGTCGGTGATGTTGTGCGCGGCGACATGCAGCGCGTCGGGCGATAAATCCACCGCATCAACTTGCGCATAAGGAAATTCGTGCGCCGCCAAAATTGCCAAACAACCACTGCCAGTACACATATCTAATACGCTGCCAACCCTATCCGCATCGGCTATCCAGGGGCTTAATTGGGTGCGCAATAATTCCGCGATAAAAGAGCGCGGCACGATAACGCGCTCATCCACATAGAAGCTGTATTCGCCTAAAAATGCTTCGTGGGTGAGGTAAGCGGCGGGGATGCGTTCTACGACACGACGCTGAATGATGCTTAAAACTTCGCCGCGCTCGCTTGCGGTGAGATGCGCGTCCATAAAGGGTTCTAGCCTATCCAACGGCAAATGCAAGGTGTGCAAAACGAGATACACGGCTTCGTCATAGGCATCGCTACTGCCGTGTCCAAAAAATAATTCGGCTTGATAAAAACGGCTCACCGCGAAGCGCACATAGTCGCGCACGGTATATAAATCGGTACTAGCGAGGGGGAAATGGTCGCTCATTTTTTGCTGTTTTTAGTTGTATCAGCTAAGGCTTTGGCTTTTACATCCGCCTCTAATTTTGCCAATGCTTCTGGGCTGTATTTGTGTTTATGCACGTCGTAGCGCACCAGCCCTACAAAGGCAATCATCACCACTGCCAAAATTAAAATTACGGTCATCATGTTATTTCACCAGCAGATTTTCTAAGGTTAATTGATACGTCTTTTTAAGCGGCTCGATGTCCGCCACCCCTACGCATTCATTGAGCTTGTGGATGGTCGCATTGAGCGGACCAAACTCAATCACTTGCGGGCAAATGTCGGCGATAAAGCGTCCATCTGACGTGCCTCCAGAGGTCGAAAGTTCAGGCGTGATGCCATAGGATTTTTTAATAGCGTCACTAATTGCCACCACCAAACTGCCTTTAGGCGTGAGGTAAGGCTTGCCTGACAACTCCCATTTCAAGTCATATTTCACTTGATGCTTATCCAAAATTGCATGGGCTTTGTCCTGCAATTGTTGCGGCGTGCTGGCGGTAGAAAATCTAAAGTTAAACAAAATATCGGCTGTGCCAGGCACCACATTGGTCGCACCCGTGCCGCTATTCATATTGGAAATTTGCCAAGAAGTGGACGGAAAATATTCGTTGCCGTCATCCCATTTTGTCGTTGCCAATTCAGCAATCGCAGGGGCGACCATGTGAATCGGATTGTTGACCAGATGCGGATAGGCGATGTGACCTTGCACGCCTTGCACCGTCAGCGTTCCGTTCAAAGAACCGCGCCGACCATTTTTAATCATGTCGCCGACTAATTTGTTAGAAGTCGGCTCGCCGACGATGCAAAAATCTATCGTTTCGCCGCGTGCGCGCAACGCTTCCACCACGCGCACCGTGCCATCAATTGCCACGCCTTCTTCATCGGAGGTAATCAGCAGCGCAATCGAGCCATTGTGCTGTGGATGTTGTGCGAGAAAGGCTTCGATGGCGGTGATAAACGCCGCGATAGAAGTCTTCATATCGGCTGCGCCGCGACCGTACAACATACCGTCGCGGATAGTCGGCTCGAACGGCGGTGAAAACCAAGATTCGGGTGGGCCACTGGGCACTACGTCGGTATGTCCAGCGAACACCACCACTGGACTGGTCGTGCCGCGCCGCGCCCACAAATTATCGACATTGCCAAAGCGCATACGCTCAATCGTAAAGCCTAACAGGGCAAGACGTTCGATAAGAATGTCTTGGCAACCTGCGTCTTCAGGGGTTAAGGAGCGACGGGCAATTAAGGCTTTGGCGAGTTCTAAAGTGGCGGACATAGTAGGTTAAAGAGTAAAAATTTTTGAATAAGACTCCGCATCAAAACCGATGTGCAATACGGTGCTATCACGGACTAAAACAGGGCGTTTAATCACGCTGGTTTTTTCCAACATTAAAGCCAGCGCACTGGCGTTATCGACGATTTGCAATTTGCGCGCTTCATCTAAGCCACGCCAAGTCAGGCCGCTGCGGTTAATGAGTTTTTGCCATTCGATTTGTTGCAACCAAGCAGCAGCGGTTGCGGCATCCAAACCAAGTTTTTTGTAGTCGTGGAACTCAACGGTAATATCATTTTGTTTCAGCCAATCGCGCGCTTTTTTGACCGTGTCGCAATTGGCAATACCATACAGCTTCATTTTATTTAGATACGTCTAAGTTAAGCTTAATTTCATCTAAAGGATTGCGGCTCGCAGCAGGGCTGAATGCTGGATTTTGTGCCGTTTTTGCACCACTGGAAAAATCAATCAGATTGGATAAGTTGCTAGCTGAATCAGCATTTCGCATCGCTTCGTCTTTGCTAATTTTTCCTGCTTTATACAGTTTATAAAGCGCACGTTCAAAAGTTTGCGAACCCGCTGACACGCTCTTTTCAATCGCATCGCGGATTTTTTCGATTTCATCGTTTTTAATCATGTCGGCGATCACAGTGGTCTTCATTAAAATCTCCACCGCAGGTACCAGCTTGCCATCTAGACCGGGCACTAAACGCTGCGAAATCACCGCATGTAAGCACATCGACAAATCGGATAGCACGCTGCGACGTGATTCGTAAGGGAAGAAATTAACGATACGATTAAGCGCGTGATAGCTGTTGTTGGCGTGCAACGTGGCTAAACACAAATGCCCGGTTTGCGCAAAAATCAGCGCGTGTTTTAAGGTTTCGCGATCGCGCACTTCACCAATCATCAAAACATCGGGAGCTTCACGCATTCCGCTCGACAAAGCATGGTCGTAGGACAAAGTATCCGTGCCAATTTCGCGTTGATTGACGATAGATTTACCGTGTTGAAAAATATACTCAATCGGATCTTCCACCGTCAAAATATGACCGCTTTTGGTTTGATTGCGATATTCCAACATCGAAGCCAATGTGGTTGATTTACCCGAACCTGTCGCGCCGACCACCAATACCAGCCCACGCTTTTCCATGATGAGTTCTTTCAATATCAGCGGCAAATTCAAGTTTTCGACTTGATTGATTTTTGCCTTGATATGACGAATCACCAGTGCCACATCGCCGCGCTGACGGAACACGTTGACGCGAAAGTTACCAATGCTAGGCACACGGAACGAAAAGTTCAGTTCCATCTGTAACTCAAAATCATCAATCTGATTTTGTGACATCAATTCGTAAGCAATCTGTTTAGTCATATCGCCGTCCAACACTTGCGCGTTGACGGGCATCGCCACGCCTTCAATTTTGATATTGACGGGTGCACCAACCGAGAAAAACAAATCAGAGGCATCTTTTTCGGCTGCGAGTTGTAGCAAAGGCGTGATGATCATGGGATTCTCCTAAGGGTAGGATTGATGATGACGGCGCGAGGATTGGGAATCGGTGCAGCGTGTTGCGAAATCCTCGTGACTAATTAGATTCCGCGCAACAATTCGTTAATACCAACTTTACTCAAGGTTTTTGCATCCACTTTTTTCACAATAACGGCGCAATACAAACTGTATTTTCCATCCGCTGAAGGCAGGCTACCGCTCACCACCACCGAACCAGCAGGGACGCGGCCATACATCACCTCACCCGTTTCGCGATCGTAAATTTTGGTGCTTTGACCGATGAACACGCCCATCGAAATCACTACGTTGTCTTCTAAAATTACGCCTTCAACAATTTCCGAACGTGCGCCGACGAAGCAGTTATCGCCGATGATAGTCGGATTGGCTTGCACGGGTTCAAGCACGCCGCCGATACCCACCCCACCGCTCAAATGCACGTTCTTACCAATCTGCGCGCATGAACCGACCGTCGCCCAAGTGTCCACCATCGTGCCTTCATCAACATACGCGCCGATGTTCACATACGACGGCATCAGCACCACGTTTTTACCGATAAACGCGCCTTTGCGCGCTGCTGCTGGAGGTACAACACGGAAGCCGCCTTCACGAAAATCTCGGCTGTTGTAGTCGGCAAATTTTGACGGAACTTTGTCGTAGTAGTTGGTGAAACCGCCTTTGATAAATGCGTTGTCTTCCAAGCGGAACGACAGCAACACGGCTTTTTTCAACCATTGATGCGTGACCCAATCGCCATTGATTTTTTCTGCCACGCGCAGCGTGCCGTTGTCCAACTTGGTGATGACAGCATCGACCGCTTCTTTAAGTTGCGCATCGGCATTGCGTGGGGTGATTTCAGCGCGACGTTCAAAGGCGGCTTCGATAATGGCTTGTAATTGGTTCATGGTTTTTCCAGTTCGTTAAAGTGAGTTATTAGGGTTTGCCAGCCGCATCAAATTTTCATTTAACACCGCTAAATTCGGGCGGCATTATAGCCGCGCTAGGAGCTTCTGCCTCATTTGCTTGTTCAATAGACTAAGCAAATGAAGATGTTTTATTTGTTCCCTAATGCGTTGACAAATGTTGCGATGCGTCGCGCTGCTTCTAGCGTCTCGTTGGTGCTTGCCACCAGTGCTAAACGCACAAAATTTTCACCCGGATTCACGCCTTGCGCTCCCCGCGCTAAATAGCTTCCAGGCAATACGGTGACGTGATAATCGCGATAGAGTTGCTGTGCAAAATCAGTGTCTGCAATCGGCGTGCGTATCCACAAATAAAAGCCTGCGTCGGGCATCACGACTGGCAAAACAGGTTGGAGAATCGCGACTACTTGCGCGAATTTGTCTGCATATAAGCGGCGATTTTCGATGACGTGCGCTTCATCATTCCAAGCTGCGATGCTGGCGGTTTGGATGGCAGGATTCATCGCCGAACCGTGGTAAGTGCGATACAGCGCGAACTTGGCAATCACTTTTGCGTCGCCTGCGACAAAGCCAGAGCGCATCCCCGGAACATTGGAACGCTTAGATAAGCTGGAGAACATCACCAGATTTTTGTAATCGCTGCGCCCTAGTTGTTGCGCCGCTTGCAGCGCGCCTAGTGGTTTGTCATGGCCGAAATAAATCTCTGAATAACACTCGTCTGACGCGATGACAAAGCCATAACGGTCGGATAGTTCAAACAGTGTTTTCCATTCATCTAAGTCCATCACGCTGCCGCTAGGGTTGCCTGGTGAGCAAACATAAATCAGTTGCGTGCGTTGCCAAATCTCTTCCGCGAGTTGCGCAAAATTTAATTTGAAATAATCTTCGGGCAAGGTGTTCAAAAAGTAGGGCGTCGCTCCCGCCAAAAATGCCGCGCCTTCGTAGATTTGATAAAAGGGATTTGGACAAACTACAGTAGGATTATTTTTCGTGCGGTCAATCACGCTTTGCGCGAATGCAAATAACGCTTCGCGGCTGCCGTTCACAGGCAGCACTTGCGTCTTGGCATCCAGCGTGGGAATGCCGTAACGCTTGCCGATCCAATTCGCTATGGTGCTACGTAACGCGTCGGAGCCTGCGGTTGTGGGATAATTCGCTAACCCATCCAAGCCTTGTATTAGCGCATCTTTTATGAATGGCGGCGTAGCATGTTTGGGTTCGCCGATAGATAAACTAATCGCCCGAAGCGCAGGATTAGGGGTCACCGCCGCAAATAATGCGGCGAGTTTTTGAAACGGGTAGGGCTGAAGTTTTTCTAAATCAGGATTCATTTTTCAAAGTCTAGCATCGCGCAAAGGGCGCGCATTATAAAGGTCAGCACCATGCAAACAACTAAAAATCTCATGCCGATTGCGGGCGTACTCAGCGGCGCGTTGGTGTGGGGGCTGATTTGGTATCCGTTCCGGGTGCTGCAAGACGCGGGCGTGTCGGGCGCGCTGGCAACCTTGCTGGTGTTTGGCATCGCACTGCTGGTTAGTTTGGTGTGGTTGCCGCGCGTGTGGCGCGAATTTGCCGCGATGCAAAATGCCAGTTTAATGGCTTGGTTGGTGTTGCTGATTATCAGTACTGGCGCGGCGAATTTTGGCTATGTGTTGGCGATGTTAAAAGGCGATGTGATGCGCGTGTTGTTGCTGTTTTATCTCGCGCCTTTATGGACAATTTTGTTGTCCGCCAGCCTGCTTAAAGAATCGCTGAATCGCTATGGTTATCTGGTTATCGTGTTATCGGTTGGCGGAGCGGTGGTGATGTTATGGAATCCACAACACGGTTTGCCTGTGCCACAAAATATCTCGGAATGGATTGCGCTGGCAGCGGGATTTAGCTTTGCCCTATCCAATGTCGTATCGCGCCGCGCACAACACATCAGCTTAGAAGCGAAAACTTTTAGCGTCGGATTAGGCACGGTGGCGTTGACTTTGCCGCTGATTATTTGGCAGGGCGGGGTTGCGCAACAATTGGCGGGCTTAAGCGTCGCTAACTTTGCCGTGCTGCTGATTTTAGGCGGCGTGTTAGCCGCCGTGGCATACGCGGTGCAATACGGTGTGACGCACTTGCCCGCCAATCAATCTATGTTGTTATTTTTGTTTGAACTAGTCATCGCAGCTGCCTCGTCGTATGTGTTGGTAGGCGAGGCGATGAGCTTACAAGACTGGTTAGGCGCGACGTTAATCGTCTCGGCAAGTTTATGGTCAGGCAAAATTCACGCTTAGGCGTTATTTAATTTAGAAGGTCTAGACGAAAAAAAGCACGCCTAAGCGTGCTTTTTTATTGCGCTAGTGTTGATCGTTACAAATTAACGGTTGCCACCAAAGCCACCTTTGTTGCCTGAACCTGAGTTGCCACGGTTGCCACCAAAGCTAGGACGATCGCCGCCGAAACTAGGACGGTCAGCATTACCGCGTGGCGCGCTGTTGCCAGCATTGCCTCCACGGTTTTGTGCACCGAAACCACCGCGATTTTCATTGTTACCAAAGCTGCGACCCTCATTACGATTTTGTGTTTGACCACCAAAACCTTGACCGCCGAAACCTTCACGACGAGGTGCTGCGCTATGACGGCTATCTGGAGCGGAATGATGGAAACCTGCGTTGTTGCCAGCACCGAAACCGCCTGCGTTAGCGCGAGGAGCCGCATCGCGATTGCCGCCGAAGCCGCCACCATTACCAGTGCGATTACCGCCACCAAAACCGCCGCCGTTGCCGCCACGATTGCCGCCGAAGCCGCCGCCAGAACTACGACGTGGGCCGTTACGATCTGAAGAAGGCGCGCCGCCAGTACGCATTTTGAATTTAGGCTCTAAGCCTTCAATGGTGTGCATTTTGATAGTTTGTTCGGTGTAACGCTCAATGCTTTTCAGCAACGATGCATCGCGATTTGAAGCGAATGAAATCGCGATACCGCTTGAACCACCGCGACCGGTACGACCAATACGATGCACATAGTCTTCAGCAAATTTAGGTAAGTCGAAGTTAATCACGTGCGTAATGCCGCGTACGTCAATACCGCGCGCTGCCACGTCTGTCGCTACCAAAATACGCACGTTACCGCTGCGCAAGTTGGTCAAGGTGCGAGTACGTTCGCGTTGATTCATATCGCCATGCAACGCTGCCACAGAGTGACCTTGCGCTGAAAGTTGATCTGCAATCGTGTCTGCATCACGTTTAGTAGCCGTAAATACTATGGCTTGATTGACTTCGCTATCGGTCAACAAATGGTTCAGCAATTTGTTTTTATGCGCAACGTCATCAGCAAACATCATGCGTTGTTCGATGTTTTCGTGTTTTGCTTTAGCCGCAGAAATCGTCAAACGTTTAGGTGATTTTAACAAACGTGAAGCCAAGTTGCCGACTACACCGTCCAAAGTTGCCGAGAACAGCAAAGTTTGGCGCGTTGCAGGTGTTGCCGCAGCGATGCGCTCTACGTCGTCCACGAAACCCATGTCCAACATGCGATCCGCTTCATCCAAAATCAACATTTCCAAACGTGAAAAGTCGATACGACCGCGTTCCAGATGGTCAATCAAGCGACCAGGTGTTGCCACCAAAATGTCCACTTGACCTGCCAACATGCGGTTTTGTACTGGGTAAGGCATACCGCCCAAAATGCTGATGATTTTGAAGCGCATGTCTTTGCCGTATTTAGTCGCGGCATCGCACACTTGTTGTGCCAATTCACGCGTTGGAGTCAGCACCAAAACGCGTGGGCCTTTGCTACCCGCAACAGTAGAGGGAGTCGATAAGCGTTGTAACGCAGGCAAAATAAATGCCGCTGTTTTGCCGCTACCCGTTTGTGATGAAGCCATCAAATCTTCGCCAGCTAAAACCAAAGGAATTGCCTCAGCTTGAATTTGGGTCGGTTTGGTATAGCCAGTGTCGGCGATAGCTTTAAGAATAGAAGGGTGTAGCTGTAGATTTTCAAAAGACATTTTTGCTTCCTTTATGTTTCAAAAACCACAATGTATGAGCACAGCAAAACTTTAAGGTCGAATTTTATCAACCCAGCTTGACTGGCAAAATTATGATTTTTAAGGTAAGCGCAGGTAGTAAAACTGCTCAACTCAGTGGGCAGACGATTAACCGGCGCAAAAAACATCGTTGCTAACCGGAAAACCCGTGTATCCCATGAGGCTGGATGTGTGAGTTTCTATAGACAGGCACAATTTCATTAGTGAAAGTTGCGCGAGAGATAGGTCAGATAACGATGAGCTAAATGCCGCAAGTTGTGCGGCAAGGCGCGCATTATACGGACTATTTTAATAATAGCTAGCGATATTTTAGTTAATGTTATTAACTATAGTCTTAGCAGTGAGGCAATCACTCAAAGAGGGCTAGCCCTAGGTCATTTATGGAT
>JAVHQO010000133.1:0-10891 GCA_036171175.1 Gallionella sp.
CGCTGTAGCCCGTTGCTTGGTCGTGCGGGTAATCGCTATGCAAACGCGCTTTGACATCATCAGGAATCGCCGTGCCGTGGCAGGCGACGCAGCCAGGTTGCAAGGCAATGGCTTTCATAAAACGATACGATTTTCCTGCGGGTTCTGAGACGATTTCGGAAGCTTCGATAGTCTCGGCTTTTTCGCCTGTTGCCGCGCGCACAGCAAAGTCTTGCAACTGTTTTTGTTCCCATGCGTCAGGCGTACCTAACAGTGGATTGCGCACTTGCAAACTCACGCGCGTGAGCTTCCAGCCTGTTTGTCGCGATATATCACCCGCCATGGCGGGGGCAATGTCTTTGCAGACTTTAACCGCAGAGTCGTGACCGCCCTCACTTACGGCTTGCTGGTTCGCCGCGCCGAGTTTTTTCAGAAAAGGCATGGCGACAGCGCGGGCTTCGCTTTGATATTGGCTTAACTCATCCGCCAGCACGGTGCTGGTGATAAAAGCGCAAGTAACGAATAGGATGATTTTTTTCATGGCGAGATTCCTCAGGGTAAAAAAATGCCCAATAGCAAACTATCGGGCAAAGTGTTGTGTTGATTTAATGCGGTTTATTTTTTAAGACCGCAAGTGTTCATGCCGAGCAAGGTGTAAGCGGGGCAAAAACCGATTGCGCCGGTTGCGACCAGTACCACACCGATGTAACCCCACATGCCCACTACGCCTGTAGCCGCCAAAGCGATTAACGCCAAGCCTGCAACAACGCGCAATGCGCGGTCGATTGTTCCTGAATTGCATTTCATAATCTTCTCCTAAGTTGATAGCGGGATTACACAGTAAAGCGAATGCGGGTGGATGTCTGTGACAAACCTCACCGAGACTAATAAACTATTTCAGTTTGGTGATTCCTAGTGCATCCATGATAAGTTTTTCGTACATCGGTTCTGAGGTGCCGCGTTTCATTTTGCGCATAAAGTATTTTTCAAACGCAATCTTGGCAACGTGTACCCATTTACCCGACATGGCGCGATTCAAATTGCGCGGCGGGATTTGCGGCAGCGCAATAAATGCCACGCCCGTGTCACCAAAATCCGCCAAACAAATCGTGTTCCAAGTCGCATGGCTGGTCGGCGGATTTCCCATCAATTCGGAATGGATGTTGTGTGCGGTGGCGGTCACCATCGACTCAATCATATAGCCTGTTTTGGGCGTACCGACTGGCACAGGCGTTTTTTCGACAGGCGGAATCGCGATGCACACACCGACTGCGTAAATGTTTTTGTATTTAGGATTGCGCTGATGTTCGTCCACCAAAATAAAGCCGCGCGGATTGGTCAAGCCTTCGATACCAAACACCGCGTCAATACCCTTAAAGGCGGGCAACATCATGCTGTAAGAGAACGGCAATTCGTGTTTGGCTTTTTCTTTTGCCAGATCGTCAAATTCAGTGACAAACATTTTGCCCGCTTCGATTTTATCGACCTTTGCGTTACAAATCCATTTGATATGTTTCTCGCGCATTGCTGATTCCAGCAAGCTTTTCGAGTCGCCAACCCCACCCAAACCGAGATGCCCGATGTAAGGCTCAGAGGTAACAAAAGTCATCGGAACTTTATCGCGAATTTTGCGGCGACGTAAATCCGTTTCAATGGTAAACGCGTATTCATACGCGGGGCCAAAACACGACGCACCTTGCACCGCACCAATCACTACAGGCCCTGGATTTTGCGTAAAACCCTCCCACTCACCATGCGACTTCATCGCGTGATCAACATCGCACACGGAATGCGTATGCCCACCGTGCGGACCTAATCCTTCGATTTCATCGAACGCCAATTTAGGCCCTGTCGCAATCACCAAATAATCATAATCAACAGTCGAACCATCGTTTAGTTCGAGGCGATTATTGTCAGGGTGAACACGCTTCACGCCCGTCGAAATAAAGCTAATCCCTTTGCGTTCCAAATAGGGGCGCACGCCAAACGTAATGTCTTCTTTATCGCGCCACTTCACGCCCACCCAAGGATTCGAGGGCGTAAATTGAAAGTTTTCGCTATTAGAAATTACCGTGACTTTGTCGCCCTTGCGGATTTTTTCCTGCATTTCGTAAGCCATCGGCATTCCGCCGATACCCGCGCCCATAATGATGATGTGTGCCATTTTTTATTTCTCCTGAGTTAAGTTTTTGATGCCAACCATTTGGGTGTCTCCAGAAATTCAAAGCTCTAAGCAAGGCTAGGCGCGAACAAAAAATTACGACGATGCATAGTTCACTATGTAAGGAATAATTTTTTGTTAGCAACGACGTATTGCGACGAGATTTGGATTTATGGAGATACCCGACTTGTCATGCCCGCTTTTACTGGCTCTATGGCCACTTGTTCACCTGCTGTTAAACCCGCTAAAACCTCTACGACACCGGCCTCACTACTTTCACCTAAACGCACTTGACGCAGTTGCGGCGCGCCTTTTGCATCCACCACATACACCGCCACCACTTCGCTGCGACGCAACACCGCACTGGCAGGAATCAATAATTTTTTAGTTTTGCCCAACACAAATTGCGCGCGCACAAACATGCCAGGGTAAATGCCCGCTTGATTGGCGGGCAAATTCACGCGCACTTGCGTGCCATGCGTGCGGCTGTCTGCCAAGGGTTGCACCGTGACCGAAGCGGCTTTAATCGAACGGTTTTGCGTCGGGATTTCTACCAGCACTTGCGGATTTTTGCCGATGGCATCGAGCTGATATTGCGGAATCGACACCATCACACGCATCTCGCTCGCGTCAAAGCCCGTCATCAATGGCTTACCCGGCATTACCGTTTCGCCCACCTCGACCAAACGCGCCGCGACGATGCCGCTATACGGCGCGGTGACCGTGGTGTAACCCTGCGCCAAACTCGCCTGCCCCGCGCCTGCGCGACTCGCCTGCGCCAGCCCCGCCGCCATGTCGTAATCGGCTTGCGCTTTATCGAGTGCCGCTTGGCTAATAAATTTTTGCGTAAACATTACTTTGGCGCGCTCCAAACTCACTTTGGCATTTTGCAAATTCGCTTGTGCTTGTGCCAACTGCCCTTGACTGCCTGCCAAGGCTTGCTCGGCTTCGCGTTCGTCGATGCGCAAAATCACTTGCCCCGCTTTAACTTTGTCGCCCACTTCAAACAGCACCGCTTTCACGCGCCCCGAAATTTGCGCCGCCACGGTCGTTTGTCGTGTTGCTTCAACCAAGCCTTCGGCACTATAGGTTTGCGCCACTTCGCTATACGCTACGGTGGCAGTCGCCAAGGGTTGCGCAGCTTGCGCGCCGACACTCGTCAACAACGCCAACACCAACAGACTCATTTTTTTCATCTCACTCACCCGCATCATCAATTCAATCTATAAGAATATACTAATGTATAAAATAAGACAAACACCTGGGACGGTGCTTGCGCTTAGTTGGAGGTACAAAACACTTCGCGCATCAAGCCCACCAACTTCAGAGTGCGCGGATCGTTAATGCGGTAGTAAACAAAATTCGCTTCTTTGCGCGTCGCTAACACATCTTTGTCACGCAAGATTGCTAAGTGCTGCGAAATATTGCTTTGTGTTGTACCGACATTTTCGACGATGTCTTGCACGCTTAATTCTTGGTTGCCCAGCAAGCATAAAATTTTCAAGCGCAGCGGATGCGCCATAGCTTTAATCGCCTGTGCGGCTTGTTCGATGTCTTGATCGCGGTCTATTACGGGATGGTGCATGGCATACCTCTTACGTCAGGAGTAATTCTGTGGTGTTGTAAAGTTTGGGGCGATAAGCAACGTAAGCCCGCAATGCCGCAAGGGCATTCCCACGCAACTACGGAGCTTGTGCTCCTGTTGCTGAATGAGGGGGCTTCGCCATGAAACATAGTCGCTGCGCTTCTTGTTTCATGCGAAAATGCGCGCCTTGTTTTTAGCTAACTATATTACCCGATGAATATCACTCCTGTGCTTTTGATTATTTTAGACGGCTTCGGCTATCGCGAAGACGCTGATTACAACGCGATTGCCGCCGCGCATAAACCCAACTGGGATAATTTTTGGCGTAATCATCCGCACACGCTCATTTCTGCCTCGGAAAAAGCAGTGGGCTTACCCAGTAAGCAAATGGGCAATTCTGAAGTCGGGCATCTCAACATCGGCGCAGGACGCGTGGTGTATCAAGACATTAGCCGCATTGATGTAGAAATCGAAGAGGGGACATTTTTCGATAACGTCGCGCTCAACGCCGCGATTCAAACGGCAATCAGCAATCATTCCGCGCTGCATATTCTTGGCCTGCTCTCTTCTGGCGGTGTACACAGCCACGAAAGCCATATTCTCGCCATGCTCGAAATGGCGGCACGCAAGGGCTTGAAAAAAGTTTATTTGCATCCGTTTTTAGATGGTCGCGACAGTCCACCGAAAAGTGCCGAACCATCTTTACTCGCCTTGCAAGCCTTGTGCGAAAAGCTCGGCGTGGGTCAGATTGCCTCTGTGGTGGGACGTTTTTTTGCCATGGATAGAGACAATCGCTGGGAGCGCGTGCAAGCCGCTTATGACGTTATCAGCGCGGGACACGGCGCATTTACCGCAACTACTGCGGCAGAAGCCTTGGCGGCGGGATATGCGCGCAATGAAACCGATGAGTTTGTGCAAGCCACCAGCATTCATGCGGCGGGCGCACCTGCCATCCAAATGCAGGACGGCGACGCGCTGGTATTTATGAATTTCCGCGCCGATCGCGCGCGCGAAATTACCCGTGCTTTGAGTGATGAAAATTTTGATGGTTTTGCGCGCAGCCATTTTCCCAAGCTCGCCAATATCACCACCTTAAGCAGCTACGGCGAAGACTTTAAGCAGCCGTGTGCCTATCGCGCCGATGCACCGCAAAATACTTTTGGCGAATATATTTCAGGCTTAGGGCTGAAACAGTTACGCATCGCTGAAACCGAAAAATACGCGCACGTCACTTACTTTATGAATGGCGGCAAAGAGCAGCCCTTCGCGGGCGAAGACCGTATTCTCGTGCCGTCGCCCAAGGTTGCGACTTACGATTTGCAGCCCGAAATGAGCGCGTATGAACTCACCGACAAACTCGAAGCGGCGATTCTCTCCAAGCAATATCAAGCGATTATTTGCAACTACGCGAATGGCGATATGGTCGGCCACAGCGGCGATATGACGGCGGCAACTACAGCGATTGAAACGCTAGACGTGTGCATCGGTCGTGTCGTCAAAGCCATGCAGAGCATCGGCGGCGAGGTCATCATCACCGCTGATCACGGCAACGCCGAGCAAATGATCGACCACGAAACCCATCAAGCCCACACCGCGCACACCTTGAACCGCGTGCCTTTCGTGTATATCGGTCGCGCGGCGCACACCACCAGCCTTGATGGCGCATTGCGTGATTTAGCACCGAGCTTGTTGTACATGATGGGCTTGCCCAAGCCTGCCGAGATGACTGGGCACAGCCTGATTCAATTCGCTTAATTTTCGCGATGCGTACACGCAATTTCGTTGTTTTTTTGGGCTTGCTGGCACTGCTTAATACCGCCTACGCCACGCAACAAGAAGAGCTAGAAAATTTGCGCAAACGCATCCGCACCATGCAGCACGATGTCGAGCAAACCAGCGAATCCCGCGATGAAGCCGCCGATGCCTTGCGCGAATCGGAGCGTGCCATTAGTGATAGCAATCGCCAACTCGCCGCGCTCGCCACGCAACAACGCATCGCCGACCAGCAGTTAAACCAGTTGCAAACGCAACAGCAGCAACTTGATCGAAGCATGGCGGGACAGCAAGCCTTACTGGGTAGATTGCTGTATCAGCAGTATTTAGGCGGCACACAAACTTACAGCAAGCTCATTCTCAACAATCAAAACCCCAATCAAGTCGCACGCGAAATTCAGTATTACGGTTATATCGCTCGTAACCGTGCGGCTTGGCTGGCAAGTTTGCGTGAAAATTTGCAGCACGTGCAAACCGTGCGCAACCAAACCAGCGCAACGCGTGCCAAGTTAAGTGATTTGCAAAACGAACAAAAAACGCAGCAACGCGATTTGCAAAAACAGCAACAGGCGCGCCAGCAAATGCTGCTCAAAGTTTCGCAAAAACTACGCAGCCAACGGCGTGAAATAAAAAATTTACAAGCCAATGAAAATCGCCTCGCACAATTGCTCGAAAAGCTCACGCAAATGCTCGCTAAGCCCAGTAGCAAATCCATCTTTCGCAACGATAAACTGCCTGACAATCGCTTTGCTGGCAAACCCTTTGCCGAACTAAAAGGACGGCTAGCCTTCCCCATTAAAGGAGACATCATCAATAGTTTTGGCAGCGCGCGTCCCGACAGCACAGTATTGTGGAAAGGCATCCAAATCAAAGCGGCGACAGGGCAAGCGGTTAAAGCGATTGCCTCAGGGCGGGTAGTGTTTGCCGATTGGCTGCGCGGTTTCGGCAACCTGTTGATTGTCAATCACGGCACGGGCTATATGAGTTTGTATGGCAACAATGAAACTTTATACAAGCAAGTCGGCGATGAATTACAGGGCGGCGAAACCATCGCCAGCGTGGGGAACAGCGGCGGCAATGAAGATTCTGGCTTATACTTTGAGCTACGTTTAGCCAGCAAGCCGTTAGACCCCATAAAATGGTTTACAAAAAAATAACTGCCACGCTCAACATCTTTTTGAGCGCGGTTTAATTGTCGGTAATAAGGAGTAACACATGCGTCGTTTAGAAAAAGTCAGTTTGGTCGGATTAGGTTTGTTTGCGGGTGCGGCTCTGATGTTGCACTACACCGCCGTAGCGGAAAAAGACTCGGTAGCAACGCCCTTGCCGATTGAAGAATTGCGCGCCTTTTCGGAAGTATTTGGGCGCATCAAAAGCGATTACGTCGAACCCGTTGCCGACAAAACTCTGATTAACCAAGCCATCAACGGCATGGTCAGCGGACTTGATCCGCACTCGGCGTATCTGGATGCCGACGCGTTCAAAGAATTGCAATCCTCTACGCAAGGCGAATTTGGCGGACTGGGCTTAGAGGTCGGCATGGAAGACGGCTTAGTCAAAGTGGTGTCACCTATCGAAGACACCCCCGCGTATGAAGCGGGCGTAAAGTCTGGCGACTTGATTTTGAAGCTCGACGACACGTTGGTAAAAGGCTTATCGCTAAACGATGCAGTGAAAAAAATGCGCGGTAAACCAGGCAGCAAAATCGTCTTGACCATCATCCGCAAAAACGAATTAAAGCCATTAAGTATTACTGTTACACGCGCGATTATTAAAGTGCAAAGCGTCAAAGCCAAGTTGCTCGAATCAGGCTACGCTTTTGTGCGCATCACCCAATTCCAAGAGCACACAGGCGAAAATTTAGGCACCGCCTTAAATAAATTATTCAAAGAAAATAAAGGCGACATGAAAGGCTTGGTGCTGGATTTGCGTAACGATCCAGGTGGCTTGTTGACTGGTGCAGTGGGCGTATCGGCAGCATTTTTAGCAAAAGACGCGCTAGTGGTTTACACCGACGGTCGCACCGAAGATGCCAAGATGCGCTTGACCGCTAATCCTGAAAATTATCTGCGCGGCAACGGCAAAAATGACTACCTCAAAGACCTGCCTGCGGCGGTAAAAAGTGTGCCGATGGTGGTGTTGATGAACGGCGGCTCGGCCTCAGCGTCGGAGATTGTTGCGGGCGCATTACAAGACCATAAACGTGCGGTCATTATGGGCACACAATCGTTCGGTAAAGGCTCAGTGCAAACGATATTACCGTTAGGCAACAACACTGCAGTCAAGCTCACCACTGCGCGTTACTACACACCTGGCGGTCGCTCAATTCAAGCCAAAGGTATCGTGCCTGACATCGTGGTGGAAGATCCTTCAACCTCAGCATCAGACAATGCGTTCCGCTTACGCGAGGCTGATTTGGACAAGCATTTGAGCAACACCACGCAAGCAGAAGAAAGCACTGACAGCAAAAAAGCTGCGCCTAGCGATGCCAAGCCCGATGCGGCAAAAGTTGCCCCAGCGGAATTTGGCTCAAAGAATGACTACCAGTTAAATCAAGCCATCAACCTGCTTAAAGGGATGCAAATTTTGCACGGTAAATAACACGAGGTTGCCATGAAAAATATCTGTGATATGCACAAACAACGTGAGCTGGTTTTTGCTAGCGAACCTGCGGGACAAGTTGCCCGCGCTTACGCTTTACTGAATGGTTTAGCTGACCTCAAAGTAGCGAAAACTGAACAGGACTACACGTTGATTATTCATTACAGCTTGGCGCATTTCACTTTAGCTGGCTTGGAGCGCGCACTGATTGAACAAGGGTTTGTGCTCGATAATAATTTGCTGCATCGCATCACGCGCCAAGTGATTCACTACTGCGAAGACACCGAGCTACACAATATGGATGTGCCCGAACCGGTCACCAAAAAACGCGAAAAAGAAATTTTTATCCAAGCCTACGATGCGCGGCTACATGGCGATAAGGATGAGACCACCGCTCCAGAGTTGCGCCACTACAAATAACGAAAACCTACTGCGCGAGCCAATTGCGGCGTTGCGCAGTACTCACTCAATCGCCTACCTGACGGTATGTCTCAATCGCTCCGTGCTGCGCGCCTTGCACTTGACTCGCTCGCTACGGTTTTACCTATGCGGATATAAATGAACGACTCGCAACTACTGCGCTACAGCCGCCACATCCTGTTAGATGAAATCGGCATCGAAGGTCAAACGCGCCTCTCATCTGCAAAAGTATTACTGATAGGTGTGGGCGGCTTAGGCTCGCCCGCCGCGCTGTATCTGGCGGCAAGCGGGGTCGGACAACTCACTTTGTGCGACGACGACACGGTAGAGCTGAGCAATTTGCAACGCCAGATTGCCCATCAAACCGACGCAATTGGGCAGAGTAAAGTCAGCTCCGCTGTCCACACTTTGCAAAGCATTAACCCCGATGTTGTGTATCTGCCACTCGCCATTCGCGCCGATGCAAGCCAGCTCAAAACACTGATTGCCGAACACGATGTGGTGCTCGATTGTTCGGATAATTTCACCACGCGCTACACCATCAATCGCTTGTGCCATCAACTGCGCAAGCCATTGGTATCGGGTGCTGCGATACAATTTTCGGGGCAAGCTAGCGTGTTTGATTTTCGCCGCGCACACACCCCCTGCTACAACTGCCTGTATCCCGAAGACAGCGAAGCACAAACGCTGCGCTGCGCCACCACGGGCGTATTCGCCCCGCTGGTCGGCATCATCGGCAGCCTGCAAGCCAATGAGGCTCTAAAGCTCATCATCGGTATCGAAACAGGCTTGCACGCCCGCTTACTCACACTAGACGCGCTCACGCTAAAAATCCGCACTACTCTGCTCAAGCAAGATCCAAGCTGCCCTATCTGCCAGGCGTAAAAAAGCCGACTGTTTACAGCCGGCTTTTTAATTGCAAAACACTGCGCTTTATTTTTTGCCGCGCGCGCCCATCAAATCGCGCAATTCGTTCAGGTCACTTTCGATAATCGACATCTGGTAAAAATTGCCGCCCGCTTGTTTTGCGATTTCTAGCTGTTCAATAGCACCGCTTAAATTGCCTTGCCATGCCGCGCTGTACGCCAAGGCTTGATGGTGTTCGAGTTGTTTATTTTGAGCGGCATAAGCGCGCGCTTGCAGTTGATACAAACGCGTATCGGCGGGATAACGATTGACGCGCTCGGCCAAAACTTTGCTGGCTAACTCTGGCTGCTTGGCTTGCAATAATGCCTCGGCATAGGCGTATGCCAGCGCGCGATGTTGCGGATAATTTTGTAGCGCGTTGCGATAAAACGCCAAGCTGTCGCTGGCGTTATTGGCTTGTTTGATGCGGCCTGCGAGCGTGTCGATGAGGGCATTATTTTTTACTAGCAGTTGCAATTGCTGCATCTCGATGGTGGCGCGTGCGATGTTTTGCACGCGTAACAGCGATAGCACCAAGCCGTAACGCTGCGCGATTGGATTGCCAAATTTCGCACCATGTACCGCCTGCTCAAAATAGCTCAACGCGTCGGCACTGGTTTTTTGCGCCGCGATGAGTTTGCTGCGTACCAGCTGGAAATCGAGGCTGTCTTGCATCAAACGATACGGCTGTTTGCTAACGCGATTTTCGATGTCGGCGACGCGTTCGCTGGTAATCGGATGGGTGCGCAAATAATTCGGTGCATTACCTTCGACTAAGCGTGTGGCATGTTGCAGCCGATCTAAAAATTCGGGCATGGCGTGGGGGTTAAAGCCCGCTTTTTGCAAGGTATCCAGCCCGATGCGGTCAGCTTCTTGCTCGTGCACACGGGTGAAGTCGAGTTGCTTTTGTACCGCGCGTGCTTGCGCGCCCACAATCGCGGCGGTGGACGCTTGCGGATTATTGCGCGCCGCCAGAATCGCCACCGCAATCGCCGCCATTGAAGCGAGTCCATCGCCCTTAGTACCGTTCAATAATCGCGCGTAATGGTGTTGCGTAACGTGCGCGATTTCGTGTCCCAACACGGATGCCAATTCCGATTCGCTTTGCGTAATGAGCAGCAGTCCGACATTTACACCAATAAAGCCACCGGGGATGGCAAAGGCATTCACCGCCTCGTCATTCATAGCAAAAAACTCAAAGCCCAACGATGGCTCGCCGCTAAATTCCACCAACTTCGCACCTAGCTGATTGAGGTAATCATTGACCTCAGGGTCATCTAAAAATTGCCGACTGGCGCGAATTTGCAACATGCTTTGTTGCCCGATTTGCCGCTCTTGCGCGGGCGACAACGCCGCTTGCGAGACATCGCCCAAGTCGGGCAAACCCTCGCTGATGGCGAGCGGCGAAAAACACAACAGTAAGGCGAGAGTGATTTTTTTCATGGGCGGCATGATAAAGCAGGATA
>JAVHQO010000134.1:0-2238 GCA_036171175.1 Gallionella sp.
TGTTTGAAGAGTTGCGCGCACAGGGTTTTGTGCGGGTGCGGGTGAACGGCAAAGTTCACGACATGGACGATTTGCCCAAGCTGGAAAAGAACAAAAAGCACACTGTCGAAATCGTGGTCGATAGGTTGAAAGTCCATGTCGAATCCAAGCAACGACTAGCGGAATCGTTTGAGACAGCGTTGCGTCATGCTGAAGGTCGCGCCCTCGCGGTGGAAATGGACACCAACATCGAGCATTTATTTTCGGCGAAATTTGCCTGCTCGATTTGCAGTTATTCGTTGCCCGAACTTGAGCCGCGTTTGTTCTCGTTCAACAGTCCAATGGGCGCGTGCCCCAAGTGCGATGGCTTAGGCAACATCAGTTTTTTCGATCCCAAACGCATTGTCGCTTTTCCCACTTTGTCCTTGAGTAGCGGCGCAATCAAAGGCTGGGACAGACGCAACCAGTTCTATCACCAACTGCTCGCGGGGCTTGCCAAACATTATGATTTCGACATCGAGCAATCGTATGAATCGCTACCAGAAAAAATCCAGCAAGTGATTTTGTACGGCAGCGGCAAAACCGAAATCGCCTTTCAATATATGAACGAACGCGGCAAAGCCACGCTGCGCGAACACGCGTTTGAAGGCATCGTAAATAATTTTGAACGCCGCTATCAGGAGACCGATTCGCCCACCGTGCGCGAAGAGTTGGCGAAGTATATGAACGGCTGCGCCTGCCCGGAATGCAAAGGCACGCGGCTGCGCGTCGAGGCGCGTCATGTGCGCGTTGCCGACCAGCATATTTACGAGATTAACGCGCTGCCTTTGCGTCAGGCGTTGGCGTTTTTCAAAGACTTAAAACTGCAAGGCAACAAGGCTGCCATCGCGGAAAAAATCGTTATCGAAATTACCAATCGCTTAACTTTTTTGAACAACGTCGGGCTGGATTATTTGTCGCTGGAACGCTCCGCCGAAACGCTGTCGGGTGGCGAAGCGCAGCGCATTCGTTTGGCTTCACAAATCGGCTCTGGTTTGACGGGCGTGATGTATGTGCTGGACGAGCCCTCTATCGGCTTGCATCAGCGCGACAACGACCGCTTGTTGGATACGCTGAAGATGCTGCGCGACATGGGCAACAGCGTGATTGTGGTTGAGCATGATGAAGACGCGATACGCCATGCCGATTATGTGGTGGACATGGGACCGGGCGCAGGCGAACACGGCGGCGTAGTTGTCGCGGAAGGCACGCCCGATGAAGTGTGTGCCAACCTCAATTCACTGACCGGCGATTATTTGACGGGACGACGCAGCATTCCCATGCCCGCGAAAATGCTCAAACCCGATGCCGAGCGAATGCTCACCATCACGGGCGCGTGCGGCAATAATCTCAAAGACGTCACGCTGAATTTGCCCGTCGGATTGTTGGTGTGCGTGACGGGCGTGTCGGGTTCAGGCAAATCCACGCTGGTTAACGACACGCTGTATCCCGCCGTATCGCAACATTTATACGGCAGCAACACCGAACCTGCCCCGCATCAAAGCATTACTGGGCTGGAATTTTTCGACAAAGTCATCAACGTCGATCAATCACCGATTGGTCGCACGCCACGCTCTAATCCCGCCACTTACACGGGTTTATTTACGCCTATCCGCGAGTTGTTCGCAAGTGTGCCGAGCGCGCGCGAACGCGGTTACGGGCCAGGACGTTTTTCTTTTAACGTGAAAGGTGGTCGCTGCGAATCGTGTCAGGGCGACGGCGTGATTAAAGTCGAGATGCACTTTTTGCCCGATGTGTATGTGCCCTGCGACGTGTGTCATGGTCATCGCTACAACCGCGAAACTTTGGAAGTGCAATACAAGGGCAAAAATATCCATCAAATTTTGGGCATGACGGTGGAAGTGGCGCATGAATTCTTCAAGCCCGTGCCACTTATCGCGCGCAAGCTGCAAACCTTGCTGGACGTGGGCTTGGGCTATATCACGCTGGGACAATCTGCCACCACACTGTCGGGCGGCGAAGCGCAGCGCGTAAAACTTTCGCTGGAGTTATCCAAACGCGACACGGGACGCACGTTGTATATTTTGGATGAACCGACCACAGGCTTGCATTTCCACGACATCGCGCTGCTGCTCACAGTCATCCACAAACTACGCGATCAGGGCAACACCGTGGTGGTTATCGAACACAATCTCGACGTGATTAAAACGGCGGATTGGGTGATTGATTTGGGCCCCGAAGGCGGCTTTGGCGGCGGAC
>JAVHQO010000135.1:0-10779 GCA_036171175.1 Gallionella sp.
CGCCATAAGCCACGAGTGAATCGGGCATAATTCGGCACAATTATTTTGCTAGGAGCTTCCCATGTTCAAGAAATTATTTCGTACCAAAGCGGTGCTAGACGATGCGCAGCACGGCACTGAGCTGAATAAATGTTTGACCGCAACCGACCTGACTTTATTGGGGGTCGGCGCGATTATTGGTACGGGGATTTTTGTCTTGACGGGGATTGCCGCCGCGCATCAGGCAGGGCCTGCGGTGGTGTTGTCTTTCGTTATATCAGGCATCGCGTGTGCCTTTGCGGCGTTGGCGTATGCCGAATTGGCGGCGGCGGTGGGTGGCTGCGGCAGTGCATACGGATACAGCTACGTTGCTTTGGGCGAGGTGGTGGCGTGGATGATTGGTTGGATTTTGTTGTTGGAATATAGCGTGTCGGTGGCGGCGGTGGCGAATGGCTGGTCGGGTTATTTTAATAACGCATTGACCGCGATGGGCATGGGCTTGCCCGATATGCTGACCAAATCGCCTGCCTTAGGCGGCATTATCAACTTGCCCGCCGCGTCGATTATTTTGTTGCTGATGGGCATGTTGATTGCGGGGGTGAAGCAAAGCGCGCAACTCAATACCGCGATGGTGTTTATCAAAGTGTTGGCGATTATTATTTTTATCGGCATTGCGGTGTTCAACGTGAATCCTGAAAACTGGCATCCGTTTATGCCGTTCGGTTGGTTTAACACTTTGCCCGATGGTTCGACCACGGGCGTACTGGCGGGTGCATCCTTGGTGTTCTTCGCTTATGTGGGCTTTGATGCGGTATCGACCGCCGTGGAAGAGGCAAAAAATCCGCAGCGCGATGTACCGATTGGCATCATTGCCTCACTGACTTTTTGCACGGTGATTTACATTATTGTGTCGGGTTTGTTAACGGGTATCGTGCCTTACAGCGAGCTGGGTGTGTCTTCTCCCGTCGCGCACGCGTTGCAATTATTGGGCTACAACTGGGCTTCTGCCTTGGTTGCCACAGGCGTGATTGCGGGGCTGACCACGGTGATGCTGGTGTTGTATTACGCATTGACCCGCATCATTTTGTCGATGTCACGCGATGGTTTGGTGTCGCCCTTTTTATCTAAAGTCAATGCAAAAACGCAAACCCCAGTACGCGTCATCGTCATCGTTGGCATCATTATGTCTTTGGCGGCGGGTTTATTCCCGTTAGGCGTGTTGGCTGAATTGGTAAATATCGGCACCTTGGCGGCGTTTGTGTTGGTGTGTTTAGGCGTAATCGTATTACGCATTCGTATGCCGCATTTGCCTCGCCCCTTCAAAAATCCGTTGAATCCATTATTCCCTGTGTTGGGCATGATTTCCTGTGGCGGGCTGATGGCATTTTTACCTGCGCAAACTTGGCTACGTTTTAGTGTCTGGCTGACTATTGGTCTGATTTTTTACTTCAGCTATTCGATACGCCACAGCAAGTTGGCTAAATCAGCATCCACAAAAACCACTAAGACTATTTGAAGGTTCAGCTGCGTCGGCTAATTTTTGTGGCTTGATGATTGGGCTCGAAGCGCAGTAAGAATTGGGCGGCAATGAGACCGTTGACGATGCCAAAAATCAGTGCGGCAGCAGCGAAAATCGGAATGAGATAGGCGATGCCTTGGTGTGGAATCAGCCATACATAGACAATGGCGAGTTGCCCTGCAATATGGGCGAATGCGGCGAGGATGCTGTGACTCACCGCACCAAAAGCGCGCTTAGGTAAATGTTGCGCGATAGCCAAGACCGCTAGACTGCACAGCGCGCCGGCTAATCCGATAAAAAATCCTGGCGTTAAAAAATTACCGAATAACAAACTCCCCGCGACCACGCGCAACAGCGACACCCACGCTGCCACGCGCCAGCCAAATCGCTGCAACACAATCAAGGTCACGATATTCGCTAAGCCCGGTTTTACGCCAGGCAGGGGAGAAGGAATCGTGTTCTCAAGCAGCGTCAACCCCAATGCTACCGCCGCCATACGCGCGATGTGATGATCTCTCGCATCGGGATGCAAAATTCTAAAACTAGGATTGGCGATGCAGGATGCGGAATGTGGGGAATCACTCCGCTCAGAATGCAACTGCGTGTCTGCACCCTGCATCGCACATCCTGAATCTTGCTTTTTAGTAATTAAGGCTGTCATATTTCTTGTCGCGCCCAACTAATTCGACGCTGACTTGATTGGGTAAGCACAGGGCGATTTCGCCCGCTTGTTGTAGCCAACCTTGACGCACGCAGTATTGTCTGGGGCTAGGGTCGGAGCTGATGCGCGCGCGATGCTTGTCGATGCTAATGATGCTGATGCCCAGATGCCCAGGCACGCTGATTTGCTGATCTTTAGACAAGCTCACTTCTAGAAAAATTTTGCCGCCGCTACGAATAATCGCTCGCTCCGCCGCCGCGCCCGTCCAAATCGTTAAGCTCAAAACAATCACGCCAAATGTAGCGAAAATAATCAGCGCAATATCGCCGAATTTAAGATGTTGCATAAGCGTTACTTAGGCTTGTAATTCGCGATGGCGAATCAGCACTTGCTGCGTTGCAGCAAAATGTTTGGCGAGTTTTTCGACCAGATACACCGAGCGGTGTTGTCCGCCCGTGCAGCCAATCGCGACGGTGAAATAACTGCGATTGTCGGCAATAAAGTTGGGCAGCCAGCGCGTAATAAAATTTTGAATATCGCCCGCCATGGCTTGCGCATCGGGGGTTTCATCCAAAAACTTAATGACGGGTAAATCCCGTCCCGTCAAGGCTTGCAGGGCGGGGTTGTAATGAGGATTGGGCAAGCAGCGCACATCAAAGACGAAGTCGGCATCGAGTGGAATGCCGTGCTTAAAACCGAACGACTCAAATAGCACGGTGAGATTGGCGTGATTAACGGTGACGAATTGTTTTATCCAAGCGCGCAAGGCGTTGGCAGAAAGTTCACTGGTGTCGATGCGATGCCCGATGTCGCTGATATTGGCTAACACCTCGCGTTCACGCTGCACGCATTCAGGCAAGGTCAGCACGCCATCATTAAGTGGATGCAGGCGACGACTTTCGGAAAAGCGTTTCACTAAAGTATCGCTTTGTGCATCGAGAAAAATCACATGCACTTGCACGCCACGCGCTTTTAATTCTTCTAATAACAGCGGCACATGCGGCGCGCTGTTGGCACTACGCACGTCGGTACTGACTGCGATTTTGCTGTAGCCAGAAGCATGTAAATGAGCAACTAAGGTGGAGAGTAATTCGGCGGGTAAATTGTCCACGCAGTAATAGCCGCTGTCTTCTAACACTTTGAGTGCGACACTTTTGCCTGAGCCAGATAGCCCGCTGATGAGAAATAATTGCATCTCAGTGCGCCATCATTTGTTCGTGGCGTGCGACGAATTCGTCCATGCTGTTAATGCCGCGCTGTTGCAACACAAAATTGCGTGCCGCCGCCTCGACCAACACCGCCAAATTGCGCCCCGCCACCACGGGAATGTTCACCGTGCTGATATTTACGCCGAGAATTTCTTGATGCAAATCGTTGCTCGGCAATCTGTCCACTTGCGACAAATCGCCGCCAACAGGACGTTGCAAATGCACGATGAGTTTGAGGCTTTTTTTGCGTCGCACAGCGGTCTCGCCGAACATAGTACGAATGTTCAAAATGCCTAAGCCGCGCACTTCGAGAAAGTCGCGCAACAGCTCAGGACAGCGGCCTTCTAGCGTGTCGGGCGCGATGCGATGCAGCTCAACAATGTCGTCCGCGACCAAGCCATTGCCGCGCGTAATCAGCTCCAAACCCAGCTCGCTTTTACCCACCGCGCTCTCGCCAGTAATCATCACCCCTACGCCTAGCACATCAAGAAACACGCCGTGACGCGTGGTCGAATCGGCTAACTCTTTGGCTAAATAATGGCGGATTAACCACATCAAATGCACGCTGGGCTTGGGCGACGCGAACAGCGGAATATCTGAATCATGGGCGAATGCCAGCAAGGCATCAGGAATGTCAGCCGTGCCTGCCACGATTAAACAGGTCGTACCTTGCACCACAATTTTGGCGAAGGCGGCATCGCGTTTTGCCGAACTCAAACTCGCAAAATACGCCAGCTCGGTGTCGCTCAACACCTGTATCCAATTGGGATGAATTAAGTTGAGATGCCCAATCAAGCCCTTGTTAGAAGCCTCCACCTCATCGCTGTCAATAATATAATTTTCGCCATCCGCCCCCGCCAAGCGCGTTAGCTGCAAGCGTTCCTGCTTGTCCTCAAACAGTTGGCGGATGTTGACTACGCTCATTCGTTTATTTCCCAATTCACAAACAAAGCGTGAATGCTGGCGGCATCTGGGCAGGCTTTGAGCTGACGACGAAATTCTGGGTCGCTAAACATTTGCGCCAACTCACCCAAAATTTGCAAATGCAAATCGGTGGCGCGTTCAGGCACTAACAACACAAAAATCAGCTCGACAGGCGCGCCATCAGGCGCATCAAACGGAATCGGGTGACTGGTTTTCACAAACGCGGCGGTCGCATCGCGCAGCTTAGCGATACGTCCGTGCGGAATCGCTACGCCTTCGCCTAAGCCTGTCGAGCCGAGCTTTTCACGCGCGAATAAGCTGTCGAACACGGTACTGCGTGAGATTTGTTGGTTGTTCTCAAACAGCAAACCGACCCGTTCAAACACGCGTTTTTTGCTGCTGGATTCGCTATCCAACAACACATTATCGGGGCGCAAAATTTTGCTAATTAAATTCATAAAATTAACTTTTCAAACGCAGCGAGAGTTTCAAAATCGCGGCGGGTGTTTCAAAAATTGCAGAGTCTCAGACAAACAAAAGCGGCATCGCTGCCGCTTTTGGACTTACTTAGGTTTACTCAGCCACGACAGGGTGTTGACCCGATACATCGTGGCGGCGGTCAGCCAGTTTTTCTTTGTGCTTCATCACTTGGCGATCCAGTTTGTCAATCAAGGTATCAATCGCAGCGTACAGATTTTCATCTTCGCATTCGACAAAAACGTCTTTGCCACTCATATGCACTGTCGCTTCAGCTTTTTGCTTGAGCTTTTCCACTGACAAAATAATTTGCACGTCGATGACGTTTTCAAAATGACGCTTGATTTTGCCGATTTTGCTGGTGGCATATTCACGAATGGCTGGGGTGATTTCAACGTGGTGACCAGTGATATTCAAGTTCATGGTGAGCTCCTAAGGTTAGAGTGATTTACGGAGGTGTACCGGGAGGATATGCAACTCTTCTCGATACTTTGCGATGGTACGGCGGGCAATCACGACGCCCTGCTGTGCCAAAATTTCTGACATACGGCTGTCAGTCAGCGGCTTCATTTTATCCTCTGCGCCAACTAATTGCTTAATCAATTCGCGAATTGCAGTAGATGAACAATTACCGCCGCTATCTGTGCTTAACGCGCTGCCAAAAAAATACTTAAATTCATAAATACCACGCGGCGTGAGCATAAATTTTTGTGTGGTGCCGCGTGACACAGTGGATTCGTGCAGCTCTAATTCGTCAGCGATTTCGCGCAACACCAGCGGGCGCATGGCAATCGCGCCATGCTCTAAAAACTGTTCTTGATGCGCCACAATCGCTTGCGCGACACGCAAAATGGTATCGAAGCGTTGTTGTAAATTTTTAATCAGCCAATGCGCTTCTTGTAGCTGCGTGCCTAATTGCGAGCCGGTTTTTTCGCCGCGTTGTTGCAGGATGTTTGCATACAGCTGATTGACGCGCAGCTTGGGCAAGGCTTCGCCGTTGAGTCGCACCCGCCATACCCCTTGATGTTTTTCCACTAATACATCAGGAATCACGCGATCGACCATGCTGTCATCAAACGCGCTGCCAGGCTTAGGGTTTAGGGCGGCGATAAGCGTTTGTGCGGTGCGTAACTCCTCATCACTACAGTGCAAATAGCGTTTGATTTTGGCAAAGTCATGCGCGCCCAACAACGCTAAATGCTCAGACACCAAACGTATCGCGAGCGCGCGCTGCGGTATCTCGACTGGCATCGCTTTGAGCTGCAAAACCAAACATTCCGCTAAGTTGCGTGCGGCAAGCCCGGCTAAATCCAAGTGTTGCAACTGGACTAACGCAGTTTCTAAATCGTCCAGCGTGATGGCTAACTCGGCGGGTAACAACGCCAGAATTTCATCCAATGTCTGGGTGAGATAGCCGTTCTCATCCAGTGCATCAATCAACAAGGCAATGATTTTTTGGTCGAGAGAGGAGAGTTGTGTGAGTAGTAACTGTTGCTGCAAATGCTCACGCAGCGTGATGCCACCCGCAGCTTGTTCGGGGAATTTGTCCTCATCCTCATCATTGCTAGCCGCTGCCGTGTTACGCGATTCCCAATCCATCGCCTCGTCCAAACTAGGCTCGGAGTCCCGCTCGTTGCTCGATTCAGCCGGCGTTTCAGGCGTGTCCGCACTGGCTTTTTGAATACTTTCTGGGGTTTGCGCTTCACCTGTAAACGGCACAAGCACGGCGGCTTCAGCGACTTCGAGCAGGGGATTTTCTTCTAACATGCGCGCCACTTCTTGCTGCATGTCTTGTGTGGAGAGTTGCAACAAACGAATGGCTTGTTGTAGTTGTGGTGTCAGCGTGAGGTGTTGCGACTGACGCAGTTGGAGCGTGGCTTTCACAGCTTAAAATTCTCGCCCAAATACACTTTACGCACGCCTTCGTTGTAAATAATTTCTTCTGGCTTGCCCTCTGCCATCACCGCGCCCGCATTGATGATGTAAGCCCTGTCGCAAATACCCAAGGTCTCACGCACGTTGTGGTCGGTAATCAACACACCGATGTCGCGCTGCTTTAGGAAATGAATAATTTTTTGAATATCAATTACGGCAATCGGATCAACGCCCGCAAAAGGCTCATCGAGCAGAATAAAACGCGGATTGGTCGCCAGTGCGCGCGCAATTTCAACGCGGCGACGCTCGCCACCCGACAAGCTCACCGCTGCATTATTGCGGATATGGGTGATGTGTAAATCTTCCAACAAATTTTCTAATCGCGCGTGCAGCTCGTCATCTTTTAAGCCTTGCAATTCCAGCACCGCTTGGATGTTTTCGGTCACGGTTAAGCGACGGAAAATCGAGGCTTCTTGCGGCAAATAACCCAAGCCTAAGCGCGCGCGTTGGTGTATTGGGAAATGAGTAATATCTTTATCGTCGATGGTGATGTTGCCCGCGTCCGCCGCGACCAAGCCGACAATCATATAAAACGAAGTAGTTTTCCCTGCACCGTTAGGACCTAGCAGTCCGACCACTTCACCGCTTTTAACCGTCAAAGACGCATCGCGCACTACCATGCGTGCGCCGTATTTTTTTTGTAAGCCCGTGGCGCGAAGTTCACTCATTTGGCAACCTGTACAGACGTGGCGGGAACGGCACTGATAGTGGGCACAGGGCTACGCGGTTGCAACACCGCACGCACCCGTTTTGGCGGCACGTTGCCAATTTGTCCATTGCCTTTTACGCCATTGTTGACAACAAAAATCTCAGTTTGCGAGTTGTAATTGATATGTTCGCCATGAATAAAATCGCCTTCGCGTTTCAGTCGCGCTTGCCCATACAAATCCAAAACCTGCGTGTGCGTGTCGTACTCAATGCGCTGACCATAGCCTTCTACATACTCATTTAGCCCTTCGCGCTTTTGCCGAAAACTTGCCGTATCGCCCGTCACAAGACCTTGCTTGTAGCCTTGCGCATCTTGGCTGACGACCACGGTTGTGCCGCGTAATTGCAGCGTGCCTTGGTCGAATTTAACGTGTCCCGTGAAGGTGCTAATTTGTTTGGCTTGGTCGAGCAACACTTGGTCGGCTTCAATTTGCAGCGGCTGTTCGCGGTCGGCTAATTCCGCATGAGCGAGCGGTGCGATGAGCAGCAGACAGGCGACGATTTTAATTTTGCTTAACAACATGAACCGCCTTTACTTGCGAGAGAAACTGTAGGGTTTGCGCGCGATTATCCAACTCAAAACCGTGCGCGTTAATGGTGTTGTAGGCATCGCTAAAGGTGACCTCACGATTGCTACTGACGCGATCTAATTTAGGCAAAAATTTTAGATAGTCACTACGCACACTTAATTCACTTTGTGGTGCCACCGCCGCACGCGTGGCGGCTGCATCGCCGTTCAGTTCAACCAACTCACCACGTTGACTCAACATCCCGCGCGCACCCGTCAAATGCAAATCTCCCCCATTAGGGGTAAGCATGGTGACATCGGGCTGAGTGAGTTCTGAGCTGTCGTCATCTGGGTAATGCGTGAGTTGTTTGGCTCTCAGCAAAAAGTGCGGCTTACCTTGTGAGTCGTAAGCACGCGCACTGATTCCCTCTGCCAAAGCGTCGGCTAAGTGAGGGTCGCGCACCAGCGGCAACGTCACTATTTCAGCGGGGCGATTCAACCAATACGCGCCCGCCAACACTGCTAACAGCGGGGCGACATGCCACCAGTAACGGGCGCGCGCAACTAATTTCATTTTAAGTATTGGGCGAGCTGTCCATCCAAGGTGCCTTGCGCGTGCATGATCAGTTCGCAGGCTTCGCGTACCGCACCATGCCCGCCACGCCGCTGGGTAATGTAGTTGGCATGTTCGCGCACCAACTGCGGCGCGTCAGGCACGCTCATCGCCAGACCGACATTGCGCAGCACGGTTAAATCGACCACGTCGTCGCCCATATAGGCTGCGGCATCGCGCGTTAATTTCAAGCGGTCGAGCAAATCATTCATCGCTGTGAGCTTGTGTTCCACGCCTTGATAGACATGCGTGATACCTAAATTTTGCGCGCGAAATTCGACGCATTTAGATTGGCGACCCGTAATGATGGCAACTTCCACCCCCGATGCTTTGAGCAGCTTTACGCCTAAGCCATCCAAGGTATTAAAGCGTTTGAACTCATTGCCAGAGTCTGACAAATACAAGCCGCCGTCGGTCATTACGCCATCCACATCGAAGGCAACTAATTTGATTAACTTGGCACGGTTCAATAACATAATTTTCTCCAAAAAATTTTAAGGTATCTCTATAAATCAAAATCTCGTCGCAATACGTTGTTGCTCACAAAAAATTACTCCTCACATAGTGAACTATGCGTCGTCGTAATTTTTTGTTCGCGCCTAGTCTTGCTTATCTCACCAATCTTGCAGCTTTAGCTGCCTAGTTTGGTGGGGATGCCCCTAGCGGGTAGAGCTTTGAATTTCTAGAGACACCTAAGACGCGAGGCAATTTTTTTCAACAACTCAAATGACTTTGGCGCGCAATAGATCATGCATATTCAATGCGCCGACCAAACGCTGTTCGTTATCCACCACCAATAGTTGATTGATGTTGCGCGCTTCCATCAAGCTCACCGCGTCCACTGCCAAGGCTTCAGGCGCAATGCTGCTAGGATTTTTTGACATCACAGTTTGCACAGGCGTAGTCGCGAAGTTGATTGGTTTTTCTAAATTGCGGCGCAAATCGCCGTCGGTATAAATGCCCAACACGCGCTGATTAGCATCCACCACCGCTGTCATGCCCACGCCTTTTTTAGAAATCTCTAACAGCGCAGTACTCAACATCGCGCCTTCTGCAACGCTAGGAACAGCATCACCGCTGCGCATAATGTCGCGTACATGGGTCAATAATTTACGTCCCAAACTGCCGCCCGGATGCGAGCGCGCAAAGTCCTCTGCGGCAAATCCTTTGGCATCTAACAACGCCACCGCGAGCGCGTCGCCCAATGCCAACGCGGCAGTGGTGCTGGCAGTCGGAGCCAGCCCCATCGGGCAGGCTTCTTTTTCGATGGCGGCATTCAGATGCACATCGGCGGCGAGGGCGAGGCTAGATTGATTAAATCCCGTCATCGTAATCAGCTTTGCACCTAAGCGTTTAATCACGGGCACGATGGTCATCAGCTCGGAACTTTCGCCCGAATACGACAGCGCGATAATTACATCGTCCGCCATAATCATGCCCAAATCGCCATGACTGGCTTCGCCTGGATGCACAAAATAAGCGGGCGTTCCTGTGCTCGCCATGGTCGCGGCAATTTTTCGTGCGATATGTCCAGATTTGCCCATGCCGCTGACAATCACGCGACCTTGACACGCCAAAATCAAATCCAAAGCGCGTAAAAAATCCGCGTCTAAGCGGAGGGCTAATTGCGTAATCGCAGCGGCTTCAATAGTAAGAACTTCACGAGCTAGGTCTAACGCGCGCGCGGTGGCTGGGAGTGATTTTTTCATAGCGCGGCATTATAGCGAAAGTGGCACGGCGTGCCTGAGTGGAAAATGCTGAAGGACAAAATTATGCGTGGCGATTAGACAGGCAGGGTGTTGCTATCCACGGCGCGGCGCAACACAAAGCTGGAGCGCACCCCCGTTACGCCTTTGATGCGGGTGATGCGATTGAGCAGCAACTCCTGATACGCATCCATATCGCGCACCACTACCTTGAGCTGGTAATCGGCATCTTGACCGGTAATCAACAGGCATTCCAACACTTCGGGACACTTCATAATTTGCGCTTCAAAATGGCTCAAGCGTTCGGGCGTGTGTTGATCCATGGAAATTAAAATCAACGCCATCAGCGAAAAACCCATGGTTTTAGCATCCAAAATGGCGCGATAGCCAACGATTAAGCCCGCCTCCTCCAGCGCGCGCACGCGGCGTAAACAGGGCGACGGCGACAAGCTAATTTGCTCGGCTAAATCTTGATTGCTGATACGCCCGTCTTGTTGCAAAACCCGCAAAATCTGTACATCGTAGTCATCGAGTTGCATAT
>JAVHQO010000136.1:0-35562 GCA_036171175.1 Gallionella sp.
CTATCGAAACTTTTCGGGTAGATAGTTCCGATGGTCGAAAAATCGCCGCCTATCGTTTTGGTGATACTGCGATTCAACCATTCACCAAGTTGTCAGGACGAACTGGACTATCCAAAAAAATAAAAGATGCGCTTGTTAAAAAGTACGGTTGCCTATGCTTTATTTACCTAGAAAAAGTAGCGGAACGTGATTTACAAATTGACCACCGCGTGCCTTACGAGGTGGCTGGAGACAATGTAAATGCCGAGCTGAATCCAGATGATTTTATGTTGCTTTCTGGTTCGGCGAACCGTGCCAAATCTTGGTCTTGCGAGCAATGTGATAATTGGAATAACGCTAAAGACAAAACAATTTGCCTAAGTTGCTACTGGGCATATCCAGAGAGCTATTCTCACATCGCGACGCAGCAGATTAGGCGGCTTGATTTGGTTTGGCAGGGCGATGAAATTAACGCGTATGAAAAACTTAAAACAGAGGCTCATGCTCAAGGCAAAAGCATTCCAATTTTCGTTAAGGAAGTTATAGAGCAAGCACTGCAAAAATCCGCCACAAAAAATATCAAAGAAAGTTAATTGTTATGAAATGGGAAATCGTCATCGGGCTGGAAGTTCACACGCAGCTCTCTACTAACACCAAGATTTTTTCTGGCGCGTCCACTGCGTTCGGTTCTGAACCCAACACCCAAGCGGATGCCGTGAGTATCGCATTGCCGGGGGTGTTGCCGGTGTTGAACAAAGGCGCGGTAGAACGCGCGATTAAATTCGGTCTCGCTGTGGGTGCGCATATCGCGCCGCGCTCGGTGTTCGCGCGCAAAAATTATTTTTATCCCGACTTGCCTAAAGGCTATCAGATTAGCCAGATGGACTTGCCCGTGGTAGGAGCTGGTGCATTAACGATTCAAGTTGAACCTTTGTCGGGAAATGCAAAGCCCTACGAAAAAACCGTGCGCATCACGCGTGCGCATCTGGAAGAAGACGCGGGCAAATCGGTGCATGGCGCGGCGCAAGGCTTGACCGGCATCGATCTGAACCGTGCCGGTACACCGCTGTTAGAAATCGTTTCTGAGCCAGATATGTGTTCTGCAGCCGAGGCGGTGGCTTATGCCAAAGCTTTGCATTCTGTGGTGCGCTGGATAGGCATCTGCGACGGCAATATGCAAGAAGGTTCGTTCCGTTGCGACGTAAACGTGTCGGTGCGTAAGCCCGGCGAGCCACTGGGCACACGCCGCGAAATCAAAAATTTGAACTCGTTTAAGTTTATGCAACAAGCCATAGATTACGAAGTGCAATGGCAAATCGACACGCTGGAAAGCGGCGGAAAAATTCAGCAAGCGACCATTTTGTTTAACCCCGACACTGGCGAAACACGCGCCATGCGCAGCAAAGAAGACGCGCACGATTATCGTTATTTCCCTGATCCAGATTTGCTGCCGCTAGAGATTACGCCCGCCATGCTGGACGCGGTGCGCAGCACCATGCCTGAGTTGCCCGCGACCAAGCGTGAGCGTTACACCGGCAGCTTTGGGCTGTCAGCCTATGACGCGAACAGCCTGACCAGTTCGCGCGAGATGGCCGAATTCTTTGATGCGAGCGTGGCGATAGTCGGTGTATCGCAGGCAAAACTCTCGGCTAATTGGCTCATCGGCGAACTCAGCGCGCAACTCAATCGTGACAATCTGGACATCGCGCAATGCCCAATTAACGCGGCACAATTTGGTGGCATGTTGGCGCGCATTGCCGATGGCACGATTTCTAATTCGGGTGCGAAGGAAGTATTCCGCGCCTTATGGAGCGAGGGCGGCGAGGCTGATGCGATTATCGAAGCCAAAGGTTTGAAGCAAGTTTCTGACAGCGGCGCGATTGAAAAGCTCATCGACGAAGTGATGGCGGCGAATGCTGAAAAAGTCGCGGAATATCGCAGCGGCAAAGACAAGCTGTTCGGCTTCTTCGTTGGTGCGGCGATGAAGGCCAGTCAAGGCAAAGCCAATCCAGCCCAACTCAACGAGTTGTTGAAGCAGAAACTGGCGGGTTAATTTTTCATTTCAGAACGAGGAACAAAAAATGTTGCGTGTGATTTCTTTAAGTGTCGTTGCGGCGATATTGTTAAGTGCTTGCGGTGTGAATCCCGTCACACACAAACACGAATTGCAATTTGTCTCCGAAGAAAAAGAAATTGCTATGGGGCAGCAAAACTATGTGCCCGCGCGTCAACAACAAGGCGGCGATTACGTCATTGACCCTGAGCTGACCGCTTATGTGCAAAGCGTGGGCAATAAACTCGCGGCGGTTTCCGATCGTAAATTGCCGTACGAATTTGTAGTGCTGAATGATTCCGTGCCAAATGCTTGGGCGATGCCAGGCGGCAAAATTGCCTTCAATCGCGGACTGCTTTACGAGCTCAATTCAGAGGCGGAATTGGCGGCGGTGTTAAGCCACGAAATCGTCCACGCCGCTGCCCGGCACGGCGCGAAAAGCATGGAGAGCGGCATGTTGTTGCAAGGCGCAACGGTACTCGTTAGTGCCGTTGCGCAGAACACGGGCTATGGACAACTGGCAGTCGGCGGTGCACAACTCAGCTCACAACTTCTCTCCACTAAATTTGGTCGCGACGACGAATCGGAAGCCGACAAATACGGCATGTTGTATATGAAACGGGCGGGCTACGATCCGCGCGCCGCCGTCACCTTGCAAGAGACGTTTGTGCGTTTGAGTCAAGGACAAAAGAGCGATTTCATAAAAGGTTTGTTTGCCAGCCACCCACCCTCCGAGCAGCGCGTCGCCGACAACCAAGACACACTTAAAGAATTAGGCGAGGGCGGTGAATGGGGGCGTGAAGTTTATGCGCAAAAAGTCGGGCATCTAAAAGCCACTAAAGCCGCTTACGAAAATTACGACCGAGGCGTAAAAGCCCTGCCGAACGACCCCAACAAGGCGGCAACTTTAGCCAAACAAGCGATTGCAATCGAGCCGCGTGAAGCGCGCTTTCAAGAGCTATTAGGCGATGTATCGTTGCAGCAAAAAAACAATCAGGCGGCATTAGGCTTTTACGGCAAAGCCATCAAGATGCAGCCCGATTATTTCCGCCCGCATGTGCAAAGCGGCATCGCGCTGAATAACCTAGGTCGTAAAGGTGAAGCAGAACACGCTTTGGTAAAAAGCAATGCGCTGCTGCCCACCGCGACCAGCCATTATTTATTGGGGCAGCTCGCCGAAGGACGCGGCGATGTCAATGCGGCCATGCAAAACTACCAGCTCGCCGCCAGTTCAGATTCAGGCGCAGGGCAATCCTCCCAGGCGCGTTTAGTGCAAATCGATTTACCACGCAATCCAGCCAAGTATTTGCAGGCTGAAGTGCGTAATGACGCAGCAGGGAATGTGTATGCCGTGCTTGCCAACCCGACCATGCTAACCTTGGCTCGCGTGCAACTGCGCGTGGTCAAACTAGATGCAGCAACAAGCCGCATCGTGGCGCAAACAGCCCCGCTGTTCATCACCAATTTAGCCGCAAATCAGCAAGGGAAAATCGCAGCAGGCTTGCAGATTAGCAATACTCAAGAACTTGATTTATTGCGCGTACAAATTGAAACAGCACAGATCAGCAGATAAACGCATCATGCTGTTGATTACAGACTGAACACTCGTCCAGTCTGTAATCAACTAGACCAACTCCGCCCATAAATCATGCTCGTCCGAGTCAATAATTTTGACCGTGACCATCTCGCCAACTTTTAAGTGCGCGGCATTTTCGATAAACACCGAGCCGTCGATTTCTGGGGCATCAGCGGCACTGCGCGCCACCGCACCTTCATCATCCACTTCATCGACTAACACCTGCATAGTGCGACCGATTTTTTTGGCTAACCGCGCCGCGCTGATTTCTGCTTGCAACGCCATCAAGCGCGCCAGCCGCTCTTCTTGAATGTCAGGATGAATATGGTCGGGCAATTCGTTGGCGACCGCGCCTTCGACAGGCGAATACTTAAATGCGCCCACTCTATCGAGCTGCGCTTCGCGTAAAAAATCCAACAGCTCTTCAAACTCAGCTTCGGTTTCGCCAGGGAAGCCAACAATAAAGGTGCTGCGCAGGGTTAAATCAGGACAAATTTCGCGCCATTGTTTGATGCGCGCCAGCACGCCGTCGCTGTTGCCTGGACGTTTCATCAATTTCAAAATGCGTTGGTTGGCGTGTTGAAACGGTATGTCCAGATACGGCAAAATTTTGCCCGCCGCCATATAGGGAATCACCTCGTCCACATGCGGGTACGGATACACATAATGCAAGCGTACCCACACGCCTAATTCGCCCAGCGCGACCGCCAATTCAGTCATGCGTGTTTTGAGCGGACGGCCGTCCCAAAAGCCAGTGCGGTATTTGATGTCCACACCATACGCGCTGGTGTCTTGCGAGATGACCAGCAATTCTTTTACGCCCGACTTCACCAAACTTTGCGCTTCTTGCATCACCTCACCGACGGGACGGCTAACCAAATCGCCACGCATAGACGGGATGATGCAGAAGGTGCAACGATGATTACAACCTTCGGAGATTTTCAAATAGGCAAAATGTTTGGGCGTGAGACGTATGCCTTGCGAGGGGACTAAATCCATATACGGGTCATGCGGTTTGGGCAAATGCTGATGCACTGCCGCCATCACCTCATCGGTCGCATGTGGGCCTGTTACCGCCAGCACGCTAGGATGCGCGGTTTGCACCACGCCATCTTTTGCGCCCAAGCAGCCCGTCACAATCACTTTGCCGTTTTCCGCTAAGGCTTCGCCAATCGCATCCAGCGATTCCGCCACCGCGCTGTCGATAAAACCGCAGGTATTCACCACCACGATGTCGGAATTCTGATAGCTGCTGGAGATTAGATAACCCTCGGCACGCAAGCGCGTCAGGATATGTTCAGAATCAACTGTCGCTTTTGGGCAACCCAAGGAGATAAAACCAACTTGCGGGATTTTTTTAGGAGCGTTCATAAAGACTTTCTGCGTTACATGCCAACTATTAAGTTGACGAAAAATATCGAGGACACGCCTAGCGCGATGAGCACCACTTGCTCGACCGTGTCGCGTAATTGGGTGCGTTTATGTAATCCTGGAATTAAATCGGCGACCGCGACGTAAATCATGCTGGCAGCAGCCAATGCCAATAAAGTCGGTACGGCGTGCTGCATGTTTTGCAAGGCAAAATACGACAAAATTCCACCGACTAAGGTCGCCACACTGGATACCAGATTGAGCAGCAAGGCTTGTGTTTTACTGTAGCCAGAATGCAGCAAAATCATAAAGTCGCCGACTTCTTGCGGAATTTCGTGCGCGATGATGGCGAGCGAAGTGACAATGCCTAAATGAATATCAGTCATAAACGCCGCCGCGATAATTACGCCATCAACGAAGTTATGGAAGGTGTCGCCCACCATAATCATGCTACCGCTGCGCCCGTGATTATTGTGTTCGTGCGGCTCGTGCGCCTCGCATTGGTCATGGTGGCAATGCCGCCAGATAAGCAATTTTTCCAACGTGAAGAACAGCAAAATTCCCAGCAAAATCGTGCTACTCACCGCCGCGAAGTTGCCGCTCAACTTCATTGCCTCAGGCAGGATGTCCAAAAACACCGCGCCCAACAACGCACCTATCGCGTAGCTCACCAGCCCATTCACCCAATGGGCACGGGCATTCAGCGCAAACAAGGCTGCACATACAACGCTCAACGCGCCGCCTAAAAAGCTGGCAGCGACTATCCACAACAAAACACTCATGGGAATTTCAGGCAATCAAAAGGGCGCGGATTATAGCGCAGCCAGTCAGCAAAGCGGCTGGCTCGCGGCGAGTTGCTAAATTGTTGTCGGTGACGGCGGCAGAAGTTAAGACGTTATTCCAACCAAATAAACGTCGCCATCCGTCCCGTCACGCCGTCGCGGCGATAGGAAAAAAAGGTATCGGATTCAGTGTAAGTGCAGCGATTGCCACCGTAGATTTGCGTGACCCCCAATGCTTGCAAACGTAGGCACGCTAAGGCGTATAGGTCGGCGTGAAATTTTTCTGGTGCACTGCGCTGCGCATTCTGTCCTTTCCCCCAGCCCTCTCTCTGTGGCGGCGAGGGCGTGAAAGCAGCGGCAGTATCGGGATTTTGTGCGACGAAAGTTTCGCGTACTTCTGCGCCGACTTCAAAGGCAGTTTGGCTAATTGCGGGCCCTAGCCAAGCCATGAGCGGCAATGTTTGAGGGGCGTTTTCGCGCGCCGTGCTGTCTCCTAGCAAACTTTCAGCTTGCATCGCACTAACGGTCGCTTCAAGCACGCCGGCTGCCAAGCCTTTCCAGCCCGCATGAACGGCTGCAACAACCGTGCCTTGTGGGTCGCATAACAAAATCGGCAGGCAATCGGCGGTCATCACCACGCACACTGCGCCGCGCTTTGTCGCGATACACGCGTCGGCGATTTCGCGGCAGCTAGCGGCATCGGCATTTGCCACGCGCGTGCCGTGCACTTGCTCTAGCCAGACGGGTTCGCTAGGTAGCAAAGGATTGAGCGAGTTGCGATTACGCGCCACCACCAGCGGCACATCGCCAACATGAGTGCCGAGATTAAGGCTGTGATACGGCGCAGCACTTGCGCCGCCGCTGCGCGTGGTTTGCAGCGCGCGCACGTTAGTTGGCGCAGGCCAATCAGGAATAATGCAATGTGTGTGAAGATTCATTGAATATGACGCGAACCCTACCCCGCCGCTAGCAAGCGAGAAGGCACTAACCTTTTAGTTTTTCGCGCTCGGCCGCCACTTTGACTTCGCGCTGTACGTCGCGCAATAAATTTTGCATATCTTGCGGCATGGCTACATGCCATTCCATTGCCTCTGCTGTGGTGGGATGTTCTAACGCCAAACGCGTGGCGTGTAAGGCTTGGCGCGGAAAGCTGTTCAGCACGGTGCGTAAATAAGCTACACATTTTTGTCCGCCTTGGATGTACACCGAGTCACCGATAAGCGGATGTTTAAGATGCGCCATGTGCACGCGAATTTGATGGGTGCGCCCGGTTTCTAAACGGCAACGCAACAAGGTGCAGCTAGGAAATTGCCGCTCCACAACATAATGCGTAACGGCAGGTTTGCCGCCTTCCACCACCGCCATTTTGACGCGGTTGCTCGGATGGCGGTCGATGTCGGCATCGACGGTGCCGCCGCGTACAATTTCGCCCCACACCAAAGCTAAGTATTCGCGTTTAACGCTGCGTTCTTGCAACTGGCGCACCAGTGCAGTTTGCGAAATGAGCGTTTTTGCCACCACCATCAAGCCGCTGGTGTCTTTATCTAAACGATGCACGATGCCCGCGCGCGGCACGTCTTTGAGCTGCGGCGCGTAATGCAGCAAGGCGTTGAGCAGCGTGCCTTCCCAGTTACCACTGCCAGGATGCACCACCAAACCGACAGGCTTGTTGATGACGATTAAATCGTCGTCTTCAAACACGATGTCGAGCTGAATGTCTTCGGCAATATAAGGTTGTTCGGCGATGTTGACTTGTGGATTGACGCTAATTTTTTCGCCGCCCCACACTTTTTCTTTGCTTAACGATGGCGCACCATTCACCAGCACTTGCTGTTGCAGCACCCATTCTTGCAAGCGGCTGCGCGAATACTCAGGGAAAAATTTCACCAGAGCTTGGTCGAGCCGCAAGCCCGCGTAGTCGTCGGGAACAACGACATGAAATTCGCGCAGCGAGGCGGTCGCCTCCTCTCCCGCTAGCGGGGGAGGATTGAGGTGGGGGTTAGTCGAATCCGATAGGGAAGGAGCGGCGAGGTTTACGCTATAATCGCGCAAATTTTTTTCTGGATTAGTCATGCGCCACATTTTAGCCGTATTCCTGTTGTTCACGTTAGCTGCTTGTAGCTCCCTCCCCGAAGAAGACAAACAAAAGAGTGCCACTGCCGAGCAACTCTATACCGCCGCCAAAGCGAAACTAGATGACAAGGCTTATGACGGCGCGATTAAACAATATGAAAAATTGCAATCGCGCTATCCCTACGGCAGCTATTCGCAAACCGCGTTGTTAGAAATGGCATATGCCTATATCAAACAAGGCGAACCTGACCCTGCCATTGTCGCGTGCGACCGCTTTATTAAAGAATTTCCTAATAATCCGCGCGTCGATTACGCTTGGTATTTGAAAGGGTTGGCGAACTTTACCGCCGAGGAAAGCACGTTGAAATCGGTCAGTGGCACGGACATTAGCCGACACGAAACCGTCATGCCGCAAGACTCGTTTAATGCGTTCAAAGAATTATTGACGCGCTATCCCACCAGTCAATATGCCCCCGATGCGCGCTTGCGTATGCAGTTTTTGGCGAATGCTTTAGCCCGCCATGATTTGCTGATTGCCGATTTTTATTTACGCAGAGGCGCGCATATTGCCGCCATCAACCGTGCCCAAGACATTCTCACGCAATACCCTGAAACGCCCTCCAGTCGTGACGCGCTGCTGATTATGGTGAAAGCCTATGACGCACAAGGCATGACAACATTGCGTGATGATGCGCAACGCGTGTTGGATGCAAATGGCGGCGCGGCGAGTGCGACGGTTTTATCTAAAAGCACAAAATCTTGGTGGCAATTCTGGAAATGAAATTCTGCAACGCTTGCGGCGCGACCGTTGAATTACGCATCCCGCACGATGACAGTCGCGCACGTCATGTTTGCACCGAATGCGACCTCGTGCATTACGAAAATCCCAAGTTAGTCGTCGCCGCCATTCCCGTTTGGCAAGAGCAAATTTTGCTGTGTAAACGCGCCATTGAGCCGCGCTATGGCATGTGGACGCTGCCCGGTGGGTTTATGGAAAACGGCGAATCCACTGGCGATGCGGCGATACGCGAAACCTTAGAAGAAGCGGGGGCACGCATTCAGCTAGACGGCTTGTATGCCATGTACAGCTTGCCTTACATAGATCAAGTGCATTTGCTGTTTCGCGCCCGCTTGCTCGATTTAGACTACGCCGCAGGTGTGGAAAGCCTAGAAGTCAAACTATTTTCCGAGGCCGATATTCCCTGGGACGAACTGGCGTTTCGCCCCGTGCGTTACAGCCTGGAACATTATTTTGCCGAGCGTAGAACAGGTAAATTCACGCTGCACGAAGGCGAGTTGCTGCCGCCTGTGCATCCTCTTTAATTAACTTTAATACTGTTATGCGTTTATTAAATCTACCGCTGATATTGCTGGCAATGAGCTTAACGGCGTGCGCCAGCGTCAAAAATCCCAATCCAGCCGATCCTTTTGAATCGTTTAATCGCGGCGTATTTAGCTTTAACATGGGCGTGGACAAAGTGGCACTCAAACCGTTAGCGCAAGGTTATGACTATGCCGTGCCAGCGGTGGGCAAAATCATGGTACATAATTTTTTCTCTAATTTAGATGATGTGGTGGTCACCGCTAACGACCTATTGCAACTCAAATTCAAACAGGCTTTCTCCGATGCCTCACGCGTGATATTTAATTCCACTTTTGGTATTTTTGGCTTAATTGAAGTCACCACGCGCTTAGAAAAACATCACGAAGATTTCGGTCAAACACTAGGCTATTGGGGCGTGCCTAGCGGTCCATACTTGATGTTGCCGCTGTTAGGGTCAAGCTCGGTGCGCGATAGTATTGGCGTTGCGGTCGATACTGTGCCGAGCCAAATGAAGCAAATCAAACCCGTCGTGGCACGCAATGTCGCTTATGGCGTAAAAATTGTGGACGTGCGCGCCAGTTATTTAGCGGCGGAAAAATTCCTCGATGACACGGGTTTAGATCGCTATGATTTTCTGCGCAATGCCTATCTAGAACGCCGCCAATCTTTGGTTTATGACGGCGATCCGCCTAAGCAAAAATATGACGATGAGGACTTCGGCGATAGCCCCGACAGCACTGACGCTAGCCCCGCCAAGCCTGATCCAGCAACGCCTGATCCAGCAACAACCACAACGCAATAATCGTCACAAATCAACAAAGCCTGCAAATGCAGGCTTTGTTGATTTGTGACGAGACTAAATTAACGTGCGGCGCGCAACGCGGCGATGCGTTCTTCTAAAGGCGGATGCGTCATAAATAATTTCATCGCGCTGCCTCCCGAAATGCCCGATGCCGCTATTTCTTTAGGCAAGCTGGCTTGCTCGTGATTCATCTTTAAGCGTTCCAACGCAGCGATCATTTTTTCACGTCCTGCTAAAGATGCACCGCCCGCATCGGCACGGAATTCGCGATGTCGCGAGAACCACATCACGATGATGGAAGCCAACACGCCCAAGACTAATTGCGCCACCATTTCGGCGACAAATGAGCCAATGCCAGGACCGTCGCGACCATCGTGTTTGAGCAACACGCGATCAACAAAAATGCCAAATAATTTTGCGAACATAAATACGAAGGTGTTCACCACGCCTTGAATCAAGGTCAGCGTAATCATGTCGCCGTTGGCAACGTGGCTGATTTCGTGCGCCAACACCGCTTCGACTTCGTCTTTGCTCATGTTGTCCAACAAGCCGCGACTGACCGCCACCAGCGCGTTGTTTTTGTTCCAGCCCGTAGCAAACGCATTGACATCGGCGGCTTCGTAAATCGCCACTTCGGGCATCCCGATTTGCGCCGCCATTGCCTGACGTTTAACAGTTTCGACCAACCAGCGTTCGGTTGGATCAGCAGGATGTTCGATGATTTGCGCATTAACCGAACGCTTTGCCATCCATTTCGACATCAGCAGCGAAATAATCGAACCCGAAAAGCCCACTACCAGCGACATCACCAGCAGGCTATTAAAGTTAATCGCGCCATTAGCATCGAGCACTTTGTCCACGCCGAGCAAGCGCAACGTGACACTAATCACCAGCATCACCGCCAAGTTGGTCACAATAAATAAAAAGATACGTTTCATGGTTTTTGTCCTTAAAAAATTTGCCGCGTAGTTTACCTTACAGCTTGCCGTTAGATGGGGCGAGTAGAAAAAGTTTCAAGGGCGTAATACCCGCTAAAATGCACGCCTTTTTGGCGAGCTCAAAGCCGCTTGCCGCATCAATTTAGAGAGGCACATCACTATGCAGGCCTGGTTACATCACCCTTATTTCGTCGCCGCCATCGCGCCCTTTATCGTCGCACTGCTCACTGCTGAATTATTTTTGCGCTTGCGTTTAAGCGGCTTGGCACTCATTGCAGGCTTCGCCATCACGGTTTTTTTAGTTGCCAATTTCGGCCTTCATCCGCTCACCTTAACGCAGCAAATTATTTACACGGCACTCGCGGCAAGTGTGTTGGGCGTGCTGTTTAGCTTGATTGACTGGCCATGGCTGAATACCTTGCTACCGTTGGCAGGCGTGGTGCTGGCGGTGTGCATGTTGTGGCCGCTGGTACAGCAACATGCACCACTCAAAATGCTGATTTTGTTGGCGAGCAGCGCGGGCTTCGTCGGCTTATTGGTGTGGGGGATGGATAACTTAATTGACGCACCGTTGCGCGCCGCCAATGCCGCGACTGCATTGGGTTTGAGCACCGGCATCGCGGTATGGAGCAGCACCACTTTATACGGCGAATTTGCCATCAGCATGGGCTGCGCGGCAGCGGCACATTTGCTGATACAGATGATTAGCAATCAAGCCTTGGCGGCTGAGCGAGGCTTCACTTTGCCCGCCAGTTTAGTCATCGGCATTATTGCCTGCGTGGCGTTAGTGGCAGGGCATTTGCCTTGGTATTGCTTGCCCTTAATGGCAGCGATTCCTCTGTTGGCGTGGGTGTTGCCGCTGCCGAAAATGGCGGCACTGCTACAAAGTTTATTGCTCAGTTTGATGACCGTGCCACTGGCGGTAGGCGTGGTTTATTTAGCGCGCCATCCGCTGTAAGTTTGCAAAAAACACTTTCATCTCTATAGTGCGCGCCATGTTGCGCTCCCTACTTCCTCGTATTCTGCTCATCACCGCCTTGCTGTTTGCGCAGTTAGGCGGGCTGACGCATGGCATTTCACATGCCTTAGCAGGGCATAGTTCGGAGCAATCGCTGCCGCACGACAAGCATTGCGATTTGTGCGCGGCGTATGCGCAAATCGGTGCGGCGGTCGCGAGCAGCGACATCGTATTTGTCAGCAGCGACACGCATCTCACCCCCGCTGCGCATTACTTCACCACTCACGCCAGCGACGCTTTTGTCGCCTTTGCCGCGCGCGCTCCGCCTTACTCCGCATAACGCTTATTCAACTTCCTCGCGATTATTCCGCGAGAATTTTTATTGCTTTATGTGGAGTCAAAAAATGTTCAATCAGAAATTTCTGCGCGTGGCGATTGCCGCGCTCTTCGTGCCGTCTATCCATTCCGCTTATGCCGCCAGCGATGCCGAACTGCAAACTTTGCGCGACGAAGTCAGGCTGCTCGCGGAACGTATCAACCAAACGGACGCTAAAACTGCCGCGCCTGCCGCGAGTGCCAACGCCTTCAACCCCGCCGTATCGCTGATTTTGGGCGGCACTTATGCGCGCTTAGCTCAGCCCGCACTACCCGCCACAGGCTTTGCCATGAATGCTAATCCAGCTCATGCGCAAGGCTTCAATCTGGGCGAATCCGAGCTCGGTATTGCCGCTGACATCGACCCTGAATATCGCGGCTTTGCCACCATGGCACTTGCGCCGGCGGGCGGCATCACGGTAGAGAACGCCTTTATCCAAAGCAGCGCGTTGGGCAGCGGACTCAATGTTAAATTTGGTCGCTTCTTTTCTGGCTTGGGTTATCTCAACGAACAACATGCGCACGCTTGGGATTTCGTCGATCAACCTTTGGTGTATGCGAGTTTGTGGAACAACCAAATTGGCGAAGACGGCGTGCAACTTAAATGGCTCGCGCCAACCGAAACTTTTGTCGAACTAGGTGCGGAAGTTGGGCGCGGACGCAGCTTTCCCGCTACCGACAGCAACCGTAACGGTGCGGGTGCAACCGCTTTATTTGCGCATGTCGCCGACGATATTGGCGTGGCACATAGTTGGCGTGCAGGCGCGTCGCTGTATCAAACGCAACGCCAAAATGCGCAGAGCGTGAACGTGCCAGATTTGCTCGCCACTGTCGGCGGCGTGACGAATAGTTTTACCGGCGACAGCCAAACCGCAGGCTTAGATTTTGTTTGGAAATACGCGCCGAACGGCAACATCGCCGAGCGTTATTTCAAGCTACAAAGCGAGCTTTTTCAGCGTAAAGAAAACGGTGTACTCACTTACAACATGCTCACGCCTAGCACTTACCGCAATACGCAAAACGGTTGGTATATGCAAAGCGTGGCGCAGTTTATGCCGCACTGGCGCACGGGTTTGCGCTATGACCGCATGAACGCGGGCACGTCAAATGTCGGTGCGGCAAATCTCGCCAATGTCATCAGCAACTACGCCTACACTCCCACGCGTAGCTCGTGGATGTTGGATTACAGTCCCAGCGAATTTTCGCGCTTACGTCTGCAAATTGCGCGCGACTTAACGCGACAAGGGCAGCCTGACAATCAGTTTTTTGTGCAATACCTGATGAGTTTAGGCGCGCATGGTGCACACCAGTATTAACTGCATTTCTTGCGACTTATCCCGCTGCGTGTACGAGCCATTCGTCACGCGGGAAAAATTTATAACGATGTACTTCGTTAAGGAAAAATTATGAAAAAAATCATTTACGCACTATTGGCTCTGCTCCTTAGCAATTCAGCCCACGCCGCACTTAACGTGTTCGCTTGTGAACCCGAATGGGCGGCACTCACTCAACAACTGGCGGGCGAACAAGCGCACATTTATACCGCGACCACGGCCTTGCAAGATCCGCATCGCGTTGAAGCGCGTCCCAGCTTGATTGCCCAAGCGCGCCGCGCCAATTTGGTGGTTTGCACTGGCGCAGAACTAGAAATGGCGTGGCTGCCTGTGGTGTTGAGAGAGTCAGGCAACACTGCTGTGGTGGTGGGCAGCTTGGGAAATTTTGAGGCGGCGCAATTTGTGAAAATGTTGGAAGTGCCGACGCGTTTGAATCGCGCCGATGGCGATGTGCACGCGGGCGGCAACCCGCATATCCAAACAGATGCGCGTAATTTTTTGCCCATCGCCGAGGCGTTAAGCAAACGTTTGATTCAGCTGGATGCCGCCAATAGCGCGCAATATCAGCAACGCCTCGCCAGCTTTAATCAGCAATGGCGCACCGCGATGACGCGTTGGGAAAAACAAGCCGAGCCGCTTAAAGGCGTGGCGATTGCGGCGCAACATCAAGGCTTTCCTTACTTGAATGATTGGCTGGGATTAAAACAAGTCATCACCTTAGAAGCGAAGCCTGGCATGGAACCTAGTGCGTCGCATTTGGCGCAAGTGCTGGGCGAACTGCAAACACACCCCGCCAAATTCGTCATCCGCGCCGCCTACCAAGATGCACGTCCTTCGGAATGGATTGCGCAACGCGCCAAACTATCGGCGGTGATGTTGCCCTACACAGTAGGTGGCACGCCGCAAGCGACCGATTTATTTAGCTTGTTTGACGACACGATTGCACGCTTATTGGCGGGTCTGCAATGAACACGATCGAATTCTCCATCTTGATTCCCGCCTTGCTCGCGGGGCTGTTAGTCCTGCTCACGCACGTTCCGCTGGGCATCAAGGTATTGCAACGCGGGGTGATTTTTGCCGACCTCGCGGTGGCGCAAATTGCAGGCTTAGGCATCGTTATCGCGGGGCTATTTGAACTTACCGACCAGCCTGTTTTAGTGCAGCTTATCGCCGCCTTAAGTGCCTTGTGCGGTGCAGCTTTATTGACGTTTATCGAAGCGCGCTTTAACGACGTAAAAGAGGCGTGTATCGGGCTGACTTTTGTGTTGGCGGCCAGTGCGGGAATTTTATTGATGAGCCGTGATGTCCATGCGGGCGAACATCTCAAAGATTTATTAGTCGGACAAATTTTGTGGGTGAGCAGCCCGCAACTAATCTACACCGCCGCCTTGAGTGGCTTGCTGCTGTTGGCTTTACGCTTCCTACCTGCCCGTTTTCAGCAACGCAGTTTCTACGCTTTATTTGCCTTAGCTGTCACCGCTTCGGTGCAATTAGTCGGCGTGTATTTAGTCTTTGCCAGCCTGATTGTGCCCGCCCTCGCGACCTATCGCTTCACCCGCCACCGCCTAAAATTTGCCAGCTTAATCGGCTTCACAGGCTACGCGGCTGGGCTGCTGCTATCCGCTAGCTTCGACTTACCCGCAGGCGCGGCAATTGTGTGGGCGATGGCAACGGTGGGTGGCGTGATTTTGATTACAATGCGCGCCCTTAAAAATTGAACACAGTGACCGTGGCGAGTAGCTTTTCGCTACTGACTACAAACTACCTGCTACCCACTTAAAGTACCCATGACCGACCGTTACGCCGTTATCGGCAATCCCATCAATCACAGCAAATCGCCGCTGATACACAAAATGTTTGCCGTACAAACGGGGCAGGACATCAGTTATGACGCAATCGCAGCCCCGCTAGACGGCTTCGCCGCGACCGTGCAACGCTTGCGCAGCGAGGGTTACCAAGGTTGCAACGTGACCGTGCCGTTTAAGTTTGAAGCGTTTGCATTAGCCAGTGAAAAACAGCCGCGCGCCACAACTGCTGGGGCGGTAAACACGCTGATTTTCACCCCCGCAAAAGTGACCGCAGACAACACCGACGGAGCAGGATTAGTGCGCGACATTGAGCAAAATTTGAACCTGAGTTTGCGCGGTAAACGCGTATTACTGATGGGCGCGGGGGGTGCGGCGTATGGCGTGACGTTGCCTTTGCTCACCACTGGCTGCGCGTTAAGCGTGGTGAATCGCACCGTCGCAAAAGCGCAACAACTCGCCGAAAATTTCGCGCCATACGGCCACCTCCAAGCCTATGCGTATGAAAATTTAACGGGCTTGCAATTCGATGTAATCATTAACGCCACCTCTAGCGGTTTAAGCGATGAACTCGCGCCGCTCCCCGCCAGCGTTTTCGCCCAACACGCGCTCGCTTACGACATGATGTACGGACGTGAAACGCCGTTTATGAGCTTCGCTAAACAGCACGGTGCACAAATTGCAGATGGCTTAGGCATGTTGGTAGAACAAGCTGCGGAAGCGTTTTTCATCTGGCGCGGAGTACGACCCGACACCGCAGCCGTCATCGCAGCGATGCGCGCGCTATGAAAAAACTCTGGCGTTGGTTGTGGCGCGCGGTGTTGCTTGGCATCGCGCTAATACTTTTGTATCAAGTGTGGCTGTTCGCGCAGCTGTGTTGGTGGACAAAATTTAATCCCGACAGCAGTGCGTTTATGGACTCGCGTTTAGAGCTGATGCAGGACAGCAATCCAGCTGCCGCGCTGCAACATCAGTGGGTGGATTACAACAAAATTTCTAACCATCTCAAGCGCGCCTTAATCGCCTCGGAAGATGCCAAGTTTATCGATCATGAAGGCTTCGATTGGGACGGCATCCAGAAGGCTTACGAGAAGAATATGAAAAAGGGCAAAATCGTCGCGGGTGGCTCAACGATTAGTCAGCAGCTGGCGAAAAATTTATTTCTCTCCAGCAAACGCACCCCCTGGCGCAAAGCAGAAGAAGTGCTAATTACCTTGATGTTAGAGGCGGTGATGGACAAGCAGCGCATTCTGGAAATCTATTTGAACAGCATCGAATGGGGCAACGGGGTGTTCGGTGCGGAATCGGCGGCGCGACATTATTATCAAATCAGTGCAGCGCAACTGTCGCCTTATCAAGCCGCCAAACTTGCCGCGATGGTGCCTAATCCGCGCTACTACGATAAGCATCGCGAGGCGGCGGGTTTAGCGAAAAAAACTGCGCTAATTTTGGGGCGCATGAGCGACGCAGATATTCCTTAGTGCTATCTCACTGACTGGCGGGCTAGTTATTTTTCCTTCACTCAACGCAAAATAATTTTGTTACAGTTCGTCGTTGGTTGAGGGAGATAAAAATAATGTATCCAAGTATCCAAAAATAGTAATTCCCATGGGATGGAGTTATGAACAAATTTGACACGCAACTTTTACGCTATGCACCCGATGTGGTGTTCATCACCGAAGCCGATGGGCGCATGGTGTTTATCAATGACAACGCAGCAAAAGTTTTGGGCTATAGCGAAGCAGAACTGCTGAGCATGACGGTGTTAGATATATCGCCAGCCGATTGGCGTGCCGTGTATGCCGAGCGTTTGAGCCGCGTGACCGAAATCGGCGTACGCGAACTGATGGAAATCCGTTTAATTAGCAAAACTGGACAGAAAATTCCAATGGAATTAAATCTGGTCAAAATGCCGAATGGCTTACTGTATGGCGCGTGTCGCGACATTAGCGAACGCAAACAAGCCCTGAAGTCGCTGCATCAACTCACTTATTACGACGCGCTCACGCAACTGCCTAATCGGCTCGCACTGCTTGGCGCGCTCAAACAAAACCTACTCAGCACCGTAAGCAACCTGCGCTTTGGCGCGCTGTTGGTGATTGATTTAGATCACTTCAAATCCTTTAACGCCGCAATCGGCGATGCCTTACTGCAACAAGTGGCACAACGCTTATGCGCCATGCAGCGCAGCAATCAGAGCGTGGCATGTTTAGGCGGCGATGTGTTTGTCGTGACGCTAACTCCCTTCAGCAACGAGCCGTCCATCGCGGCCGAGTTAGCCGATTTATCGGCACATGAAATCAGTCGCGCGCTCAAACAACCATTCCTGATTAACGAACAAGAATTACGCGTCTCGGCTTCTATCGGCATTGCACTATTTAGTGGCGACAAAGAGTCACCCGATGAGTTATTAAAGCAGGCTAAATCCGCCACTGATGCGGCGAAAGAAGCGGGGAGAGACACCATCAAATTTTACAATCCCGCCTTGCAAAGCAAACTCGCAGCACGCCATGATTTAGAGCAACAACTCCGCATCGCCATCGAGCAACAACAATTTTTGTTGTATTACCAAGTTCAAGTCGATAGCCAAGCACGCGCCGTCGGCGCAGAGGTTTTACTGCGTTGGCAACACCCACAACGCGGCATGATTTCGCCCGTCGAATTTATTCCCTTAAGCGAAGAAACTGGACTCATTTTGCCGCTGGGTTTGTGGGTGTTAGAACAAGCTTGTGCACATCTCAAAACTTGGCAAAAATCCGCGCAACTACGCGACTTAGTCTTGGCGGTGAACGTCAGCACCAAACAATTACAAACCGCCAATTTTGTCGCGCAGGTACAAAAAATATTGCTCAACACGGGGGCAAAAGCGTCGCAACTCAAGCTCGAACTGACCGAAAGTGCTGTGCTGGAAAATATCGAAGACTCGATTAGCAAAATGCGCGCGCTGCAATTATTGGGCATCCGTTTTTCACTCGATGATTTCGGTACAGGACATTCCTCGTTACAGTATTTGAAACGCCTACCTCTAGACCAAATCAAAATTGACCAATCTTTTGTACGCGACATTGCCACCGACCCGAATGATGCGGTCATCGTTAAAACCATTATTTCCATGTCCGACGCGTTAGGTCTCAACGTGATTGCCGAAGGCGTAGAAACCGAGGCGCAGCGTGACTTTTTAGAGGCGCATGGTTGCCATGTTTTTCAAGGTTATTGGTTTGGCAAACCGCTCGCTCTGGAGGCGTTTATCGCCACGCTTAAATAGCCGCGACTGCGCGGCATTATTTCTTTACAATGCGCCGCGCTTAAAACTCCCCCCTCGCCATGACAGCTCCCGCCACCCCTCACTACAGCGACAACGTCCAGACTCACCTCAAACAGGTCGAGGCTTTGTTGGCGAAGCACGCTTTAGTCGAAGAGGTGGCGCATAAAGAAATGATTCCGCGTGAAGAGCGTCACGAGCTGATAGACCGCTTACTACACAAGCAACATCTCACGCTATTACGTAGCAAGCTAGACGGCTTACACGCTGCCGACATCGCCTATATTTTGGAAGCCTTACCCATCGAGCAACGCTTATTGGTATGGGATTTTGTTAAGTCAGATCGCGATGGTGAGATTCTAATTGAGGTGTCTGATTCGGTGCGTGAGTCGCTGATTGCGACCATGAATCGCGAAGAACTGAGTGCGGCGGCGGGGCAACTCGACACCGACGAAATCGCCGACTTAGCCCCCGATTTGCCACAAAACGTAATGCGCGACGTGTTCAAGTCGTTGTCGGTTGAAGAGCGTGAACAACTGCGCTCGGCGATGACCTATAGCGAGGACTCGGTCGGTGCGTTGATGGATTTCAACATGGTGCATATTCGTGACGATGTGAGCTTAGAAGTGGTCTCGCGCTATCTGCGCCGCTTCGATGAATTGCCCGATCACACCGATCAAATTTTCGTGGTTGATCGCGACGAGCATCTCAAAGGCGTGCTGTCCTTAAACAGCATCGTGGTCAACGAACCCGAAGTGATTGTGAGCAGCTTGATGCGCACCGACATCATCAAACTGCACACCGACGAAAAAGCTACGCAAGCCGCCCTAGCATTTGAGCGTTACGACTTGGTGTCTGCCCCAGTGGTGGATGAAGACGGCAAATTAGTCGGGCGCGTCACGGTCAACGTGGTGTTGGATTTTGTGCGTACCGAATCGGAAAGCGACTTGCTCAATCAAGCGGGTTTGTTAGAAGAGGAGGACGTGTTTGCGTCGGTGTGGAAATCAGCAAAAAACCGTTGGGTATGGCTAGGCTTAAATTTATGCACGGCATTTTTTGCCTCGCGCGTCATCGGCAACTTTGAAGGCACGATAGAAAAATTCGTCGCCCTCGCCGCGCTAATGCCCATCGTCGCGGGGATTGCGGGCAACTCCGCCAACCAAACCACCACCATCATTATTCGCTCGCTCGCCTTAGGCCAAATCACCCAAGGCAACGCGGGTCGCTTACTGTTCAAAGAACTGGCGATTAGCGGCTTGAATGGCTTGGTGTGGGGCGGCGTGGCGGGCTTGTTCGCGTACTTTTTGTATCACAACACCGCACTGAGCATCGTGATGATGAGCGCGATGTTGCTTAACTTAATCGCGGGAGCCTTGGTCGGCTTAGTTATCCCGCTCGCCATGCACCGCCTAGGGCGCGACCCCGCCATCGGCTCTAGCGTCCTGCTCACCGCTATCACCGACAGCGGCGGCTTTTTTATTTTCTTAGGCTTGGCAACGATATTCTTGATGAAGTGAGGCGCGATTTTCACTCACAGCAAAGTCACGCGCACCTGTAGAAGCCAGATTTATCGAGCGATTTTTAGTGTTGCTACCACCCAACTAATCGGCTTTTACCCCCATCAAGCTAGCGGCACTCCACACTCTTTAACTCGCTGCTGGCAAACTCTTTTTGCAGCGTTTTCAGTTGTTCAACTAGCGCGTCGTCTAGCTGTGTGAAAACGAACACAGTGGCTTTTAATTTGCTGGCGCGTTCACCTGTTTTCGCGCTATTAACACCGAGTTCTTTAAGGCTCGCCAAATACTTTTGCGCTTTATCTTCACTCCTGAACACGCCCAGCGAGATGGCATGTAGCCATTCGCCCTCTTCTTGCACCACGAAGTATTCTTCCACGCCGCGCGCTTTGAGTTGCGCCACTTTTTGCGCCACAGCAGCCTTGTCTTTGAGCGGTGGGATATACACCCAAAAACCGCTGCTGTACTCAATCAGACGCTGGCTTAATTTATTGCCCAAGTTTAGGTTTGCCAATGCCGCGTTGGCATCTTGTAAGTCACGTCCTGAAAAATCACTCCACTCCCAACAACTCAAAGCTACAGGCGCAGGTGTTGTTGGGGCTTTCGCGTTAGCAACTGTCGCGAGCGGCGCGCTGACCGTCGGCATTTTTTCCGCATATAAAGCAGGGAGTGCTTGCAGCTTGTTCGCGTCATTTAACCAACTGCTGCCCCACTGAATATAGGCAAACAACAGTGCATTCGCCAACAACAATCCGCCTAGCCAAATTTTTTTCATTTTGAATTCTCCTGCGCGATAAGCGCGATTCCTTGCAACACTAAATTGTTTACCCGCTGCACGGGCAGCTCTAAATGCGCTTGCAAAGTCTGCGCCGCACCGCCCGTTAAAATTACTTGCGCAGTTCCATTTTGCAACGCGGCATATTGCTGCAACAGCGCGCCTAGCGTGGCTTGCAGCGCACCCGTGTGTATCGCATCTGCCGTATTGCGCGGAAACTTGGCATAGCTGCCCGCAGCATTTTTAAGCTGCGCGGTGGCGGTCTGCAAACTACTACGCATTAAATCTAAGCCGGGCAAAATCAGCCCACCTAAAAACTCACCTTGCACACTCAGCACATCTATCGTGGTCGCCGTGCCGCAACTCACCACCAAGCAATCGACCTGACAGATGGCGCGCGCCGCCAGCAACATCGCCCATCTATCACTGCCTAATTGCGCAGGATTTTCATAACCATTACGCACCCCACACTGTTCGTTTTGCGCCTGAATAAAATGCACGGGTATGCCATATGCAAAGCCCATTTTGCGTAGCTGCAAAGCCACCGCCTCGCCCGCCACATTACTCACCCAAACGGCCGTGAGGCGCGCACTATCGAACTCGCGGCAACGCTGCAAATGCGCACTCACTTGATCAACCTGCCCTCTAGCCAAGGGCGGCAAGTCGCACCAAGTCACCGCGTCGTTGAGTGCGAATTTAAGCTGGCTATTGCCCGCGTCAATGAGCAGTTTCATCGCGGCATCGCTCCCACTTCGCCCGAATTAAAGTGGCTAATTTTTGCGCCGATTTGTAAGGCTAATTCGCCGCGCTCATTGATGCCGATTGCCGTGCCAGTGACCACGCTACCATCGGGTAAATTCAGGCTCAGCGGTTGATTTTGGTAAGCGTGATACGCCTGCCACTCGGCGCGTAAATTGAGCAAACCATGCGCGGCAAATTCTTCCAACACGCGGGCTAATTCGCCGAGCAGCATCGCCAATAATTGATTGCGACTAGGCAGATTGCTAGCGAGGTGCGTCAGCGCGCTGGCGGCTTGGTCGATACACTGCGCTAAGGGCAGCGGCAGCGAACAGTTGATGCCGATACCAATCACCACCGCGCACGGACCCATCATGTCACCCTGCGCTTCGATTAACACCCCGCCTAATTTACCTTCCGCACACACCACATCGTTCGGCCACTTGAGTTGGGCTGCGTCAATCTGTGCCGCACGCAAGGCGCGAATAATCGCCACGCCAACCGCCAAACTCAAGCCAGACAAGGCATTCAAGCCGCAATCAAATCGCCATAACAGCGAAAAAGTCAGCGCGTTGCCTAAGCCAGTGTGCCAAGTGCGCCCCATGCGTCCGCGTCCTGCGCTTTGCAGCTCTACCGCCAACACGCTGCCGCTGTGCGCATTGGCGGAGGCACGTTGCAACAGCAGCGCATTACTAGACGTGGCTTGCGGCAGGATTGCCAAGTTAAATTTTTGCTGCGCCGCGCCTAATGCCGCAGCGATAACGTCGGCATCCAAAACTGCCCATGCCTCGCTTAAACGATAGCCGCGTCCGTTACTGCGCTGCACTAACACACCCGCACCTTCAGCTTCTTGCAGCGCGTTAAACACCGTGGCACGCGACACGTTTAAGTGCGCGGCGAGAGCTACACCTGAGTGAAATTTTCCATCAGCGAGAAGATGCAAGAGCTGCCAAGTGCGGGAGGATAAAACGGTCTTCACGTCGCAACAGCAGGAGAGCGTTCGTGTTGATAATTGATGAACTTGAGCAGCTCATCGCGCTGCGCCATTGCGTCGCGATAACCCAATTCGATGAGCGCGTTGCAGAACTTCTTTTCCGACAACAAATAGCTCACCAAAGATGTACCGCGATGATTGCTCGCACCGATTAAACGCAGCAACAGCCGTATCGTCCAAGGCAGTTCTTTGACATAGCGTTCGGCGAGTTTTTCGATTGAGGCACTCGGCACAATCGACAGCACTTCAATATGGTGCAAGTTCATACGCGCACTCACCTCGGCGGGCATGGATGATACGAGTGAGTTGATTTGCCGCACCCGTTCTAAATCCACTTCCATGCTGTCGAGAAAAATACTGTTCAGCGCGTGCCCCGCAATTTGCGCCAACGTAGGGTAATCATTGATATTTTCGCGCTTGAAATTCACCGTGTCTTCGTCGTTGTTCACGCCTATCACCAGCACTTTGGTTGCGCCCAAATGCAGTGCGGAACTAATCGGTGCAATCTGACGCATCGAGCCATCACCGAAGTATTCGCGATTGATTAAAGTGGCTGGAAACACAAAGGGAATGGCGGAGGAAGCGAGTAAATGTTCGGTGTTAATTTGCGTGGGAATGCCGACGCGGCGTGCGCGTTTCCACGGCATGATTTCTTTTGCGCCTTGATAAAACGTCACCGATTGCCCCGTGCCATAGCCCGATGCGGTGACGCTCAAAGCGAACAGCAGCCCCGCATCTATGCTGTCTTGGATTCTTTCACACGGTAAAACTTGTTCAAGCAATTCGACCAAAGGTGAATTGTCCAACAGCGAAATTTGCTTGGGCATACGAAACCCCAAGCTGCCAATTAACACGCCCGCAACCCACAACATGCTGTTATTGAATACGCCAATGACATCGGTGCGATACACCTGCTTGGCGTGGAAATCGCGCCAGATGGTATGTAGCAAACGCACCCCTTTACGGAAACTTTGCGCGTTGATGGCGAGCGTTGCCGCGTTGAGCGAACCCGCCGAAGTACCACAAATCACGGGGAAAGGATTGTGTGCATTGCGCGGCAACGATTCGGCAATCGCTTTGAGCACGCCGACTTGGTACGCCACGCGCGCACCTCCTCCTGTTAAAACTAGACCAACACGTTGTTTCATAGCAGTCTTATTGGCGTTGTCTTTGTATCGCTTTCAGTGCGTCTTGTAGCGTTTCTTCGGGCAAGGCATTCAGTGCTTCGGAAAGCATTTCTGCCGCACTGACCGCCGCATCAGGAATGTTTTCAGGCTCACTATTGGCAATCAAAATTGCCGCCGCACCCACCGCTTTAAGTAATATGCCGCGCTCTTTTACCAGCATCTCCACTTCGCGTCTTAACAAATCAATTTCTTGCTTAGTCATCACAGCTCCTTCTAGGTGGCACTTGCTATTAGAAAATTTTGAAAAATGCGTGAACTTAAATCAGCACACGCCAAGCAACCAAAACGTATCGTTCCAATACATACAGTAGTGCAAATAGCGCGACTAGCACGGCGCAGATACGCGCAATTTGCCACGCCAAACGGTAATAGCGGGGGTTGCGCGTGAGCAAATACATGGCGATATTTAATACCAGCAGCAGTGCCACAGCGATTAGAAATATCCGCACGATTATCATTTATTCGGCTCCTCGCCACGCAGCAAAATAGTTCTAATACGACCTATTTTAGCTTGCCTGCAATTGCAGTTTCACAAAAGCGGGCAACTTGTCTTCATCTTCAAAACTGACGTATTCCCATGCCGAAGTGTCGGCGAGCAAAGCCCGCACCAAGGCGTTATTCAAAGCATGTCCAGATTTATAACCTGAAAAAGCGGCAATCACTGGGTGTCCCAGTAAATATAAATCACCAATCGCATCCAATACTTTATGTTTGACAAACTCATCTTCAAAACGCAGCCCATCGGGATTAAGCACGCGAAAATCATCCATCACAATGGCATTATCTAAACCGCCGCCCAGCGCCAAGCCTTGCGCACGCAGGTATTCGACCTCTTGCATAAAACCAAAAGTGCGCGCACGGCTGACTTCGTGCACATACGAGTGCGCATCTAAATCCACCACCACATGTTGCTTGGTGTTGGCAAAAACAGGATGCGCAAAATTGATGGTGAAGGTCAGCTTGTAGCCGTGATACGGGTCAAAACGCACCCACTTATCGCCGTCTTTTACCTCGACAGGTTTCAACACGCGAATGAATTTCTTTAACGCCGACTGACTGACGATAGCCGCTGATTGCAACAAGAAAATAAACGTCCCCGCACTGCCATCCATAATCGGCACTTCAGGACTATCCAAATCCACATACAGATTGTCGATACCTAAGCCCGCCAACGCCGACATCAAATGCTCGATAGTTGCCACGCGCACGCCGTTTTGCAACATGCAAGTGGACATGCGCGTGTCGTTCACCAAATGTCCTAGCGCAGGCATCTGCTCGATGGGTTTTTGATCGACGCGACAAAACACAATGCCCGTATCAACTGGTGCAGGACGCATTCCTAGTGTTACTTTTTGCCCACTATGCAAGCCCACACCCGTGACTTTTACAGCAGTTTTGATGGTGCGTTGATTAACCATATCGAACTTAATGCCCTGCAATAAAGGCGCGCATTTTATAGGGAAAGCGCGCGTTGCTCGCAGCTTGTGTGAGACAACTTGTCGGGCGATAGCTACGCCCTAAAATATCGCTTGATCAATTGAGCTCCTACAAGCTCGGTTTAGCTACCCGCTACCGACTAGCAGCTAGCGTCTCAATCCGCTTGGCGACGTAAAAAAGTAGGAATATCAAATGGATCCGTACCTGACTTTTCCATCGCTTCAACTTGTTCACGGCGGTTAGAACGGAATGCGGTGGGAATATCCAACTCGCTGTAGTTAATCGCGCCGCTGGTGACGGATTGATTGTCCGTACCTGTGCGCAACATTGACTCTTCACGATAAACCACTTCTGGTTTCGCCACTTTTTTGGCGACGGGCGCACCCAAACCTGTTGCCACAACGGTGACGCGCAGCTCATCGCCCATACTTTCGTCAAACACTGAACCAACAATCACCGTCGCTTCTTCAGCCGCAAATTTCACGCAGTCCATCACCTCATCCATTTCACGAATTTTTAAGGAGCTCGATGAAGTGATATTGACTAACACGCCACGCGCGCCTGACATATCAATGTCTTCTAACAATGGGCTGGCAATCGCACGCTGCGCCGCAATCCGCGCACGATCCGCACCGCCCGCAATTGCCGAGCCCATCATTGCCATGCCATTTTCCGACATCACCGTACGCACATCGGCAAAGTCCAAGTTAATCAATCCTGGCACATTGATGACTTCCGCAATCCCCGCTACCGCACCTTGCAACACACCATTCGCTGCTTTGAAGGCTTCTGGCACGGTCACATCATTGCCCAACACTTCCATCAATTTTGCATTCGGCACGATGATTAAAGAATCGACAAACTGACTGAGTGCCTCAATACCTGCTTGCGCAAAACGCATCCGATTACCTTCATACTTGAACGGTTTCGTCACTACCGCCACGGTCAAAATATCCAACTCTTTGGCAATCTGCGCCACGATAGGTGCCGCGCCCGTACCCGTGCCACCGCCCATGCCTGCGGTAATAAACACCATGTTTGCCCCTACCAACAACTCTTTAATGCGCTCACGATCTTCTTCCGCAGCCGCTTGGCCAACTGAAGGTTTGGCACCCGCGCCCAATCCTTTGGTCAATGCCGAACCAATTTGTAACTGCGTGCGCGCCTTGCTGCGTTTGAGTGCTTGCGCATCGGTGTTGATAACCACGAATTCGACACCTTGCACACCTTGCTCAATCATGTGATCAACTGCATTGCCACCACAACCACCCACGCCAATTACTTTAATAATCGCATCTTGATTTTGTGCTTCTAGGACTTCAAACATGTTTATCTCCTTCAAAAAATTAAACTCTAAAAATTGCGAACGACGACCTAAACTAAAAATTATTGCTCAACCATGCTTTCATTCTTTTCCACACGTCCGCAAAAGAATTCGACTGCAAACGTGATTCTTCATTCTTAAAATGATGCTCTAAGCCATATAAAATCAGCCCGACTCCAGTGGACATGCGCGGGGTTTTCACCACATCCGCGAGGCCGCCGATATATTTCGGCACACCCAAACGCACCGGCATATGGAAAATTTCTTCACCTAATTCGACCATGCCTTGCATCGCGCTACTGCCGCCCGTAATCACAATTCCCGACGACAATAAATCTTCAAAACCACTGCGGCGCAACTCGGCTTGCACCAAGGAATACAACTCTTCAATGCGTGGCTCGATGACCTCCGCCAAGGTCTGACGCGACAACATGCGCGCACCGCGCTCTCCCACGCCTGGCACTTCGATTTGCTTATCGTCAGCCAGTTGCCGCAAGGCGCAGCCGTGTTTCATCTTGATGTCTTCAGCATCTTGCGTCGGCGTACGCAGTGCCATGGCGATGTCGTTCGTGATTTGATCGCCTGCAATCGGAATCACTGCCGTATGACGAATCGCGCCGCTGGTAAACACCGCAATGTCGGTGGTGCCGCCACCAATATCGACAATGCACACGCCTAATTCTTTTTCGTCATCTTCTAAAATAGACTTGGCGGACGCTAAGGGCTGCAAAATCAAATCTTGTACTTCCAAGCCGCAGCGATGAATGCACTTCATAATGTTTTGCACCGCAGCCACCGCACCCGTGACGATATGCACTTCCACATTCAAACGTCCGCCACTCATACCTAACGGCTTTTTAATGCCGTCTTGCCCGTCGATGGAAAATTCTTGCTCCAAGATATGGAGTGTTTGTTGGTCGCTCGGCAAGCTAATCGAGTTGGCAGTTTCCAGTGCGCGGTCGATGTCGGATTGAGTGACTTCTTTATCTTTAATTTTCACCATACCTTGCGAATTACTACTGCGAATATGACTGCCTGCAATGCCGGTATAAACGCTGGTAATTTTGCAATCCGCCATCAGCTCAGCTTCTTCGAGGGCACGCTGTATCGCACCGACCGTGGCATCAATGTTCACCACCATGCCCTTCTTCATGCCCGCTGATTGATGCATCCCCATACCGATGACTTCTAACGTACCGTCGTCTTTCACTTCGCCCACAATCGCGACGATTTTTGACGTGCCGATGTCCAAGCCGACGATTAGATTCTTGCCATCATTATTTTTGCTCATCACGCACCCTTACTTAAACTTTGCTTATTTAATCCGCTCACCGCGAAGCCATTGCGATAACGTAAATCCACACTCTTTACGACACTTTGTTGGCTTGCCAAGCTGTAGGGAAACACCTCTACAAAGCGTGCTAAACGAGCTTGCATTTCGCGGCTTCCCAACTCTAAAACCAGACCATTATCCAAACGCAGTTGCCAAGCAAAACGCGGCGATAGCGCGATGCTTTGTACCTGCAGATTAACCTTGGCTAATTGCGTATTACACAAAGCGTATTGCTCGGCGACCTGCGCTGAATTGCCCACTTGCCCCGAAAAATCTGGCAACGACGCGCTTGTAGCCGCATTAAAAACTTCACCGTAACTATTCACCAAAGCCTGATTATTCCAATGCGCCAAGGCGTGATGCTCGGCTAGCTCCACACTTAAACGATTGGGAAATTCGCGGCGGATATTGACCTGCCGCACCCACGCTAATTTTTCTAACTCGATGCGTAACTGCTCAATATCCACGGTGAAAAAATTACCGCGCACTTGCTCACGCAGTACTTGCAACACTTGTTCGGCATCCACCTGCACGGGTGCAGCGGTTAACTTCACACTGCGTATCGGCAACAAATCCGGCTGATGCAACGCGTAATGCAGCGCGCTGTAAAGCAGCAACAACACACTCACCGCAAACAGCGCGGTGCTGGTGTGTTTGAGCAAAGTGGGGTTATCCCACATGCGCGCTCCCTAAAACTTGCAACACTAATTGCTCAAAGCTAATCCCCGCATGGCGCGCTGCCATCGGCACTAGGCTATGGTCAGTCATACCAGGCGAAGTATTGGCTTCCAACACATAGGGCTTGCCGTCCTCACTCATTAAAAAGTCCACGCGCCCCCAACCTTGTCCGCCGATTAACGCGAAGGCTTGTTTTGCCAAACTTTGCATCTCGCTTTCTTGCGCGGCGGTCAGTTCGCAAGGGCACAAATAGCGCGTGTCATCGCGCAAATACTTCGCCTCAAAATCGTAAAACTCATTGGCAGGCACGATGCGAATAACGGGCAAGGCGGTGTCGCCCAAAATTGCCGCCGTAAACTCACCGCCACCGACAAAACTTTCTGCCATTACCAAACTATCGTGACGCGCGGCTTCCGCGTATGCCGCTGCTAATTCGCCCACACTTTTGACTTTGCTAATCCCCACACTAGAGCCTTCGCAAGCGGGCTTGACAAACAGCGGCAAGCCTAAATTTTTCACCACGTCGGCCGCAGCAAAATCCGCCTTGAGCATTTGGAATTTTGGTATCGGCAATCCCGCCGCTTGCCACACCAGCTTGCTACGCCACTTGTCCATACCCAACGCCGAAGCTAATACGCCGCTGCCCGTGTAGGGAATACCCAACAATTCCAACGCGCCTTGCACTGTGCCATCTTCGCCAAAGCGTCCGTGCAGCGCGATAAACGCGCGCGCAAAACCTTGCTCTTGCAGTTCTTGCAAATTGCGTTCGGCGGGGTCAAACGCATGTGCATCAACGCCGCTGCGCAACAACGCTGCCAACACCGCCGCACCACTTTTTAACGACACCTCCCGCTCGGCAGATTTACCGCCAAACAACACCGCAACTTTGCCAATCGAACGGCTAGCAGAGTGCTCATGGCTAGTCGCACCCGTGTCATTCATTTCATATTTGCTCATGCGACTTCTCCCATAATTTTCACTTCAGGATGTAAGTCCACCCCAGTTTGTGCCGTGACAGTTGCGCGCACTTCGCCAATTAAGTTTTCTATATCGGCGGCACTCGCACCGCCCATATTCACAATAAAATTCGCGTGTTTTGGCGACACTTGCGCGCCGCCAATTTGCTTGCCTTTCAAGCCACACAATTCAATCAAACGTGCCGCGTAATCGCCAGCAGGATTACGGAACACCGAACCTGCATTCGGCAAATTTAACGGCTGCGTGGCGATGCGTTTGCTTAGCCACGCCTTGATAATTTGCCGCTCGATGTCGCCCTCACCGGGGCTAAATTGCAAACTCGCGGACACAAAAATATTTTCCACAGGAGGTGCCTCCGTTAAATCTTCTCTGCGACATACCGAGCGGTAACCAATCTCATATTCACTAGCACGGCGCGCTATCAATTCACCGCTGCGCGTCAGCACTTGCACGCTCTGCACATGTTGCCAAGTGTCCGAGCCATAGCAGCCTGCATTCATCGCCAACATGCCGCCCATAGAACCGGGGATGCCCGCAAAAAATGCCGCACCCGCCAAGTTATGCAAAGCGGCGAAGCGCGCCAGTTTTGCACCCGCAATACCCGCCTCGACATAGAGGGTCGAAGCATCAATACAGCGCAATTCGGTCAGCGCGCCGTGCAGCAAAATGACCGTGCCACGCAAGCCGCCATCACGCACTAATAAATTGCTGCCCAAGCCCACCGCATATACCGTTTCATCGCTAGGCAAACTGCGCAAAAACACTTGTAAATCTGCCAAATCCGCAGGCTGATAGACACAATCCGCCACCCCGCCAACACGCCAACTGGTGTGGCGACTCATAGCCACTGCGCGACGTAATTTGCCGCGTAAAGTTGTGTCAGAAAAATTGCGGATTTCGCTCATATTCATTTTTGCGTATTCACTAACAGCTGCGGCACGCTGCCTATCGTGCCCGCACCCATCGTCACCACCACATCGCCGTCGCGCGCCATCTGCATAATCGCGTGAGGCATGTCGCTAATGTTTTCGACAAACACCGTTGCCGTTTGTCCCGCTACGCGTAAGGCTTGCATCAGTGCGCGACCATCCGCCGCCACGATCGGTGCTTCGCCCGCCGCATACACTTCGCTCAATACCAGCGCATCCACCGTGCCTAACACTTTGACGAAATCGTCGAACACATCACGCGTGCGCGTGTAGCGATGCGGCTGAAACGCCAGCACCAAACGCTTGTTTGGAAATGCGCCGCGCACCGCCGCCAAGGTCGCCGCCATTTCAACAGGGTGATGGCCGTAATCGTCAATCAGCGTAAAGCTGCCGCCATCATTTAAGGCAATTTCCCCATAGCGTTGAAAGCGTCGTCCCACGCCTTCAAATTCCGCCAATGCTGCAACAATCGCCTCGGCTTTCACGCCCACTTCCAACGCCACCGCAATCGCGGCGAGTGAGTTCAGCACGTTATGCAAACCCGCTAAATTAAGCGTGATGTCTAAATCTTGTGGCACACCGTTCTGACGACATTGCACGGTGTAGCGCATTTTTCCGCCTTCGTGACGCACATTCACCGCGCGGATTTGCGCGCCTTCGCTTAAGCCATAGGTGCAAACAGGCTTGCTGATGCGCGGCAAAATTTCGCGGATGTTGGCATCGTCCACACACACCATCGCCATGCCGTAAAACGGCAGATGCTCGACAAAATCAATAAACGCTTGCTTGAGCTTATTGAAATCGTGTCCGTAGGTTTCCATGTGGTCGGCATCAATGTTGGTGATGACCGACAAAATCGGTTGCAAATACAAAAACGATGCGTCCGATTCGTCGGCTTCGGCAACGATGTAATCGCCTTGTCCTAAACGCGCATTGGTGCCGCTGCTATTGAGCTTGCCGCCAATCACGAAAGTCGGATCAAAGCCGCCTTTCGCCAAAATGCTCGCCGTTAAAGAAGTCGTGGTGGTTTTGCCATGCGTACCCGCCACGGCAATGCCCTGACGTAAGCGCATCAGCTCCGCCAACATCATGGCGCGTGGCACAACCGGAATGCGCCGCGCGCGCGCTGCCAGCACTTCAGGGTTGTCCGCGCTCACCGCTGTCGATACCACTACCGCATCGGCATCACGCAAATTGGCCTCGGCATGACCGCGATAAATGGTCGCGCCTAATTGTTTCAGACGCAGCGTCGCGGCGTTTTCCGCAAGGTCTGAGCCGCTCACTTGATAACCAGAATTAAGCAGCACTTCAGCAATGCCGTTCATGCCCGAACCACCGATACCGATGAAATGAATATGTTTAATTTTGTGTTTCATTGTGCTAACTCCTCACACACTTTCGCCACACTTATCGCTGCGTCTGGCTTCGCCAAGGCGCGTGCGGCAACCGCCATGCTTAATAATTTTGTTCGATCTAAATCTTGTAAGTAACGCGCCAAAGTCACCGCATTCAGCGCGCTTTGCGGCAGCAAAATCGCCGCGCCCTGAGCACTCAAAAACTGCGCGTTGTGGGTTTGGTGATCGTCCACCGCATGGGGGTAGGGAATCAAAATACTTGCCACGCCCGCTGCGGCTAATTCCGCCACGGTCAATGCACCCGCACGGCAAATCACTAAATCGGCCTCGGCATATGCGCCCGCCATATCGTCCACAAACGCCTGTATCTGCGCCGCCACACCCGCCCCGCTGTATAAGGCTTGCACGCTGTCGAAATGTTTTTTACCGGTTTGATGAATCAGCTCTGGGCGTGCCGCTTCGGGAATTAAGGCGAGTGCTTTAGGCATCGCTTCATTCAAGGCTTGCGCACCTAAACTGCCGCCCACTAGCAACACTTTTAAGTTGCCCGTGCGTGACGCAAAACGTGTTGCGGGCGGCACTAATTGCGCAATCTCGGCACGCACAGGATTGCCACACCACACCGCTTGCGGCAACACCTTCGGAAAACCGCTCAACACGCGCTGCGTGATTTTTGCCAACATTTTGTTGCTTAGTCCTGCCACCGAATTTTGTTCGTGGATGACTAATTTACGTCCCAGCAAACGCGCCATCACGCCGCCTGGAAAGGTGATATAACCGCCCATCCCCAGCACCACATCGGGACGCACCTCGCGAATCACCGCAGCACTTTGCACACAGGCGCGCAACAACTGCATCGGTAAGGACACCAAGCGCATCAAGCCTTTGCCGCGTACGCCTGAAAAATTCACCAGCCGAATTGGGTAGCCGTGTTTAGGCACCAGCTCAGCTTCCATGCTGTGCGGCGCGCCTAACCACACCACATTCCAACCCTGCGCGCGCAGCACGTCGGCGACCGCCAAGGCTGGAAAAATGTGTCCACCAGTACCACCCGCCATAATCAAAATTGTTTTATTCATAGCGGCAGTCCCCGTGCGGCTTTTCTGTTTTGGTTACGACCGTCCCATTGGGACTTAACTTGCTTACGCAAGTTTCCCCTTGCGAGGACAAGAGTCTTCACCGAAACAAAAAGGCTGGCTACGTTCGCGTTCATATTGGTAGTCCTCGCGCAGCCTTTTTGTTTTCATAATCCACTCGCAGCAGCACCGCTGCTGCGATGCAGTTCACTACGATGCCGCTGCCGCCAAAGCTCAAAAACGGCAAAGTCAAGCCTTTGGTCGGCAACACGCCCATGTTCACACCGATGTTAATGATGGTTTGCACGCCGATCCAAATAGCGATGCCTTGCGCGACCAGTGCCGCGTAGTTGCGTTCTAAAAATGCCGCTTGGCGACCGATTTGAAACGCGCGCACTACCAGTAACATAAACAACAGCAACACCACCGCCACGCCGACTAACCCCAATTCTTCAGCGATAACTGCCATCAAAAAATCGGTGTGCGCTTCAGGTAAATAAAATAATTTTTCGACACTCGCACCTAAGCCCACGCCCAACCATTCGCCGCGCCCAAAGGCAATCAACGCGTGGCTTAATTGATAGCCTTTGCCGTACGGATCTGACCACGGATCGAGGAAACCAATCACGCGCTGCATCCGATATGGCGATGAAACCACTAAGGCAATAAAGGCACTCGGCAACGCGAACAACAACAAACCGAATACTTTGAGATTGAAACCACCTAGCCACAAAGTGCAAATCGCTATCGTGGTAATCACGCCCAACGCGCCCATGTCGGGTTCTAGTAACAACAATGTTCCGACCACGCCCATCACCAAAAACATTGGTACAAATGCTTGCAAAAATTTGTGCCCGACATGCGCTTTGCGCACCGTGTAATCGGCGGCATACAAGACTGCGAATAATTTCATCAGCTCGGAGGGTTGCAAATTGATAACGAATAACGACAGCCAACGCTTGCTGCCATTGACTTCGCGACCAACATGAGGAATCAGCACCAGCACCAGCAACACCGTGCCGATAACAAATAAAGGCATGGCTAAGTTTTGCCACATTTGCACGGGAATTTGAAACGCAGCGATGCCAGCTATCACACCCACCGCGATAAAAATGCCATGCCGAATGAGATAGTAGCTGGCGTTATAGCCCGTGAATTTGCTGGCTTCAGCGATGGCAATCGAAGCCGAATAAACCATCACTAAACCAATCGACAAGAGGGCAACAAACACCCATAGCAATAATTCGTCGAAGTGTGTTTGTGGTGGGCGCGCACCTGTTTTGACTAATGAGACCATGCGCCCTCCGCTTGCAACTCGCGCACTGCCGCGATGAAAACTTGCGCACGATGTTGGTAGTTACGGAACATATCGAAGCTCGCACAGGCGGGCGACAGCAATACCGCATCGCCCGCTTGCGCCAAGCGCGTAGCGGCTTGCACGGCGGCTGGCATATCGGCAGCACGTTCGATTGTGATGCCCGCCGCTACGATGGCCGATTCGATTAAACCCGCATCACGACCAATCACAATCACCGCGCGCGCATGATTTTTAACCGCATTGAAAAGCGGTGAAAAATCTTGTCCTTTGCCTTCACCGCCCGCAATCAACACAGCCTTACAACCCAAGCCCTGTAAAGCGGCAACCGTCGCACCCACATTGGTGCCTTTTGAGTCATCGTAGTAAGTCACGCCAGCTAACTCGGCGACTTTTTCGACGCGATGCGCTAACCCTTTGAAGCTGCGTAGCCCATCCAATAACGCTGTCATCGGCAAATCTAGCGCGCGACACAACGCCAACGCTGCCAAGGCATTCGCCACGTTATGCAGCCCGCTCAATTGCAATTCATTGACGCGCATCAAGCGTTGCGTGCCTTGCAACAAATACAGTTCGCCATCGAACCTTGCCACGCCAAAATCTTGTTCGCGCGTGGGCGCATCTAAACCAAAAGTTACCGTCGCCGCATCTTGCTGCGCCAGTTGCAAAGTTGCCGCATCGTCGCGATTCAGCACTTGCACTTGGCAACCTTGCAGCACCCGCGCCTTTGCCGCGATGTACCCCTTCATGCCGTCATAACGATCGAGATGATCTTCGCTAAGATTCAAAACTGTTGCCGCCGTCGTGTGCAAACTCGTCGTGGTTTCCAACTGAAAACTGGACAACTCCAACACCCATACATCAGGCTGCGCCGCGCCACGCTGCATCATTACATCCAACACCGCAGGCGAAATGTTGCCCGCCGCCACTGCATCCAACCCTGCCACTTGGCACAGATGCGTGACCATCGATGTGACCGTGGTTTTGCCGTTGCTGCCGGTGATGGACAAAATTTTAGTCGTGAGTGGATAGTTGTTAGTCGCGAGCTCGCGAGCGAATAATTCGATGTCACCAACCACAGCAATGCCGCGCGCGATAGCTTTGGCAACCACAGAATCGGCGAGCGGCACACCAGGGCTAATCGCAATGCAATCTATGCCGTCAAACAATGCGTCGCTAAATGCACCGCAGAAAATTTGCGCAGGCTGAACAAACTTCGTCGCTTCAGCCAAACTCGCTGGCGCAGTGCGACTATCCGCCGCGCGCAGCCGCGCGCCCTGCGCACTTAAATAGCGCA
>JAVHQO010000137.1:0-2208 GCA_036171175.1 Gallionella sp.
GGCGGGGGATTTTGAGTCCCCTGCGTCTACCAATTTCACCACCCGGGCAACGCTTGAAGCCCTGAATTATGGCACAGTGTGGGGTATGAACTATTCAACCATTGAAAATTTGATCGGAAAAACCCCGTTGGTGCAGCTTCAGCGCATCGGCGCGGCCGCCAATCAAACCAAAAACAACGTGATTTTGGGCAAACTGGAGGGCAACAACCCTGCAGGGTCGGTCAAAGACCGAGCCGCCATGTCGATGATTCAACGCGCGCAAGAGCGCGGCGACATCCAACCTGGCGACACCCTGATCGAGGCCACTTCAGGCAACACTGGCATTGCGCTGGCCATGGCTGCGGCCATCAAGGGCTACCGTATGATTTTGATCATGCCTGAAGACCTGTCGATTGAACGGGCTCAAACCATGAAGGCATTTGGTGCTGAGCTGATCTTGACCCCCAAAAGCGGCGGCATGGAATACTCGCGCGACTTGGCCGACCAAATGTCGCGCGAGGGCAAGGGCTTTGTGCTAGACCAGTTTTCCAACGCCGACAACCCGCGCATTCACGTGGAAACCACCGGGCCCGAGATTTGGGCTGACACCAAGGGCAAGGTGACCCACTTTGTCAGTGCCATGGGCACCACCGGCACCATCACCGGCGTGTCGCAGTACCTCAAAAAGAAAAACCCGGCCGTCAAAATCATTGGCGTACAGCCCACTGAGGGCTCGCGCATTCCTGGCATTCGCAAGTGGCCTGAGGCCTATTTGCCCAAAATTTACGATCCCACCCATGTGGATGAATTGGTTTATGTGAGCCAAGAAGATGCCGAAGACATGTGCCGCAAACTCGCGCGTGAAGAGGGCATTTTTGCAGGCATTTCTGCCGCGGGGGCTTGCTGGGCGGCACAGCAAATTGCCTTGCGCGAAAAAAATGCCACCATCGTTTTCATTGTTTGCGACCGAGGTGACCGTTATTTGTCCACCGGCGTTTTTCCGGCTTGATTCAGTCTTATTAAAACCCCATACACCATGCAAACCGACAAAGAAATTGATGCCAGCGGCTTGAACTGCCCCCTGCCCATTTTGAAGGCCAAAAAAGCGTTGGCAGAGCTTGTCAGCGGCCAAACCCTCAAGGTGGTGGCCACTGACAAAGGCTCGTTGCGCGACTTTCAAGCCTTTGCCAAACAAACTGGCAATGAGTTGCTAGACCAACAAACGGTGGGTGAATCTTTCATTCACGTGTTGCGCCGCCGCTGACCCTCGCGTGCTCAGCCCAGCCGTGCCAACTGGTCTTTGACCTTGGTCACGGTGGCTTCAAAATCAGCCAGACGTTTGCGCTCTTGCTCAATCACGTTAGCTGGCGCGCGCGCCACAAATGATTCGTTGCCCAGCTTGCTGTTGGCTTTGGTGATTTCGCCCTCTAGCCGCGTGAGTTCTTTGTTCAGGCGCACTTTTTCCGCGACCACATCAATTTCCATGAACAGGCACACGCGCGCTTCACCCACCACCGCCACCGGGGCGGCTTGTGCAGCAGCGGCCCAGTCGGTCCCAGACTCAAATACCTTGACTTCGCTGAGCTTGGCCAGCGCTTGCAGCACCGCTGCGCTCTGGCGCAAAAACGCAGCCTCAGCAGCGGTTTCAGCCAAGGCAAACAGCGGCAGGCGTTGAGCGGGAGAGACCTGCATTTCGCCGCGCAAATTGCGGCACGCATCCACCAGCGTCTTGAGCTTGGCGACGTGCGCGATGGCCGCTGCGTCAATGCGCTCAGGCTGCGCCAGCGGGTAAGCGGCCACAGCGATTGAATCACCACCGCGCCCAGCCACCGGCGCGACCTTTTGCCACAGCTCTTCGGTCACAAACGGGATGATTGGGTGTGCCAGCCGCAAAATGGTTTCCAGCGTGCGGATCAGGGTGCGGCGCGTGGCACGCTTTTGTGCGTCTGAGCCTTGCTGGATTTGGACTTTGGCAATTTCCAGATACCAGTCGCAGAACTCGTTCCAGACAAAGTCGTAAATGGTTTGCGCCACGTTGTCCAGACGGTAGTCGGCAAAGCCTTGCGCCACGGTGGCCTCGGTTTGCTGAAGTAGCGAGACGATCCAGCGGTCGGCCTGGCTGAAATCAAGGTAGCTGGCGCCGACTTCACATTCGGCCGCAGTGTGCTCTTTGAGTCCACAGTCTTGCCCCTCGCAGTTCATCAGCACAAAGCGGCTGGCGTTCCAGAG
>JAVHQO010000138.1:0-2194 GCA_036171175.1 Gallionella sp.
TTAGCGTTTTTTTATCTTGCCCTTGCCAGTACAGGTATGCGCTCCACGCATCGGGTATGAATTGAATTGAGCGCAATTTTTAAGCCTCTAACAAGGCGCGGCGGGTAGCTTGTCCAGCTTTATCCTGTGCAATGGCGCGCGCCAAAGCCGCCGCATTAGCGGGATTGCTAGTCAGATAGAGCGTTTCCATGATGCTGTTATAAGCATCTAAGGACATAACAACCGCATCGCCGTCAGCATCGCGGCGGCTAATAATCGTAATGTCAGCATCTTGAATCACGCCATCTAAAACAGACTTTAGCGAATTGCGCGCGTGAGAATAAGTAACCACTTTCATTTTTTAGCCCCTTTAACTTGTCGAATTAATTGTACAAGTATATTCCCGTAGATTGTCCTAAGCAAGCCTAGCTTTTTTGCTTTCATGCTAAACACACCCGCCGCCATGGTTAGGCAACTTTCAAGCTCACAACATTTTGCGCGTGAATAATCGCCTCGATTCGGTTGCCTAAGCGACCGTTCAGCTTTGCATCGTGCATATGGGGGGGCAGCTTAAACTACATCAGTTGGAAACTAGGTGACAAAGTCGCTGTTGATTTAAAAGCAATTTATACCGCATCGACCGTTGAGGATGCTGCATTACGGCTTAATGAATTTGAAACTCAACATCATCAATTCTTACGCGGTGTCGGTCTAACTGCATTGTTTTAGAACTTCCACATTTTTTTCTTCACCGTCCTTGCAAAAATAACGTCCTCTTTTTTAGTGGATAGCCAGACTTTAGCTGCTTATATTAATTTGTCCGTGCAACGCGGATACGAACAGTCCCGTAAGAATATCTAGTCCTTTAACTACAAATAACTTTAGCTTACTGTTCTAATTCATTGCTTTATAAGTATATTTAAGTGTCGCCCTGTCTCGTGCTAAGCCTTTGTCTCATAAAGAAATAATGCTTACTTTATCCTTGACCCGACCACTCTATTTCAATATAGTGGATGCAAGTGGTAAAAAGTGGGAATTTGTGGGGGGGTGGTGGAAATGTTCCAAGGTGCGGTGCAGCTCAATTTAGATAGCAAAGGTCGTTTGGCAATTCCAGCCAAGCACCACGACGCTTTGCTGGCTGAGTGCGCAGGTAATTTGGTGTTTACCGCTGATGCCGACGGCTGTCTGTTGGTTTATCCGCAAACCGTGTGGGAGCCGATACGCGCCAAGCTCAATAAACTTTCCTCCTTTAATGCGCGCAGTCGTGCGCTGCAACGCTTATTGATTGGTAACGCAGAAGATGTGTTGATGGACGGCGCAGGGCGGGTGTTGATTGCGCCGAATTTACGCAGCTATGCAGGCTTGGAGAAGCGCGTGATGCTGGTTGGGCAGGGTAATAAATTTGAATTGTGGGATGAGGCTAAGTGGCAGGCGCAGCAAGCGGCGGGCTTGGCGTTGATGAGCGGCGATTTGCCTGCTGAGTTAGATGGATTTTCTTTGTGAGTGTTGAGCTCGTTCACACCACAGTGCTGCTGGCGGAGGCAGTGGATGCCTTGGCGATTAAGGCTGATGGTATCTATGTGGATGCCACGTTTGGGCGCGGTGGACATAGTCGCCGCATCTTGTCGCAGTTAGGTAGTAAGGGTCGCTTGATCGCCTTAGATAAAGATTTGGCGGCGATTGCTGAGGCGCAAAAAATTACCGATCCGCGCTTTCAGATTGTGCATCGTGGTTTTATGAATTTGGCAGCGGTGTTGCAAGAGCTTGGTATTGCCAAGGTTGACGGTATTTTGTTGGATTTGGGGGTGTCTTCGCCGCAGCTAGATGAAGCATCGCGTGGTTTTAGTTTTCGTTTTGACGCGCCGCTGGATATGCGCATGGATACTAGTCGCGGTATGACGGCAGCGCAGTGGCTGGCGACAGTAGATGAAAAAATGTTAGCGGAGGTGATACGTGATTACGGCGAAGAACGGTTTGCTAAGCAGGTTGCAAGAGCGATTGTTGTTGCGCGCGCAACTCAACCTATTCTCACCACGAAGCAGCTCGTCGAGCTGGTTGGTCAAACGGTACGCACCCGCGAGCCAGGGCAAAATCCAGCGACGCGGACTTTTCAAGCTATACGGATTTATATCAACCAAGAACTCGAAGAGCTTGCGCGCATCTTGCCCGACTGCGTCACACAGCTAAAACCACAGGGACGCTTGGCGGTGATTAG
>JAVHQO010000139.1:0-2188 GCA_036171175.1 Gallionella sp.
TTTTTTATGCCAACAATAAAAAAACAGGTGCAGCGATTGCACCTGTTTTTTTAAGCACTAGCGAGCGCGCTTAACGACTACTCGCCTCGCTCACCGCAGCAACAGGTGCGGGAATTAAGGCTTTCATGCTTAACTTCATACGCCCTTTTTCATCTAGCTCCAGCAATTTCACTTTGACGATTTGACCTTCTTTCAAAAAGTCGCTCACGGCATTGACGCGCTCGTGGGCGATTTGCGAAATGTGCAACAAGCCATCTTTGCCTGGCAAAATCGTCACCAACGCACCGAAGTCCAACACTTTCACCACAGGGCCTTCGTAAACTTTGCCGACTTCAACGTCAGCAATGATGTCCAAAATGCGCTGTTTCGCCTGTTCGCCTTGCGCGGTGCTGGTGCAAGAAATGCTCACATTGCCTTCATCGTCGATGTCGATGCTGGTGTTAGTCGCTTCAGTAATCGCGCGAATTACCGAGCCGCCTTTACCAATAATGTCGCGTTTTTTCTCAGGATTCACTTTCATCTTCACGGTGCGTGGCGCGAACTCGGAAAGCTCGACGCGCGCGGCTGGCATAGACGTTTTCATCAAGCCCAAAATGTGCATCCGACCTTCACGCGCTTGCGTCAACGCAGCGTGCATAATTTCACGCGTAATACCGTTAATTTTGATGTCCATTTGCAAGGCGGTTACGCCGGTTTCTGAACCCGCCACTTTGAAATCCATATCACCCAAATGATCTTCGTCGCCCAAGATGTCGGTCAACACGGCGAAGCGTCCGCCTTCTTTAATCAAGCCCATCGCAATGCCTGCAACGTGCGCTTTGAGCGGCACGCCCGCATCCAGCAACGATAAGCAACCGCCGCACACCGAAGCCATTGAGCTTGAGCCGTTTGATTCGGTAATTTCTGACACGATGCGCATCGCGTAATTAAAATCTTCCGTGCTGGGCAACACCGCTGCCAGCGCGCGTTTCGCCAAACGGCCATGACCAATTTCGCGGCGTTTTGGCGTACCGACGCGACCTGTTTCGCCTGTTGAATACGGAGGGAAGTTGTAATGCAGCATAAAACGGTCTTCAGACTCACCTTGCAAACCATCAATTTTTTGCGCGTCACGCATACTGCCCAACGTCGCCACCACGATGGCTTGCGTTTCGCCGCGCGTAAACAACGACGAACCATGTGCGCGCGGCAACAAACCGTTGCGGATGCTAATCGGACGCACGGTGCGCGTATCGCGACCGTCAATGCGCGGTTCGCCACTTAAAATTTGTCCGCGCACAATTTGACCTTCTAATGCCCCAAACAATTCGTTGATTTGATTGTTGCCCATCTCGGTGAAATCTTTTGCCACAGCCGCTTTAACCTCGGCATGAATGGCGGCGATAGCGACAGTACGTTGTTGCTTGGAACGAATCGCGTACGCCTGTTGCAGTGGTGCTTCGGCAAGCTGTGCAACGTAAGCAATCAAAGCCTGATTCTTAGCAGGTGCAACCCACTCCCACTCATCTTTGCCGACCGCGTCTGCCATCTCGTTAATAGCAGTAATCACCACTTGCATTTGCTCGTGACCAAACATCACCGCGCCCAACATAATTTCTTCGGACAACTGTTGCGCTTCCGATTCCACCATCAACACCGCGCGATCCGTACCCGCCACGACTAAATCCATTTGTGAAGTTTTCAGTTCAGTTTGAGTCGGATTGAGCAAGTATTCGCCGTTGGCATAACCCACGCGCGCCGCACCAATCGGACCGTCAAACGGAATTCCCGAAATCGCCAACGCCGCCGATGCGCCAATCAAAGCAGGAATATCCGCATCAATTTCGCTATCCGATGAAATCACCATCGCGACGATTTGCACCTCGTTATAAAAACCTTCAGGAAACAGCGGACGCAGCGGGCGATCAATCAAACGTGAGGTGAGAATTTCTTTTTCGGTGGGACGACCTTCGCGCTTAAAAAAGCCGCTCGGAATCTTGCCGTTCGCGTAAGTTTTTTCTTGGTAATCGACCGTCAAAGGAAAAAAATCTTGCTCAGGTTTGGCATCTTGGCGACCGACTACCGTCACCAACACCACGGTGTCATCCAAACTCACCAGCACCGCACCGGTTGCCTGACGCGCGATTTCACCTGTCTCAATCGTGAGTTGATGCTTGCCAAATGCAAAGGATTTTTTATAGTGACTCAT
>JAVHQO010000140.1:0-2178 GCA_036171175.1 Gallionella sp.
ACAGGACCTACCGGTTCAGGAAAAACCACCACGCTGTACGCCGCACTCACGCGCTTAAACAAAACCGATACCAACATCCTCACCGTGGAAGATCCGGTCGAATATGAGCTGGAAGGCATCGGGCAAACGCAGGTGAATGCGCGTATCGACATGACCTTTGCCAAAGCTCTGCGCGCCATACTGCGCCAAGATCCCGACGTGATTATGATCGGTGAAATCCGCGATCTAGAAACCGCGCAAATCGCCGTGCAAGCCTCGCTCACCGGGCATTTGGTGCTGGCGACTTTGCACACCAACGACTCTGCCGCCGCCATCACACGCTTGCTGGATATGGGCATCGAACCGTTCTTACTTTCGTCGTCATTGTTGGGCGTAGTCGCGCAACGCTTGGTGCGCAAACTCTGCCCACATTGCAAAACTTTTGACGGCACAACTTGGCTCGCCAACGGCTGCGATGCGTGCGGACAAACGGGTTATCAAGGTCGCGTCGGCGTGTATGAATTGCTGCTCACCACCGCACAAATCCGCGCGCAAATTCACAACCGCGCCTCCGAAGCCGAGATACGCAGCACCGCCATTTCTGACGGAATGCGCACCATGCGCGAAGACGGCGAACGCTGGCTCGGCAACGGTACAACCACCACCGCCGAATTGATGCGCGTCACTAAAGAATAATCATGGCTGCCTTTCGTTACGAAGCTGCTGATAGCTCAGGACACACCACAAAAGGCGTGCTAAATGCCGACAGCGCGCGTGCCGCCCGATCTAATTTGCGCGGACAAGGCTTGCTGCCTATCAACGTCGAAGCGATTCGTGATGATGCCAACGGCGCACCGCGCAAACGCGCTTTTGGCGACAAATTATCCACCGTCGAACTGGCCTTATTCACCCGCCAACTCGCCAGCTTATTGGAAGCCAGCCTGCCGTTAGAGCAAGCGTTTTCTGCGCTGCAAGAACAAGCCGAACGCATTTATGTGCGCGACTTAGTTGCGGCAATTCGTGCCGAGGTGATGGCGGGAACATCGCTCTCCGCCGCACTCGCTGCGCATCCGCACGACTTCGCCGACATCTACCGCGCACTGGTCGCCAGCGGCGAACACATCGGACAATTAGCGAAAGTTTTATCGCGCTTGGCAGACTACATCGAGCGGCGTAATCAACTGGTGCAAAAAATTAAACTCGCCTTTACTTACCCCGCCATCGTTACCGTGGTCGCGTTCGCCATCGTGATTTTTTTGCTCACTTACGTCGTGCCGCAAATCGTTTCGGTGTTCGCCAACACCAAACAAAAGCTGCCATTTTTAACCGTGGTGATGTTGGGAATTTCGGATTTTGTGCGCCACTACGGCTGGCTGGTCGCACTGCTTTTTGCGGCGGCGATTTACCTGTGGCGACGCGCTTTGCGTGACCCAATTTTCAAATTACGTTTTCACACTTGGCTACTCACCGCGCCCTTGTATGGTCGCTTCGAACGCAGTCTCAACACCGCGCGTTTCGCTAGCACGCTCGCGATTACCAGCGGCTCAGGCGTGCCGATTTTGCAAGCATTACAAACCAGCCGCGACACACTGACCAATCTCGCCATGCGCGCCCAAGTGGATGAGGCAACCAACCGTGTGCGCGAAGGCGTGAGTCTCGCCACCGCCCTCGCTGCGCATCAACATTTTCCTGCCATGTTGATACACATGATACGAGCGGGCGAAGCCACGGGCGAGTTGCCCGCCATGTTAGCGCGCGCTGCGAACGCGCAAGAAACCGACTTAGAACGTAGAGCCATGACTATCGCAGGACTGTTAGAACCCGCGCTAATCTTGGCGATGGGCGTGGTGGTGCTACTGATTGTCTTGGCAGTGTTGATGCCGATTATTGAAATCAATCAACTAGTGAAGTGAACAATCCGGCGGGTAGTTTGTGGGAACTAGACCAAGCAGCGAGCAGCGACTTATCGCGTTGTCGAGGCTTATGCGACGCTGTCGAGCGATGGTTTAGGGAATCTGGAAGGGGGGCTTCTTTTTGTTACTTTTCTTGGCGAGACAAGAAAAGTAACTTGATGAAACAACTAAGCAGCGTCTAAGCCAGCAAACTGCGCTGACTAAGTCACTGCTAATAGCTGTCTGGCTACCGCCGACAAACGCTAGCCACCTGCAAAAAAATTCGAGTCTGACCCTATTTCCCTTG
>JAVHQO010000141.1:0-10497 GCA_036171175.1 Gallionella sp.
ATCACGCGGTCGAGTTTTTCGGTGAGATTTTCTGGCAAGCGCGCGGGAATTTGCACCGCGTGTTGCATCACGCGCGCCATTTCGGTGGCGATATGTTCGTCTTGCTCCAACTGGCTGCGCAGCTGTTCCGCCATGCCGGGCGTGGGATAGCGCAGGGCTTTGGTGATGGCTTGCAGAGCCTCGTGATAACCGTTGCCGTATTTTCCACTGAGTAAAAATATCGGCATCTCTAACAAATCAGACATTTTTTTACTGTCGATGGTGATGCCAAATTTCTTGGCTTCGTCGGCCATATTGAGAAGTACCACAATGTTCATATCGAGCTGCTTGAGTTGCAGCAGCAGACTGATTTGGCGTTCGATTTGCGTGGCGTTGAGTATCACTAGCGCGAGGTCGGGTACGTTGTCGTGCAAGAAATGCCGCACCACTTGTTCGTCATCGGAATAACCGTGCAGATCGTAGATGCCAGGCAGGTCGATAATCTCCACCATATCGCTGCCGAGCAGAATTTTGCCGCAGAGCAATTCCACCGTAATGCCCGGCCAATTTCCCACCCGCGCCGAACCTCCGGTCATACGATTAAACAACGTGGATTTGCCAGTGTTGGGCATGCCTAACAGTGCGATGCGCTTCATATTTTTTGCACCTTAATTTTCGCCGCTTCAGAGCGACGCAGGACGATGTCGGTAGTAACGATGCGTACTTGTAGAGGACCTGAAAAACTGGCTTTTCGTATCATTTCGATTTGTTTGCCAACGCGGAAACCTAATGCCATCAAGCGTTGGTGCAAGGCTTCTTCGGCGTGTATCGAAACGATGGTGGCAATCTCGCCAGGCTGTAAGGTGTTGAGGGAATTGGGCATGGCAAGGACTAAATTCAATGAGGCGGCATTATTCCACAGCAGCGCGGCTTTTGGCGTGCCTTGAGGTAGAATGCGCGCTTTCAATTTTGGCGAGTACGAGATGATTAAGGGCAGTATTGTTGCGATTGTGACTCCGATGTTGGCAGATGGCAGTTTAGATTTGCCAGCTTTCAAAGCCTTGATAGATTTTCATATCGAGCAAGGTACAGATGCGATTGTGGTGGTTGGCACAACAGGCGAATCACCGACCGTGGATTTGGCTGAACACGAGTTGCTGATTGCGACTGCCGTGCAGCACGCGGCGAAGCGCATTCCTATCATTGCGGGTACGGGTGCGAACTCCACCAAAGAAGCGATTGAGTTGGCAACCTTTGCGAAAAAAGCGGGTGCAGATGCCTCGCTTTCGGTCGTTCCTTACTACAACCGCCCTACCCAAGAAGGCTTGTACCAACATTTCAAAGCCATCGCCGCAGCGGTGGATATGCCGCACATTTTATATAACGTGCCAGGTCGCACCGTGGCGGATATGCACAACGATACCGTGTTGCGCTTGGCGCAAATCCCTAACATAGTGGGAATTAAAGATGCCACGGGTAACCTCGAACGTGGCAGTGATTTGTTGGCGCGTGCGCCTAAAGATTTTGCAATTTACAGTGGCGATGATGCCAGCACGCTGGCGATGATGTTGTTGGGCGCGCACGGCACGATTTCGGTGACCGCCAATGTCGCGCCTAAATTGATGCACGAGATGTGCGACGCAGCGTTGGCGAATGATGTGCTGACGGCGCGCGCTATCAATTTTAAGTTGCTCGCTTTACATCGTCATTTGTTTGTCGAAGCCAATCCGATTCCAGTGAAGTGGGCGGTGGCTCGCATGGGCTTCATGCAAAACACGCTGCGTTTGCCGCTGACGCCTTTGTCCAATAGTGCTCACGCGCAAGTTGAACACGCCATGCGACAAGCGGGCGTTATCGCCTAGGAGTTCTTAATGAATATGAATGCTGCAAAAAATATAGCGTTGCTGGCGGTTTTATTGGGTTTAGTCGGGTGTGGTGAATTGAAACCATTCGATGGACACGGTGCTGCCAACGCTGTTCCCGCCCTCACTATTCCAGCCGATTTAACGCCCATCAAGACGCTAGATACTTACCAAGTGCCTGCGGCGGTGAGTTCGGTTGCCCCTTAAGTTGGCGCGTATGAGCGCGAATAACTGAAATGCGTTTTGCTTCACTCGGCAGTGGCAGCGAAGGCAACGCGCTGTTGGTAGAAGTTAAGCAAACCCGCGTGTTGTTAGACTGTGGCTTTGGTTTGCAAGACAGCATTGCGCGGCTCGCCAAGCTAGGTATTTCTCCTGAGCAACTGACTGGCATCGTGCTCACTCATGAACACGGTGATCACATTTCTGGCGTGGCAAAACTTGCCCGCAAATTCAATCTAAAAGTTTGGCTGACGCACGGCACGCTGCGCGCCTGCCCTAAAGCGTTTGCGAATGTTGCGCAACTGCATGAAATCGACGCGCACAACGTGTTCGTAATTGATGACCTGCAAATTCAACCGTATCCCGTGCCGCACGATGCCGCCGAACCTGTGCAATATGTATTGGGTGATGGTGCGCGACGCTTAGGGGTGTTGACCGATGTGGGGTGTAGTACGCCGCATATCGAGGCGATGTTGAGTGGCTGCGACGCACTGGTATTGGAGTGCAATCACGATAGTGAGCTGCTCGCGAATGGTGAGTACCCTTATAGCTTGAAACAGCGCGTGGGCGGGCGATTGGGACATTTGAATAATCAGCAAGCGGCAGCAATTTTGGCAAAGTTAGATAACCATCGTTTACAGCATTTGGTCGCTGCGCATTTGAGCCATAAAAACAATACGTCTGCGCTAGCTGTGGCGGCGTTGAGTGGCGTGTTGAATTGCGCGAGCGACTGGGTCGGCGTGGCGACGCAAGCCGAAGGGTTCGCTTGGCGAGAAGTTGTTTAGGGTGTGATAACTGTAGGGGCGCTATTTGTCGCGCTTCTACAACTCCAAATTTTTTGATTTTAGAACGTAAAAAAGCCGACTTGCGTCGGCTTTTTGGTGCAACAAATAAGCTTTTAAGACTTATTTCTTCATTGCGTCAGCAGCAGTTGCAGCAGCGCCAGCAACAGTAGATGCAGTAGCAGCAACTTCTGAAACAGCAGCAACAGCAGAAGCGCCTGCAACAGCAGAAGCAGCATCAACTACAGCAGGAGCAACAGCAGCAACAGCAGAGGCTGCATCAGATGCAGCCGTAACAGTTTCAGCAGCTTTTTCGCCACAAGCAGTCAAAGCCAAAGCCAACAAAGCAACAACGAGAGCAGAACGTTTCATTATGTATTTCCTTAAAGTTAAGTTATTAAAATCAATCTCTATTTTGAAGCGGCATCGCACTAAAAACTGACTCAGCCAAAATCAAAGTGGCGGCATTCTACCAGCGAATTTTAGAAAATCTAGGCTTATTAAAATAAATTTTATTAACTCATACAGCACTTGGCTTACAAGCCCAGTTTATTGATTACGGGTGCGGCGGTGGAGTTTGCCCACATCTCTAAAAAGCGTCCTTGGTAGGCGCGCGCTTGGCTGGCTTGATGTAGCTCTAAAACGCCGTCAGGTGCATCGAAATGAAAGCGACGTAAGCAATGATCGGTATCTGCCACGGCAAATGCCTCTCTCAAGTGTTGCAGGCTTTTAGGTAATTGATGGATGGCGATTGCCGTACCGAATTGCTTGATAAGGATTTCGATGCGTGCACATTGCGTCGCTAAATAGCGCACATCGTGGGCGAGAAAATAAACGCGATGCGTGGTGCTGGCGAGTAACAAGCGATGCAAAATTTCAAAACGCGCCACGCTATTAAAGCCTTGTTGCGCGAAATCTTTATCGAATAAATATAAATTTTGTTGCGCCATGCCGCATAGCGTATCTAAGGCGGCGATGAACTCCTGATTACCTTTTAGTGATTGGCTAGTTGGTTCGCTTAGCATGATTTTTCCCCTGCACATTTAACTGTAAAAATCCGTCGGAATACCATTCAAAAATTAAATCAAGCAGTGCCTCTGAATAATTATTTTTCGCGCCCAGTTGGCGATGGTCGGCTAAGTCACGCAAGATTTTGTAATCGTCTGGCGTACAGGGTATCGCTTCGCCATTGATAAAAATACTGGTGTCGTGACACAGCATTTGTGTTTTGAGATTGAGTGTGATGCCTTGTGTTGTTAAAGCCTGCGTAAATTTTTCTTGCTTCATCGCACGCGCGGGTGCATCAAAGAAAATATGCGCTTTGGGTTCGCTTAAGTAACAGCCTAAAAATTGCGCCACATCGTCTTCATCCCAACTTATTTCATTGAGTTTTTGCGTGACTTTTGCCAGCATGGTTGGGTCGATTTCAGCGGGGTGTTTAGGCGCGGTTAATTCTGGGTCAGCATACATCCCCGCCACGCAAACGCGATCTTGCAAATAGACTAAAAATTGTTCGGCTAATTCTTGATAGGCAGGGGTGCGAAAACCGATGGAATAGGTCATGCAGTCATCTTCGGCGATGCCGTTATGTGCATAGTGTGGCGGCAGGTAGAGCATGTCACCAGGAGCTAATAGCCATTCTTGCTCGACTTGAAAGTTACTCAAAATACGTAATGGCGCACCTTCAATAAGGGTGCGATCGGCTTGTGCTGAAATCTGCCAGCGGCGATGTCCCGCGCCTTGTAATAAAAACACATCATAAGAATCAAAATGTGGACCTACGCCGCCGCCTTTGGGTGCAAAACTCACCATTAAATCGTCTAAGCGTGCGTGCGGAATAAAGTTAAATTGCTTGAGTAATTCGGCTGCGCTGGCTAAATGATGATTGAGTCCTTGCACTAACACCGTCCATTTAGATTTTTCTAAGTGCTCAAAGTCTTCAGCAAAAAAAGGGGCGTTCTGCAAGGTGAAACGATTGCGCTGTTGTTTGATGAGCCGCGCTTGTGCATCGTCGTCGCAAGCTAAGACAATCAATTCGTCACGGTTTAATAAACTGTTAAAGTCGGGGAGGGCTTGACGAATTAGTAGCGGTTTTTTTTGCCAGTAATCGCGTAAGAATTGTTCGGTGCTTAGACCGCCTAAAAGTGAGGATAGATTTTTCATGGCGCGAATTATAGCTGTGCCAGCGGCAACCAATCGGGCGTGATTTGGATTTTGCAAAATTGCGATTACAATGCGCGCCCCTTGAGGAGACCGCCATGCATATAGAACCATTAAACGTAGGAGCCGAAGCGCCTCATTTTGAATTGCCTGATGCGGATATGCAGACGTTTTCTTTGACGGCACAGCATGGTAAAAATGTGGTGCTGTATTTCTATCCGCGCGACGACACGCCAGGTTGCACCTTAGAAGCGAATGAATTTACCGATTTGATTGATGATTTTGGCAGCCAAGATACGGTGGTGGTGGGTATTAGTCGCGATGATTGTTTAAGTCATGCCAGTTTTCGCGATAAATATGGTTTAGCGGTTCAGTTGTTGTCCGACCCTGATGCGCGGGTATGCAAAAAATATGCGGTGATGTACGAGAAAGAAACCGAAAGCGGTAAAAAATTATCCATTAAACGCTCGACGTTTGTGATTGATAAAGTAGGCAAGTTGCAGCATGTCATGTACGGCGTGAAAGCGGCGGGACATGCACAAGAAGTATTCAATTTAATTAAGGAAATGAAATGAAAATCAGTAAAGACAGCGTGGTCTCGTTGACCTACCAATTGACCGATTCATCTGGCGAAGTGCACGAAAAAGTGGGCGAGCCGATTAGCTATTTGCACGGTGGTTACGATGGTATTTTCCCTTTGGTAGAAGAAGCCTTGCACGGCAAAGCTATCGGCGACAAAGTGTCGGTGACCTTGCAACCTGATGATGCGTTTGGCGAATACGAACACGAAATGGTGGAAGTGGAAGCGCGTAGCTCATTCCCTAAAGATGTCGCCATCGGTATGCAGTTTGAAGGCGCGCCAGAAGAATCAGACGAAGAAGATTTTATTTTGTACACCGTTATTGAAGTGAATGATGACGAAGTGACTGTTGATGGTAACCATCCTTTAGCTGGCAAAACGTTGACCTTTGCTTGCACCGTGACAGGCATTCGTGCGGCAACTGCTGAAGAGCTGCAACACGGCCACGTGCATGATGAAGGCGGTCATTTACACTAAGCTGCGCCGAATCGGTTAGTTAACAAAAACTCGAAACTTGACGGTTTCGAGTTTTTTAATTTTTAGGAGGCTGCTATGAAAATCATTCATACCGTTGTTGAATTGCGTGAGTTCTTAGCTGCGCAAGCGAGTATCGCGTTTGTGCCGACGATGGGCAATTTGCATGAAGGACATTTGGCTTTGATGCGTGAAGCACGGCAGCATCGAGCTTGCGTGGTGGCGAGCGTGTTTGTTAATCCGCTGCAATTTGGTCCGAATGAAGATTTTGACCGTTATCCGCGCACCTTGGATGCCGATTGTGAAAAGTTGCAGGGCTTGGTGGATGTGGTGTTCGCGCCTAGCGTGGAGCAGATGTATCCGCAGCCTCAAGTGGTGTTTATCGAGCCGCCAGTGATTGCCAACGAGCTCTGTGGTGCAAGTCGTCCTGGACATTTTCGTGGTATGGCAACGGTGGTGTTGAAGTTGCTTAATATCGTGCAGCCACACGTCGCTTTGTTTGGCAAAAAGGACTATCAGCAGTTACATATTATTCGTCAGATGGTGACGCAATTAAATTTGCCTGTGCAAATTGTTGCGGGTGAAACAGTGCGCGCAGCGGATGGTTTAGCGTTAAGTTCACGCAATCAATATCTGGATGAAGTACAACGCCGCACTGCTCCGCAATTACGCCGCGTGCTGTTGAGCTTGAGCGATGGGCTGTTGCAAGGCGAAACAAACTTTGCGCAATTGAGTACGCAGGCTACTCAACAACTAAGCGCGCAAGGCTGGCAAGTTGATTATTTGTCGCTGCGTAAACAAGCTGATTTGAGTGTGATGACTGAGTTGACGGAGGCTGGCGTAATCGTGGCATCGGCTAAATTAGGCAACACACGGTTGTTGGATAACATCGAAGTTGCTTTGTGATAAAAGCCTTTTCTGGGTTTTTAGGAGGCTGATTTATTGGCCGATAGCTGCCCTAAAACATCGCTCGATAGCTTTGCAGAAGCACTCGACGCAGCGGCAAGCCTGTGCTCACTGCTAAATCTGAGTTCCCACAGGCTAGGTGTCTGCTCAAAATGTGGCGAATAAGTGCGGTGCTGCTTAATCTCATTGCGCGTGTATTTGTGTTTATGGCGATGCCCTATATAATCCGCGCCCGAATGAATTGGAGGTTGTATGCAAAGAATCATGTTGAATGCGAAATTGCACCGCGTGCATGTGACTCACTCTGAGCTGCATTACGAAGGCTCGTGCGCGATAGACGATGATTTGCTGGATGCCGCTGATATCCTTGAATATCAAAAAATTGATATTTATAACGTGACGAATGGCGAGCGGTTTGCGACTTATGCGATACGCGCACAACGCGGCTCTGGCTTGATTTCAGTGAATGGGGCGGCGGCGCACAAAGCGAATCCTGGCGATATTTTGATTATTGCCAGTTATGTGATGTTGGATGAAAAAGAGTTGGCGCACTTTCATCCTAAGTTGGTCTATGTGGATGAACACAATCGAATTGTCGCGCAACGCGGCAGCATTCCTGTGCAAGCTGAATAAAGGTATTACTAAATTTTAGAGAGATTCATTGACCAAGGTGTGCTTCGCGGGTAGGATTGCGCGCTTTGGTAACTGACGGATTGGTTATGACGACACGGCGCAAATTGGTAGTTGGAAATTGGAAAATGTTTGGTCGTTTGGCGCGTAACGAAACGCTGTTAACAGGCGTATTGGCAGGCGTAAAAAGTTTAATTGCTGCGGATTACGCGGTGTGCGTGCCTTATCCTTACCTAGCGCAAGCGCAAGCGATGTTGCAAGGCACAAATGTCGCTTGGGGTGCACAAAATCTTAGTCCCAACGAAGAGGGTGCTTTTACTGGTGCGGTAGCCCCTGGCATGTTGGTCGATTTTGCGTGTCGCTACGTCATCATTGGGCATTCCGAGCGTCGTGGTTTATTCCATGAAAGCAACGAAATTGCGGCAGCTAAGTTTGCGGCGGCACAGGCGGCGGGTTTGACGCCAATTTTTTGTGTAGGCGAAACGCTGGCGGAACGTGAATCGGGTGTGATGGAGCAGGTGATTGCGACGCAGCTTGATGCAATTTTGATGCGCTTTGGTGTAGCTGCTTTGGCTAAGTCTGTGATTGCTTATGAGCCTGTTTGGGCGATTGGTACAGGCAAGACGGCAAGTCCAGCGCAAGCGCAAGCCGTACATGCCTTTATTCGTCAGCGTGTTGCGGCAATGGATGCGAATGTTGCCGCGAAATTATGTATTTTATACGGCGGCAGTGTAAAGGCTGCGAATGCGGCTGAGTTGTTTGCTTGTGCCGATATTGATGGTGGTTTAATTGGTGGTGCATCCTTAGTGGTTGAAGAATTCGTGGCGATTTGTCGCGCTGCGCAGTAGTAGCTTAACGAGTTGAGGTGAAGTGTGGAAACATTAGTTTGGGTAGTGCATGTCATTACGGCGATTGTATTGATTGGCTTAGTGTTGGTTCAGCACGGTAAAGGTGCTGACATGGGTGCGGCATTCGGTACGGGGTCGGCGGGTGGATTGTTTGGTTCGAGTGGTTCGGCAAATTTTCTGAGTCGCAGTACTGCCGTTGCTGCGGGGGTGTTTTTTGTGACCAGTTTGTCGCTGACCTATCTATATTCGCATACCGCCAGTCAGCAGGGTGTGATGGAAAAACTTACTGCGCCAGCCGTTCAGGTGGCGCCTGTAGCACCCGTTGATGCCTCAAAGTCAGCGGCGATTCCTAAGTAAGAAAAGCAGGATTCGGGATTTAGCTAAATGCGGTGCGTAGGTTTTTAATGCTGTATCCCGAGTCATAGTTGTAATTGTTTTTGCGGTTGTGGTGGAATTGGTAGACACGCAAGCTTGAGGTGCTTGTGCCCGCAAGGGCGTGGGAGTTCGAGTCTCCCCATCCGCACCAAATTTATAAGCTGATGCGCATCGCGTATCAGTAATTTTAAAAGCTAGCTCTATCTATGGGGTTAGTGCAGAGGAGGAAGCTCAATGTTGGAAAATTATTTTCCGGTGCTGTTGTTTATCTGCGTCGGTTTAGCGGTCGGAGTAGTGCCTGTTATTTTGGGTAAGCTGGTCGCGCCTAACCGTCCTGATAGTAAAAAGCTCTCTCCTTATGAGTGTGGCTTTGAGGCCTTTGAAGATGCACGGATGAAGTTTGACGTGCGTTATTATTTGGTCGCTATTCTGTTTATTCTGTTTGATCTCGAAATTGCATTCCTGTTTCCTTGGGCGATTGTGCTCAAGGAAATCGGCATGTTCGGCTTTATTTCCATGATGATATTTTTGGCGATTTTGGTCGTTGGCTTCATCTACGAATGGATGAAAGGAGCATTGGAATGGGAATAGAAGGCGTATTGGAGAAAGGCGTGGTCACGACCACGCTGGATACCATTATCAATTACACGCGCACGGGTTCGCTATGGCCGATGACTTTTGGTCTGGCGTGTTGTGCAGTGGAGATGATGCAGGCGGGTGCGTCGCGTTACGATTTAGATCGTTTTGGCGTGGTGTTTCGCCCTAGTCCACGTCAATCGGATGTAATGATTGTCGCAGGCACACTGTGCAATAAAATGGCTCCCGCGTTGCGCAAGGTTTACGACCAGATGGCTGAGCCGCGTTGGGTTATTTCGATGGGGTCGTGTGCGAATGGGGGTGGGTACTATCACTATTCCTACTCGGTGGTGCGCGGTTGTGATCGCATCGTGCCTGTCGATATTTATGTGCCAGGTTGTCCTCCGACTGCTGAAGCCTTGTTGTACGGCATTATTCAGTTGCAAAACAAAATCAAACGTACCAATACCATTGCGCGCTAAGGTGAAATATGGCTACTGACTTGAACCCGTTGCGCGACCGCTTGGCTGAAGTTTTGGCCGACAAGCTGGTTTCTGTGCAAGAAAAATTACAAGAATTAACCGTCGTGGTGAAAGCTGCTGATGTCGTCGCTGTGATGACGGCCTTGCGTGATACGCAAGGCCTACGCTTCGAGCAAATGATGGATTTGTGTGGCATCGACTATTCTGAATATGGCGATGGCGCATGGACGGGAAAACGCTTTGCGGTGGTCTATCACTTGATGTCGGTATCACTTAATCAGCGCGTGCGCGTGCGCGTGTTTGCCGAAGAAGATGCCTTCCCTGTGTTGCCTTCCCTGACTGGTGTGTGGTCATGCGCGAATTGGTTTGAACGCGAAGCCTTTGACTTATACGGCATTGTGTTTACAGGTCATCCTGACTTGCGCCGCTTGTTGACTGACTACGGTTTCGTCGGCAATCCTTTCCGTAAAGACTTTCCTTTATCAGGTCACGTTGAAATGAAATATGACCCCGCGCAGCAGCGTGTGGTTTATCAACCAGTGTCGATTGAAGCGCGTGAAGTCACCCCACGCATCGTGCGTGATGAGCTGTACGGCTCAGTTCGAGGATAAGAGCTATGGCTGA
>JAVHQO010000142.1:0-2175 GCA_036171175.1 Gallionella sp.
AAGACAAAGAAATGCGGATGTGTCGTATGCGCGGCTAAGTATCGAATGGCATTCCGATAGTAATCAAGCGAGCACAGGCCATGGGTCGCTGTCGTTATTGGATTGTTGACGTAATCCCCTCTTCTCACGTGCAGGCTCACCGCATTGATTGGTGATATTTGTTTGGCAACCGCAGCGTTAAGGCCATTAATCGGCAATTTAAAAGTGAAATCCTGACGTATTTGCGCAGTTACATCGGAAAAATATTTCTCGCTCTGCCAATAGCCAACAAGATAACTTTCAGACGCGAGATTGCTCAGCCCATGCCAATACTGAAAATGCGGCTCGACAACAAAACCTTTGCGTCGAAACAAAGCAAACCGATGACTGGACAGCACGCGCAGAGCAATTGGCGAGTACTGCCAACCCAAGATGTTTCTCACCTCTCGCTCAGCCGCTATCTCGGCAGTACAGTCAAATATTCGCTTCAGCTCGAAACCCTGATGTAATCCATAACTGGCGAAGCCAGAGATGTCCAAATGTAGCTGGGTACCAAGCTTCAGCGCAAGGGAGCGCCCTGCGGCATATTGAAACATCTGATTGCCAAGCCCTCCGATAAGTTGGCTTATTACCATTTTAATTCTTCCTCAATTGCACATTCAGAAGTCTGAGTGTGGCCGGATTCATCCAAAGCAAAGCTGCTACGACTGCGGCTGCAAGCGTACCCATCAGCATCAGCATCCCTATATTTGCCCCTATCCCAGTCGCAGTGGGTAACCAAGTTGTTACCAAAGTCATAATCAACATCACGCCCCCCCCAAGCGAGAACCGAACAATGTCGATCGAGAATTTAATTTGCTGATACATGACCGCTGCCATGACAAGCAGCATCGAGATCGCCCCCAACAACAAACTCGCTCCGGCCCAAGCAATTTCCATTTGTCTTGTGCCTGCTAGAAATATCAACGACACCGTCGTGATTGCGCCAACCCCGTAAGGTAAGGCAAGTGACTTTGTTTGGCGCCTGATATGAGCTGCACTGCTTAGCACATTGCCCAGCACGCGACACATCTCAATGCCCGCCCCCAGCATCACAAAAAGTATCGCGCCCTGGAATTGCGGAGCAACCAGCACTTTAAGCAAATAAGCCGCGCACGAAATCAGCAAGCCTGCGAGTACGAAATATACCGGCACCAGAGTATTCAACATATCCGAAAATGCCTGCTCGACTTCGGTCTTGTTCTCATGCGCGCTCACCCGGCGGTAGAACAGCGGGTAGAGAAATTGAGTCGCCAGTGTTTCTGTCAGCCCCCATATCTGTCCTGCCACCTGCAAACCAACCGCCAGAAAACCCAATTGCGCCAAGCCCCAGTAGTCTTCGATCACTATGCGATAACCGCTGAGTTGAATCCACATCAGCCCGGTTGCCAGTGCAAGTGGCAGGCAATAGCTTAGAACTACTTTTTTATCAATCAGCGCGGGAGACTGGCTCGGACGAGGAATATCGGGCTGTTGAGTTGCATGTCGTAGAAACGCATATTTTGCACCCAACGCCCCCAGTGTCATCCCGAGGGCTTGCCCGGCAAACCAAGCGGTGGCGGAGGGTAGCCAGACAACCAGAAATATCGAGCTTGCCAAGGCGACGACAGCAGAAACAATGCCCCAGAAGACTGATGCCGCACGAAAGCCGAGCATATTCAACATCGGAATCAAAGTGGCGTTCCACGTCCCGGCAATAATCATTGCGAGCATCGCAACCGCTGCCCAAAGCAGATGCTCGACTGAATCCTGTTTATTCATTCCCAGCACAGCCATGCCACCCACAAGCGACACAGCAAGGATGTATTTCTGATATGAGGCCAGTCTCGCCGCGAGCGTGCCATCGTCCCACCATGCGTGAGTATGCAAATTAATGTGCTGACCAATCGGATTGACTAGAAACAAGCCGCAAAACATTTGAACCGTAAGTAACAGTGCCAGCTCTCCATATTGAGCCGGGGTCAAATATGTCGTCACCGCACGAATCGCGACTAGAGTAATCATAGCTGTTGCTAGGCGCCCCCCGACAACTAGCATCAGATCGCGCTTAAGTGCCAAGATCTTGAACTATCGTATTGACAATAGTTTCCGCGAAAAATTCTGAACTAAATGGGTAGGCCGCATCACTCCGCAAGTATGCCGCGATACGTTGTTGAT
>JAVHQO010000143.1:0-2151 GCA_036171175.1 Gallionella sp.
CCACACCATCGACACTTGATTATCGGGCAGCGGCAACAACGCCAAAATGCCATCGTTTTGAAACCATTGATGGGCAATGCCGCGATGCGGCAAGCTACATTTGAAATTGGCCACCACGCCGTGTTGCGCGTAGTCAGTCGGTGTGGCGGACAATCCCGCTTGCTGACGCAGCCAAGAATCGCGGCCATCTGCACCAACGATTAAAGCTGCGCTAAGTTGCGTGCCATCGTCTAGCGTGAGGCTCGCTTTATCGCTAGCGAGCTGCAAAGCCTGACAGCGCGTGCCTTGCAGCAGAGTGAGATTGTCTTGTTGTTGGAGAATTTGCCAAAGCGCGTCATGCAGTGCACGGTTCTCGACGATGCACGCCAATTCAGGCACGCCCATTTGATATGCGGAAAAATTCAGCTCCGCGCCCGTATCACCGCATACGCACATTTGCTCGACGGCGGCGATGCGTTGCGCATCCAAGCAAGCCCACGCGCCACATGCCTCAAGGAATTTGCGGCTGCCTGGGCTAATCGCAAAAATGCGGCTGTCCCAAGTTGCACTGGGTGCGGGCAGTGGCGCGGCTTCGATTAACGCCAGCGATAAACCGCTCTGGGCTAACGAGGCCGCCAGACTTGCGCCGACCAAGCCGCCGCCAACGATGATGAGGTCAAAGTGATTTTTCATAAGGCAACTGTTAAGTGGAAGGGCGCGTTGCGCCTCAGCGGTGAGTGGCGCGGTGGGTTTCCTTGTTACCGCTTAGCCACGCAGTGCCGCTCCAATTTTCATCTTCCGTTTTTAATGGCTGCGCATGATAGCGAGATTTGTTGTCCTTTGCTAAAGCAGATTTGCCCTGCTTCATTTATAATCCGCGCCCTTCAAAAATCGCCAGCTCCTGACGCGAAAAAAATACTGACATGCGCATCGGCCCTTACGAACTCAAAAATAATCTTATCGTCGCACCCATGGCGGGCGTGACCGATCGACCTTTTCGCATGTTGTGCAAGCGCATGGGCGCAGGCATGGCGGTGTCAGAAATGGTTGCGTCTAACTCGCTGCTATATGGCTCGGAGAAGACCTTGCGCCGTGCTAACCACGAGGGCGAAGTCGATCCCATCTCGGTGCAAATTGTTGGCGCTGATCCAAAAATGTTGGCGTTGGCGGCGAAGCATAATGTCGAACATGGCGCACAAATTATCGACATCAATATGGGTTGCCCGGCGAAAAAAATCTGCAATGTGATGGCGGGTTCGGCGTTGTTGCAAAACGAGCCGCTGGTGAAAACACTGCTCGAAGCGGTGGTGAATGCTGTGGATGTCCCCGTGACTTTGAAAATTCGCACCGGCTGGGACACACATAATCGCAACGCCGTGACCATCGCTAAAATCGCCGAAGATGCTGGCATACAAGCTCTCGCCATTCATGGCCGCACGCGCGCTTGCGCTTACACAGGCGATGCCGAATACGACACCATACGCGCGGTTAAAGACGCAGTGCGCATCCCTATCATTGCCAACGGCGACATCACTACGCCAGAGAAAGCCCGCGACGTATTGCACTATTCGGGAGCGGATGCGGTGATGATAGGACGTGCCGCGCAAGGTCGTCCTTGGCTGTTTCGCGAGATTGAGTATTTTCTTAAAACGGGTGAGCATTTGCCACGGCCTGAAGTCGGCGAAATCCATCGCGTGTTAGTGGAACATGTGCGCGATTTGTATGATTTTTACGGTGAGTACAGCGGCTTGCGCGTGGCGCGTAAACACATTTCTTGGTACACCAAAGGGCTGGTCGGCTCGGCGACGTTTCGTCATCAGATGAATCAATTGGAAACCGTGGACACGCAGATGTCAGCGGTGGACGAATTTTTTGCAGAGCAAGCGCAGCGTGGTCAGCACCTGCATTACATCGAGGGGCAGGCAACATGAACGAGTACATCGCAATTAACGAAAACGATATGGCGCGCTATGTGCGTAAAGCACTCAAAGATTATTTTCATGACTTGGACGGTGAGCCGCCCAGCTGCGGTTTGTACGACATGGTGATGAACTGTGTGGAAAAACCGCTGGTAGAAATGGTGCTGCAACACGTCGGTGGTAACCAGACGCAAGCCTCGCAGATGCTGGGCATCAATCGCAACACCTTGCGCAAAAAAATGCAGCAACACGG
>JAVHQO010000144.1:0-10336 GCA_036171175.1 Gallionella sp.
TAAATGAAGCGACCATTAAAATCCACGCCTTCAGGCATTTTTTCACCGCGCGCCAACATTTCGGTAATACGTTTATGTGCGGCATCGCGCCCCGTCAGCAACTTTCCCGACAACAACACCGTCTCGCCAGGCTGCCATTCAGCAATTTGGGCACGCGTTAGCGTATCCAAATTGACGCGTCGCGCATTCTCTGCCGCGTGCCAATGCACATCGGGATAATCCGCCAAACTAGGCGGGGTAAATTGCGCCACACCCGAACCATCCAGCTCAAAATCAATATGTCGCGTCGCGGCGCAATTCGGAATAATCGCGATAGGCTTGGACGCCGCATGCGTTGGATAGTCCAAAATTTTGATGTCCATCACCGTGGTCAAGCCGCCCAAACCTTGTGCGCCTATGCCGAGCGCATTGATTTTGTCATACAGCTCGATGCGTAATTCTTCCGTACGCGTTTGTGCGCCACGGATTTTAAGTTCGAGCATATCCATCGGCTCCATCAAGGCTTGTTTCGCCAGCAACACCGCCTTCTCGGCTGTGCCGCCGATGCCGATGCCGAGCATTCCCGGTGGACACCAGCCCGCACCCATTTCAGGCACACGTTGCAACACCCACGCGACGATGTCGTCGCCCGGATTGAGCATTTCCATCACCGCTTTATTTTCCGAGCCGCCGCCTTTTGCCGCGATACGCACTTCGACTTTATCGCCTTGCACCAGTTCGATATGCACCACCGCAGGCGTGTTATCACCCGTGTTTTTACGCTTACCAGCAGGGTCAGAAACAATCGACGCGCGCAACACATTGTCGGGCAGCAAATAGGCTTTACGCACGCCTGCGTTAACCATTTCCAGCACGTCCAGATTGGCTTCCCAACGCACACTCATGCCGATTTTAACGAACGCCACTACGATGCCCGTGTCTTGACAAATGGGTCGATGCCCTTCAGCACACAAGCGCGAATTCGTCAAAATTTGCGCCATCGCATCCTTCGCGGCAGGCGATTGCTCAACGCTATAGGCGTGTGCAAGATGCGCGATAAAATCTTTGGGGTGATAGTAAGAAATGAATTGCAACGCATCCGCTACGCTGTCGATAAAATCTTGTTGTTTAATAATTGTCATCAATCGCTCCTAATTGCCTGCGCAGATTGCCAACACGCGCAGATTAGCTTTTAGCGAAACCGCCTTACCGCCACGCGCACGTTTGCCAAAATACACTTGTAGCGCTTCACCAGTGAATTTAATCAGCTGCTCACGCGCCCCCGCGTTGACCGTCACTTGTAAGCTGGCTTGATGAATCACCGTCACGGCAGCGAGCTCATCGCCCTCGCTCAAGCCCAGCACAATCACGCCTTTACCGCCGCCACTCAAGGCTTTTAATTCCAGTAAGGAGAACACCAACAAGCGACCTTGTTTCGAGGCGGCACACACCAATGCGGTATCGCTAGGCGTAAACAAGACGGGCGGCAAAATCGCTTCTTTTTCGACGTTAATAAACTGCTTACCCGCTTTATTGCGCCCCACCATATCGCCCAAAGTACAGCTAAAACCATAGCCTGCTGCGGTTGCCCACAACACCGACTGACTAGCATTGCCACACAGCACTTGCACGATGCGCGCACCTGCCACAAGCTCAATTAAAGTCGTCAGCGGCACACCATCGCCGCGTCCGCCTGGCAACGCCGAAACAGGCACGCTACACACGCGACCATTGCTACACATCACGATGCAGCTATCCGTGCTGCGACACTCAAAACTCGCCCACAAACCGTCACCGTCTTTGAACGCCAGCGCACTCAAATCTTGTCCGTGTCCGAGCCGCGTGCGCACCCAATGTTTTTTCGACACGATGACCGTCATGGCTTCATCCACCACCGCCACGCTTAACACGGTACGGCTGGCAGCTTCAATCAGAGTGCGGCGTTCATCGCCAAACGTTTTGACATCCGCATCAATTTCATTCGCCACCACAGTGCGCAAGGCTTTGTCGCTTGCCAATAGTTTTTCCAACTTGGTGCGCTCGTCTTTAAGCGCGTTTAATTCGCGCTCAATTTTGATGCCTTCCAAGCGCGCCAATTGACGCAAACGGATTTCTAAAATGTCTTCGGCTTGGCGTTCCGACAAGGCAAAGCGCGCCATCAACGCCGCTTTCGGCTCGTCCGATTCGCGGATTAACTTGATAACCTCATCGACATTCAGATAGACAATCATGCGTCCTTCTAAAATGTGGATGCGCTCGTTGACCTGCGCTAAACGATGCGTCACGCGTCTAAATACGGTTGCGACGCGGAACTGCCCCCATTCACGCAAAATCGTCGCGAGCGGTTTTTGCTGCGGACGACCGTCCAAGCTAATCATCACCATGTTCAATGACAGCGAGCATTCTAAGCTGGTGTGCGCGAGCAGCACCGCCATCATGTCCGCCACCGCTAAGCGGCTCGATTTAGGTTCTAACACCAAACGTATCGCCTGATCTTTGTCGGATTCATCGGCGACTTTATCTAGCATCGACAACAGCAACGCCTTATTTTGCACTTGCTCAGACGATAAAGATTTTTTATTGGCGCGCACTTTTGGGTTGGTTAAATCTTCGATTTCTTCGAGAATTTTTTTGGTCGAAACGCCATGCGGCAATTCGTAAATCACCACTTGCCATTGGCCGCGCGCCAACTCCTCAATGTTCCAACGTGCACGCATTTTTAACGAGCCGCGCCCAGTGCGATAACACTCGCGTAGCTCCGCCTGTGAGGAAATAATCTGTCCGCCACCGGGCAAATCAGGGCCTAACACATGCGCCAATAATTCATCTGCCGTGAGGTCAGGATTGCGCACCACCGCTGCTGCTGCCGCGCCCACTTCGCGCAAATTGTGCGAAGGAATTTCGGTCGCCATGCCCACCGCAATGCCTGACGCGCCGTTCAATAACACCATCGGCAGCCGTGCGGGTAACAAGGCGGGTTCGATAAACGCGCCGTCGTAATTGGGCTCGAAATCCACCGTGCCCATATTGATTTCGGACAGCAATAACTCCGCAATCGGCGTTAAACGACTTTCCGTGTAACGCATCGCCGCCGCGTTGTCGCCATCGCGTGAACCAAAATTACCTTGTCCATCCACCAGCGGATAGCGCAGCGAAAAACTTTGCGCCAAGCGCACCATCGCTTCATAAGCAGACGAGTCGCCATGCGGATGAAATTTACCCAACACTTCGCCGACCACGCGCGCCGATTTCACATGCCGACTACTCGCCGTTAAACCCATCTCGCGCATGGCATACAAGATGCGCCGCTGTACGGGTTTTTGTCCGTCGCACACATCGGGCAAGGCGCGCCCTTTCACCACCGATACCGCATATTCCAAATAAGCCCGTTCAGCGTATTGCGCCAGCGGCACCACATCGCCTTCTGGCGGCGGTGGCAACGCACTAAACACGCGCGCGGCATTTTTGCCTGATGCGGCAAGCGGCAAAACTTCGACAATTTCATCGGAACTTGCGTCGTCTAAATCGAGTTCGCCTACATATTTTTCGGGGTGATTAGACATCGCCATTGACCTCATTACCGTGAAATTCCAACCAAGCGCGTCGCGTACTCGATTCTTGTTTGCCCATCAACATGGTCATCATATTTTCCGTATCGCCAAAATTTGCCGCATCAAACTGCACACGCAACGCGCGCCGCGTATCGGGATTCATGGTGGTTTCCCAAAGCTGAATCGCATTCATCTCACCTAAGCCTTTGAAGCGCGATACCGACCACGCCCCTTCGCGAATTTTTTCACCGCGCAAGCGATCTTCGATGCCCGCTAATTCCGCCGCATTCAACGCGTAAATTTTGCGCATTGGCTTCTTGCCAACAGCGGGCACATCGACGCGGAACAACGGCGGCTGCGCCACCAAAATGCGCCCCGCCGCGACCACTTGCGGAAAATGTTTGAAGAATAAAGTGAGTAGTAAAGTCGAGATATGCGAGCCGTCCACGTCCGCATCCGCCATGATATAAATGCTGGCGTAGCGCATCGCAGCAAGGTCTATGGTGTCATTCATGCCATGCGGGTCGATGCCGATGGCGACCGCGATGTCGTGCACTTCAGCATTAGCAAACAAGCGGTCTCGATCCACTTCCCATGTGTTTAAAACCTTGCCGCGCAACGGCAAAATCGCTTGAAATTCTTTGTTACGACCTTGCTTCGCCGAGCCGCCCGCCGAATCGCCTTCAACTAAAAACAACTCGTTACGCGTCGCGTCATTGCTGGCGCAATCGGTTAGCTTGCCCGGCAACACCGCCACGCTAGAACCTTTTTTCTTCTCGACTTTTTGCGCCGAACGCATCCGACTTTGCGCTTGGCGGATGGTGATTTCAGCGATTTTTTTGCCGTACTCAATGTGCTCGTTAAGCCACAACAACAGCGGATCGGTAATCATCAACGCGACTAATTTCAACGCATCACGCGACACTAATTTATCTTTAGTTTGTCCTTGAAATTGCGGGTCGAGCACCTTGGCGGAGAGCACCAAACTGACGCGCGAAAACACATCATCCGAGACCAGTTTCACGCCTTTGGGCGTTAAGCCGTGCATCTCGATAAAACTTTTTACCGCTGCAAAAATCCCGTCGCGCAAGCCCGCATCGTGCGTGCCACCGTTCAGCGTGGGAATCAAATTCACATACGATTCACGCGTCAACGCGCCCTCTTCCGTCCAAGTAAACGCCCATGCCGCGCCTTCGCCCGCTGCGTAGCCGCTATCGCTGCCTTTCGCGACAAATTTTTCACCATGAAAAATCGGCACGGCACATTCTTGCTCGCCCAAGGCTTGTGTCAGATAGCCGCGCAAGCCATCGGGATACGTCCAAGTCTGCACCGCGCCCGTCTTCATAGTAAGCAAGCTCACTTGCACGCCAGGCAGCAACACCGCCTTCGAGCGCAGCGAACGTTCCAGCTCCGCCATCACCACATTGGGCGTATCGAAATACTTGCCGTTTGGCCAAGCGCGCACTAAGGTGCTGCTGCGCTTTTTCGGACAAGTGCCAATTTGCACCAATGGTTTTTCTGCCACGCCATCCAAAAAACGAATGAAGTATTCGCCGCCATCGCGACACACGGTTACTTCAACTTTATGCGACAACGCGTTCGTCACCGCCACGCCCACGCCATGCAGCCCGCCCGAAAATTTATACGCGCCGTCCGATTCTTTATCGAATTTGCCACCCGAATGCAGCACGGTAAATGCCACCTCGACCACCGACACTCCTTCTTCAGGATGAAGTCCAACAGGAATACCGCGCCCGTCGTCCAACACCGCAATCGAACCATCCTCAAACGCGGTCACCGCAATGCTTTTGGCATAGCCCGCCAAAGCCTCATCGCAGGCGTTATCCACCACCTCGGCGATGAGGTGAGTGGGACTTTCCAAATTGGTGTACATGCCCGGACGCTGCCGCACTGGATCGAGCCCGCGCAACACTTTGAAGGATGATTCGTCGTAAACAGGTTGGCTCATGTTGGCTTTCTAAAATCACACTAAGACAAAGAGGCACAGCAACGAATTGCTATGCCTCTTTACTTACCCACTCAAAAATAATTTGAGCGAATCAAACCAGACTAATCGTCTTCACTATCATGCTCGCGACGATGGCGACGATCTTCACCATCACCATGGTCACGACTACGACGTTCATCACGGTAGTCTTGATTGTCGCGTTGATTTGAGCCATTACGGTAATCGCCTTGATTATTGCCTTGGTTATTACCGCCCCGATTACTGCGGTTATTGCCCACCGCTGCACCTGTCGCACCACCCAATGCGCCGCCCAAAATCGCGCCGTCTTGACCACCCAAGCCGTAGCCTATCGCCGCACCCGCGCCGCCTCCGACTGCGCCGCCTACAGTGCTACCCATTTGTGGATCATTCACACACGCGCTCAACAACAACACCACCAGTAAACTTAATTTTTTCATGTCGTTTTCCTTAAAGATTCAATCAACAACCGCTTTAATCATCGTGACCATGCTTATGACCATGGTCGTGGTCGTGATGATGATCTTCATCTTCTTCGTCGCGGCCGCGACGATCTTGGGGGGCTGATTGAGCGGGTGCATTATTACTTGAACCTACGGCAGCCCCTGCTGCACCACCGAGCGCACCACCAATAATTGCGCCATTACGACCACCCACGTTATGGCCGACCGCAGCACCCGCACCGCCGCCCAATGCACCGCCTAATACCGCGCCTGCATCCACCGCGTAAGCATTCACGCTGGCAGACAATAACAAAACAATCGCTAATGATTTTTTCATACCGACTCCAAAGATAAATTTAAGAATTGTGCTGCGCCACGCAATTCGCGCGGCGCGCAGTTTAGTTCCTAATGACAATTTTCATCAACTAGATTCGCGTGATATTCTCGCACCCTTTTTTAACGCACCATCTACTCACTCAATCGCCACCATGTCTGTCTCTATCAAATCTAAATCCGAAATCGAAAAAATGCGTATCGCTGGTCGTTTAACCAGTGAAGTGCTGGACTATATTGCACCCTTCGTCACAGCGGGGGTCACCACCAACGAACTAGACAAACTCTGCCACGACTTAATTGTCGATGTGCAAAAAGGCATTCCCGCACCGCTCAATTACGCGCCAGGTGGACACAAGCCTTACCCAAAATCTATTTGCACTTCCATTAACCATCAAATTTGTCATGGCGTACCCAGTGACAAAGCCTTGAAAAATGGCGACATCGTCAATCTCGACATCACCGTCATTAAAGACGGCTATCACGGCGATAGCAGCCGTATGTTTTATGTCGGCGAGCCGTCGATACAAGCCAAGCGTTTATGTGAGATTACTTATCAATCCATGTGGCGCGGCATCCGCACCGTCAAGGCAGGTTCGTATTTGGGCGATGTGGGCTTTGCGATACAAAGTTTTGTTGAGCCGATGGGCTATAGCGTGGTGCGTGAATTTTGCGGACACGGCATCGGCGCAAAGTTTCACGAAGAACCGCAAGTGCTGCATTACGGTCGTCCCAAGACGGGATTAAAGCTCGAAGCTGGCATGATATTCACCATCGAACCGATGATTAACGCGGGCAAAAAAGACATCAAACAATTAGGTGATGGCTGGACCGTCGTGACCAAAGATCACAGCCTATCCGCACAATATGAACACACCATTTTAGTCACTGACACAGGCTACGAAGTCCTGACCGTTTCAGATGGTTGCCCAGCTGCCAATTTTGGCTAATCCAATTGCACAACTGCGCGACGAATTGCGTCGCGACCGCGCCAGCCTAGAGCAACATTTTTTGCAGCATGGCAAGGTGGCGCAGCAACTGCTCGCGCACAGTCATTTAATCGACCAATATCTGCGCCGTGTTTGCGACGCGCTCGCACTACCAGCCAATCTCGCGCTGGTCGCCGTAGGCGGTTACGGGCGAGCGGAACTTGCACCTAAATCCGACATTGATTTACTCATTTTGCTGGATGCAACAGCGGACGAACCGCTGCAAGAAAAGCTCTCCGAACTGATCGCGCAACTTTGGGATATGGGGCTAGAAGTCGGTCACAGCATACGCACGCTAGACGAATGCGTGAGCGAGTCTGACGACATCACGGTGCAAACTAATTTGCTCGAAGCGCGCTTGATTTGCGGCGATGCAAAACTTTTTGACGCGCTGCAAATCGCCACACTCAGCCACTTAAATCCCTGCGACTTTTTCAACGCAAAACTGAAAGAGCAGCAGCAACGCCACGCGCGTTTTGTCGATGCCGATTTCAATCTCGAACCCAATCTCAAAGAAAGTCCTGGCGGCTTGCGTGATTTGCAAACCGTGATGTGGATGAGTCGCGCGGCGGGCTTGGGTACAACTTGGCAAGCACTGGCAAAGTCAGGTTTGATAAGTGTTGGCGAGGCAAGGCAAATCGCCCGCCACGATAATTTGCTGAAAAATTATCGCTCGCGGTTGCATTATTTAGCTAAACGTCGCGAGGACAGATTGCTGTTCGATTTTCAAACACCGCTCGCCGAACAAATGGGCATAGAGGCATCGGCTCATCGCCGCGCCTCTGAGCATTTGATGCAACGCTATTACCAAACACGCCGTGCGGTGCGCCAGTTCAACACCATCGTGCTGCAAAATCTGCACGATTATTTGTTCCGCATCACACCGTTACGCCATCCGCTTAACGAGCGATTTAGCGTGGTCGGCACGCTGCTCGACATACCCGACGAACAATTATTCGAAAACACGCCCGCCGCGATTTTTGAATTATTTTTATTGCTGCAACAGCATCCAGAACTCACCGATTTAAGCGCGAAAACCTTGCGCGCGGTGTGGCGCGCTCAGCACAAAATCGACACCGCGTTTCGCCGCGATGCTGGAAATCGTGCGAGCTTTATGAAAATTTTTCGCCAGCCGCAAGGCTTGCTCCATGTGCTGCGGCGCATGAATCAATACGGCATATTAGGGCGATATATTCCCGCCTTCGGACGCATCGTCGGGCAGATGCAGCATGATTTATTTCACGTCTATACCGTGGACGAACATATTCTCATGGTGGTGCGTAATCTGCGCCGTTTTGCTGTCGCAGAATTTGCCCATGAGCATCCACTGTGCAGCCAACTGATTAACGCGTTCGCACGTCCCGAAGTGTTGTATGTGGCGGGTTTATTTCACGACATCGCCAAAGGTCGCGGCGGCGATCACGCCCAGCTCGGCAAAAAAGATGCGCGTCATTTTTGCAAACAACATGGTTTAAGTCGTGATGATAGTGAGCTGGTGGTGTGGTTAGTTGAACAGCATTTGAACTTGTCTGCCACCGCGCAAAAACAAGATATTTCCGACCCCGATGTCATCGCCGCTTTTGCCGCAAAAATTAAAAATGATCGCTATTTAGTTGCGCTGTATTTACTCACCGTTGCAGATGTGCGCGGCACTAGCCCAAAAGTTTGGAACGCGTGGAAAGCCAAGCTGATGGAAGATTTATTTTTGCGCACGCGGCGTTATTTGAGTGACGGAAAAGTCGCTGATCGTTTAGGCGAAATACGCGCTGATGCCGCCGCCACATTGAATTTGTACGCGCTCCCCAGCGCGACTTACCAACTGCTGTGGGCGCAGCTCGAAGACAGTTATTTTCTCGACCATGAAGCACAAGAAATCGCTTGGCACACCCGCTTGCTGGCGTTCAAAACCAATGCCGACACCGCCATCGTCAGCGCACGTTTAAGCCGAGCGGGAGAAGGCTTGCAAGTGTTGGTGTATTGCCTCGACCAGCGCGCTTTGTTCGCGCGTATTTGCGACTTTTTTGCGCGCATGAATTACACCATCGTCGAAGCAAAAATTCACACCACGCGCCACGGTTACGCGCTGAATAGCTTTCAAATTATGCAAGCCATGCCCTGCAACACTTCGTATCGCGACATTATGGCGTACATCGAATTTGAATTAGTGCAAGACATTCAACTTGGTAAAGCCATACAAATCACCGCCAGTGGGCGCGTCAATCGCCAGCTCAAACATTTTCCCATCGGCAATAAAGTCAATCTGGAAAACGCCAGCCGTGGCTTGTTTATGCTGACTTTTGTGGGTGGCGACCGCCCCGGACTATTGGCGCGCATCGCGCAGATTTTTGACCAGCATCAAGTACGCTTGCATCGAGCCAAAATCAACACGCTAGGCAGCCGCGCCGAAGACGTTTTTTGGCTCAGTGGCGAGACCTTGAGCAATCCCGCGCAATCAGCCGAGCTGTTGACGGAGTTGTTGGAAAAAGTTTGAACGAATCATCCCCTTGGGCGAATAAAAAATGACTCATCATGTATGTAACTGTGGCATTTCATTAGCGCAATTATCAAGATCAACACCCAGCTCGGCATGGTTAAACGGACGGAATAAAGGTCGTATCTGGAAGTTTTGAGGTGCGATGCTGAGAATATGAGCATAAAAAAGGGACAACAACCGATTAGTTGTGTCCCTTTGTTGTGTCATTTGCTGATTTAACAGATTTTTACAGAAGAGAATCTATTGAAATCAAAAAATTAACACGGTGCTGGCGGAGTGGACGGGATTCGAACCCGCGACCCCCGGCGTGACAGGCCGGTATTCTAACCAACTGAACTACCACTCCAAAAATTGTTTAGCCTGGTGGGTGCTGACGGGGTCGAACCGCCGACAATCGCCTTGTAAGGGCGGTGCTCTACCAACTGAGCTAAGCACCCGACTAATACGAGCATTTTACCGTACTTTAGTGGCTTTTACCAAAAAAAATCAAATAAAGCTATAAATTATCACTCCCACTCTATCGTTGCGGGTGGCTTGCCTGAAATGTCGTACACCACACG
>JAVHQO010000145.1:0-2131 GCA_036171175.1 Gallionella sp.
ATTGGGCTTCAGTGGCCGACGCACCGGACAGGCGCAAGGCCTGTGAGATGCTCTCGGTGATGGTCAATGCGTCCTTTTGTTCACCACCCAACATGCGCACCGCTTGCTGCAACTTGCCGTACAGGGTCGAGACTTCCTGAATCGGCACACCAATGCGCTGAGCGATGTCAAACAGCGCCTTTTGCGCGACGACGAACTCATTCTGACCGGCAGTTGCCAGTTTCAGGCGCGCGCCCATCATGTTCCAGGCATCTGCGACCTGCACGATCTCCTGCACTTTGCCTGCCGCCCAATTGATGGACAGGAACGCGAGCAGTTGCGTCTTGGCAGTGGCCACCTGGTCACCAAACGCTGACATGCCTGCTTTGACCTCGGCCATGCCGCGCGCAGCCTTGTCGCCTGCGGTCTTGGCGGTCGATGCCAACTCGCCCAGGCTTTGCTGGGCGGAATTCAGGGCGCGTTTGAGCCCCTCATCGGCACCTTCAAGGGCGACTAAAACAGCGATGCGGTTGTTGGCCATGGGTTAAGTAAGAGTTGGATGAAATGGTGGAAATAAATTCAGAACATGTCAGAAGGCTGTTGGTTGTTCGTAAACGAGCAACTTTTGCTAGCTCGCAAAATGCGGTACAGTAGGATTTAATCCTGTCAAAACGGAGGTCAGCATGCGCAGCACCCAACAATTCAGCATCACTTTGCCCAACGAGATGGCCAATGTCGTGAAATCGAAAGTCTCTGGTGGCGAGTACGCCAGCGAGAGTGAGGTCATCCGAGACGGCTTGCGCGCTTTGATGGCCCGCGACCGCGCTGTTGAGAATTGGTTGCAGCAAGAAGTCGGGCCTGCCTTTGACGCGCTCAAAGCAGATCCGACGCGCGCTATCGCCTTAAAGCAGGTGCGCTCGCGTCTTGCGAACCTGCATAAAAGTTCCACTGTCAATGCCTGATGCCTTACGCAGTCGTTTTCTCGCCAGAGGCGCTGGAGCAGCTTGAGGCGCTCTATCGCTACATTGCTGAAGCCGCTTCACCTGAGATTGCCTATCGTTACACCAGCGCCATCGTCACTTATTGCGAAGGACTGCATACTTTCCCGCACAGGGCAAGCCGTCGTGATGACGTACGACCTGGACTGCGCGTCACAAATTACAAAAAACGCTGTGTGATTGCGTTTGAGGTCAACACGGATCGGGTCGACATCCTCGGTGTGTTTTATGGTGGACAAGATTTCGAAACCTTATTGCGTTCAGGAGATGAAGACATTTCATGAATCTGGGTGGGTGCAACATTTGACGGCATCAATCAAACCACGGTCCTGATTTGTTTTTCCACTTCTGCGACCAGTCGTGGGATGCGCCGCACCACCAGTCGCTCAATATCGAGCCTCTTTTTGAGCATGACGCGAGGAACCAGCACCGCAATCGGGATATCAGCACCACGCTTTAAGCGCTTGATGCCTTCAGCTTTTCTGTACCGGCGTTTGAAGCCAGCCAAGGGGCGGTCGTGCTCCTTGATGTTCTCGGCCATCAGCACCACGTTGCCCTTGGCGTTTTTGATGAAGTAAGCGTTGCCACCTCGCATGAGTTCAGCGATCTGTGCCTTGAAGCGTTTGCGCCCGACCCGGCCATGCAGGGGAATCAGCATGTTGGCCGAAATGGTCCCGCCTTTTTCGTGCATACCGACCCAGGGGATACGCGAGCCCACGTACAGTGCGGGCAGGCGACTCTTGTCCTTGTCGATCACGTAAGCAGAAAAGCCTTTCAGAAAGTTCTTTTTGACAACAGTGAGTTGACTGGCCACCTGAGCGCGCACGTCTTGCTTGATTGCGACAGCCTCTTTGGCCATCGCCTTGGCAACTGCCTTTTTGACCTTGTCGCGAAACTCTCCACCCCAGCGGCGCAGTTGGGCTTGGGCTGCTTTACTGTCGATTTGGATGGAGATTTTCATGAAAGGGTTGATGCAGTGCTCAAGCGTTCAAGCGTTTGATCGAGGTTTTTGGAGTCGCCCCGGCTGCCAATGGCAATCAGGGACAGGAGTTGGGCATCACGCGTGCTGTCCAAGCGAGCGCTTGCTGCTGCAAAGCCTTTCAACTGCGCCAGCGTGTAGTCCAGGATGTCGGGCAGCCGGTGGCCGTGCGCGA
>JAVHQO010000146.1:0-2130 GCA_036171175.1 Gallionella sp.
TTGCGCACTAGGCTCAGCATGACGTTGACGAGTAACGCTGCACCGTTTTGCACTTCATACACCACGGTGTTAGACAACGCACTAGAAGTTTGGTCGGCAAAAAGCCGAAGTTTTGCCTCCAGTATTTTTGCAAACATGGCCTTGCGCATTACCTGCAAGCCGTGCTGTGTGATGCGGGTCAACCCAATTTGGGAGACATACCCGGCAAGACCACGCACACCAAAAAGCAGGAGCAACGCGGTAGGAACCTCCCATATTTCGAGGTTGCCCTGCTGAAACCCCCGGTCAAGGAGTGGTTTGAGCAGCGCGGGAATCATCGGCTCGGTGGCTGCACCCACAATGGCACTGGTTGCCACCATCGCCCAGGTTCCCCGCAAAGCACCAAAGTAAGGCAGAAATCGACCTAGCCTTGCCCAGACGCTGGTAACACGCATTGAACCAGTTGCTGTCGAATCGGTCATGGTTGAAGAGGTGGTGCAGGAATATCAGCCATTGTGTTGATTTCTATCGCCAAACGAACGAATGGTTTATCCGCTCGCCGTGCAGTGTCATACCGTGGTCGTGGAGTTCCGCCTGACGCCACGCTGCTTGTAGCTTTTTCGACTGGAATCTTGCCATCTTGCGCTCCAGCCAGCTCTGCTGGAGCAGCTGTCGGTCATTGACCTTAACCAGCACGTCTTTTGCGGCTTTGCCAAGATTCTGCTTCATCTCTTTTTGCGTAATTGAGCCGAAGTGGTGCAACCAGACCCGTCCATTGATGGCACTGCGAAAATCAGATTTTGATAAATCCTGAAAAAAAATAGTATCCTCAAAACCAAGCAAACTGGGGTTAGCTCGGAAATAGCCTAGTTTTTGAAAAACAGATCGATGAATGCAGATACAAACTGCATGTTGCGTCCGGTGCCTGAAAACGTGTTGCATTTTATTGCTTGCATCTGACGCGAATTGCTCAAAATCATAATCGAACTCACCTTCAATTAGCGCAGGTGAAATAACCGTGAGATGATTATCAATGGCTGTTTGAATCAAATTCTCAACCCATTCAGATGGAACAATCAGATCATTGTTCATGACAATTGTCCATTCTGCTTGCAGATGCAGAATACCCTGATTCCAGGCAACACCACAGGCTTGATTACTTTTATTGAAAATTCGCCCCCCGAGAGGTAAAGTTTGAAGATAATCACGAGTTTCATCTGTCGAACCATTGTCGACAACCACGACGCGACTCAATGGTGTCCCCACCTGGATCAGACTGTCAACTAAAGTCTTAGTGTAATGTGCTGCGTTGTAGCAAGCGAATGTTATTGCGTAGTCATGTTTCATGAGTGAATATATTGAATGTTGCTGAAAAACAAGCAAGCGGGCTATTAAATATTCCTCGTCTTCGCATACGCGATCAAACGATGAACTTGGTCGGAGCAGAGAAGTTGCACCACAGAGCGAATTTCTTCCAGTGGCCAGTCCCACCAGGCCATTTCCAGAAGAGCAGCTCTGGTTGCCTCGTCAAATCGATAACGGACGGTTCGGGCCGGGTTCCCCGCGACAATGGCATAGGGTTCAACGTCATGGGTAACGATTGCACCCGTCCCGACGACCGCACCATGTCCAATGGTGATGCCAGAGAGAATTGTGCAATTGGCACATAACCACACATCACTACCAACGATGACATCACCACGGGTGACTTCATAGCCTTCAATGTGGGATGCATCATCAAAAAAAGCGGGGAATGGATAGGTAGAAATCCAGTCTGTTCGGTGGTGGTTCCCCAGAAAAATCTCTACCCCACTGGCAATTGAGCAAAATGAACCAATGCACAAGCTTGTCCGTTTGTCGTGTGCATGGACTATAGGCATGCCATACGAACACTTACCAATATTAAATTGAGGGTACTTCTTTGCAAATTTTTCTTGCTGCTGTTCAAAGTCTTGCAGGACGGAAAGTCCTTTGAGGCGTCGAGATAAACGCTCAATCCGGCGATTAAAAATTTTCATAAGGGTATTTTATGCACAAGAAAGTTCTCGATCACTCATTTTTTGAGGTTTGTGCGGCAAGTGTCGACCCCATTAAAAGTGAAATTAATATCGCATAAAAACTGGCTGTATATTTTAAATCGAAAACCTCAGT
>JAVHQO010000147.1:0-2122 GCA_036171175.1 Gallionella sp.
CGCGCCCGCAAGACCATCGCCACAAGCATTCAGGTGCTAGAACAATTCCCGTTCAATTGCCGCAAGGTTGCGAATGAAACGAATAATCAGTTGCTACGCGAGTTGCTGATTCCTTTTGGCAACACAGGTTATGTAGCGCTGTTTGAAATTGAAGATAGCAAAACCGTGACGATAGTAGCGGTGCGTCATCAGCGCGAAGAAGAGGATTACCACTAAGCGTTGTTGTTGGTCGCGCGCAATCGTTATTGCGCCAAATTAAACATCTGGTGTTATGCGTGACGCTTATTGACACCCTACACCGCTACCGCTCACTCCAAACTTCCTACCGTTCGTCTGCCCCGCTTACCGTTTATTTCCACTGCCAAAAACCGACCAATCACCTTGGTGTTTCGTGCGCCTGTCGTTAATGTGCGCGCTAGCAACATGGGGCAAAGCCTGAGAAATCAGGTAACGCAAAGCCACCGGTCTTAACCATACGGAAAGATAGCGGGGCTGCCATGAAACCCTCTAAAGGAGGAAATCATGCATATTCTTATCCTTGGCATTGTGTTGATTACAACGCTCATCTCCGCTTCTAAAGCCCAAGCCAGCAGCAATACCGCCAACGCATCAAGCTCGGTTGGTCTGGTTGCCCGTATTTCTTCGGTGGTTTACAAATTTGTTGAAGTGAACAGCGCGCCTGTTGCCGATAGCACTAGCCAACCTGTCGCACAATTGATTGAAGTTGAACAGCAAAATGTCCGAGCTAAAATTTTTCACGTTGATAACCGCATTTTCGCCAATACCTTTACTGATACCGCGTTAGCGCACGATTCCGCCACGGTTACTTTGAATATGCCTAATCGTGCGGTGAGTAACGCGCTGTCGTTGGTCGGCACGGTCTCACAAACGGCGATTAGCAATGACACGACTAAATTTATTCAAGTATTGTCGTTGTTGGTAAAACGCGAAGCGAAGTTTGAATTGGCTTACGTCGCCCCTATGAGCAAAAACAGCCGCATCGAATCGCACGTTGATTGCCGTTGGTATAACGCAGGTGTAAGTAAAGTTAGCACGCTGGCAAAAATTGAATATCGTTTTGATTTCTAAGACGGATGTTTGCAGCGGTAGGCAAGCCATGGGAACTTCTACCGTCAGCGAATAACAATCATCGCCCCATAAAAAGAGACACCCTAGGGTGTCTCTTTTTATGGGTGGAACGACATTCTCAGACCGACTTCGATTTGCTGCCGATTTTGCTTTCTTTGCCGCTCATTAGATTTTGAATATTACTTTTATGTCGCCATAGCAACAGCAGCGACATGATTGCGGTGGCGATGACTAACTCGATGCGTAACTGGAACAGCATGGCGTAAATCGGCGCGGCGATGGCGGCAACCAACGCCGACAACGATGAGTAGCGAAACACTACCGCCATAAACAGCCAAGTCGCCAACACCGCCAGCCCCAGCCACACGCTTAACGCCAACAAAATCCCCAACGCGGTCGCCACGCCTTTGCCGCCTTGAAATTTTAAGAACACCGGAAAGACATGTCCTAAAAATACTGCAAGTGCCACCAATGCCACCAGCAGCAAGCCGCTTTGATCGTGCGGTGCGAATTTAATCGCCAAGAATACCGCCAGCCAACCTTTTGCCGCATCGCCCAATAAAGTCAACGCCGCCGCCGCTTTTTTACCGCTGCGCAACACATTAGTCGCACCTGGATTGCCTGAGCCATAGGTACGCGGATCGGCGATGCCGAAGGCTTTACTGGTCACCACGGCGAAAGAAATTGAACCTAAAAGATATGCTGCAATGACAAAAGCTATGGTCAACATCGGGAATGCCCTAAAATAGTGAATTGCGGATTTTACTTGAATCATTCCGCGCCACCTAAAACTTCTGCAAGCCCAAATAATCATGGACATTATTTTCATTCGCGAGCTCAAAGTCACCACGCTCATTGGTATTTATGAGCGCGAGAAACGCGTGCCGCAAACACTACAAATCGACCTCGACATCGGCTTGCCGAATAGCCGCGCCTGTATCAGCGACGACATCGACGACGCGCTGGATTACGCGAAAGTTGCCGAACATATTCAAACGGTATTGAGCGAAGGACATTTTTCTTTGCTAGAAAC
>JAVHQO010000148.1:0-10230 GCA_036171175.1 Gallionella sp.
TGGCGCGCGGTGAAAAAATGCCTGAAGGCGTGGATTTTAATGGTCGCTTCATTTATTATGTCGGACCTGTTGATGCGGTGCGCGACGAAGCTGTAGGGCCCGCTGGACCGACCACTGCGACGCGTATGGATAAATACACCGAAGCGATGTTGGCACAAACAGGTTTGATGGGCATGGTTGGTAAAGCAGAGCGCGGTGCGAGCGCGATTCAGTCGATTAAAAATCACCAAGCTGTTTATTTAATCGCCATAGGCGGTGCGGCGTATTTGGTGTCAAAAGCTATACGCCACGCTAAAGTTGTGGCATTCGCCGATTTAGGTATGGAAGCAATTTACGAATTTGAAGTAGCGGATATGCCCGTCACCGTGGCGGTCGATACACAAGGTCGCTCAGTGCATGACATAGGTCCTGCCGAATGGAAAAAGCGTATCGGCATGATTCCAGTGAAGGCGATTTAGTTTATAAAATTTTTATTCATCGCACATGTCATTCAAGCGTGTGCTTTGAGAGTATTACAACCGTAGCGAGCGACAGGAGAGCAAGGCGCGCATGAAACGAAAAACCGGAATGTGCTGGTTTGCACATGAAGATTTTAAGTAATTGCGCAACGCCGCTTTCGTGGCGCGCAGTAGGTTGAAACAGTGTATTAAAAACGTAGCGAGCGATGACAGAACAAGGCGTGCGAAAATGAAAAACCAGAATGTGCTTTTGCACATGAGGATTTTGAATTTGAACGCAACGCCGTTATGTCGAGCGGATAACCAATGACTTGGCTGACGTTTTTTGGCAGCCTAGTCAGATGGCTAATTGCTTCATCAGTAGTTTTGAATGCACTGTTAAAGTTTGGCGGGTCTCCCCGCATTGCAAGGTAGTGAACCTGGTCAGGTCCGGAAGGAAGCAGCCACAGCTATTTATTGTAAGTGCCGGGGGTAAGGCTCGCCTCCTATTGAGGTATATGAATTTTTCATATATCTATCATCTGCAAAGTTTCAAGGAACCCTAGATATGTCAGCTAGCACGGTACTAGCCCGCAAATGGCGACCGAAAAACTTTGCCCAATTGGCGGGGCAGCAACACGTCGTTCAGGCATTGAGCAATGCGCTGTCGCAAAATCGTCTGCATCATGCTTATCTGTTCACTGGCACGCGCGGCGTGGGTAAAACCACCATCGCACGCATCTTCGCAAAATCGCTGAATTGCTTGACGGGTATCACTGCCACGCCGTGCGGCGTGTGTAGCGCGTGTAGCGACATTGATGCAGGGCGTTTTGTCGATTTAATTGAGCTGGATGCGGCATCCAATACCCAAGTTGACAGTATGCGTGAGCTGCTCGAAGGCGCGCTGTATGCGCCGACCAGTGCGCGCTTCAAGGTTTATATCATCGACGAAGTACACATGTTGTCGAAGTCGGCATTCAACGCAATGTTGAAGACTTTAGAAGAACCGCCTGCGCATGTGAAATTTATTTTGGCGACGACTGACCCGCAAAAAATCCCTGTCACGGTGTTGTCACGTTGTCTGCAATTTAATCTCAAGCAACTCCCGCCCGCGCTCATCTCTACGCATTTGCAATATGTGTTGGGCGAAGAGCGCATCGCCTTTGAAACCGCTGCGGTAAATCTGGTGGCGCGCGCAGCAAATGGCAGTATGCGCGATGCTTTGAGTTTGATGGATCAAGCGATTGCATTCTCGGCGGGCAGCGTGGATGAAGCGGTGGTGCGCAATATGTTGGGCGCAATCGACCAAACATATTTGTTTGATTTGCTGAACGCTTTGCAGCAACAAAACGGCGCAGCGTTGTTGGCGGTAGCCGACAATATGGCTAGTCGTAGCATTGCGTTTGATGTGGCGTTGCAAGAATTAGCCAGTTTGTTGCATCGCATCGCGCTGGCGCAAACCGTGCCTGCCGTGATTGCTGAGGATGATCCATATGCTGCGGCGTTGTTGGAATTGGCGCAATTGTTGACAGCGGCGGACGCGCAGTTGTATTACCAAATTGCCATTCATGGTCGCGATGAAATCGACTTAGCACCCGATGAATATGCAGGTTTTACCATGACGCTGTTGCGTATGTTGGCGTTCGCGCCGAGCAAGGGGCAAATTGGCACAAGCGCGCCATCCAGTGTGGTGATACCGCCTGCGGTGACAAGAACGGTACGGCCTGCTGTTGCGCTCGCGGAGCAAGCAGAAGCGATTTACCGCGTGACAGAAGCTGCGGCCGTAACTCAGCCTGTGGTGACACCTCAGCCCAAAGCTATCGCTCCCACACTTGCCGCAGGTGAGTTGCCTGACTGGGCGAACTTGTTGGCGCAATTAAATTTGCAAGGACTAGCGGGGCAGTTGGCGAAAAACTGCGTGTTGGAAAGCCTAGAAGGCGAGCGCATGGTGTTGAGTTTGTCCGCTGAACATAAAGGGCTGCAAAATAATAAAGTTGCCTTTGAACGTTTGCAGGCGGTGTTGAGCGACTATTTCGCACGTCCGTTAAAAGTGCAGATTGTGCTTGGTCAAAATACCATTGCAACGCCTGCGATTGTTGAGCAACAAGTTAAATCAGATCGTCAGCAGCAAGCCAACGAGGCGATTGCGACGGACGATTTTGTCATCGCTGCGCAAGCCGAATTAGGTGCGCAATTATTAAGTGATTCAATTAGAGCAATTTAGTTTTAGGAGAGATAAAAATGATGAAGGGCGGATTGGGCGGCTTGATGAAACAAGCGCAGCAAATGCAGCAAAACATGGAAAAAGCCAAAGCTGAGTTGGCGACCGTGGAGGTCGAAGGACAAGCCGCATCAGGCATGGTGAAAGTGCTGATGACGTGTGCGCATGATGTGCGTCGTGTGAGTTTGGACGATAGCGTGTTGGGCGATGATAAAGAAATGTTGGAAGATTTGTTGGTGTTAGCGATGAATGACGCGATGAAAAAAATTGCGGCGACTACGGCGCAACGTATGAGCGGTTTTTCGGCATCTTTACCGCCTGGTATGAAGCTGCCATTTTAATTCTGCGTGAAAATTCCCTCTCATCTCGAAGCCTTGATTAGCTCGCTGCGTTGTTTGCCAGGCGTAGGACCTAAGTCGGCACAGCGCATGGCGTATCACTTGTTGCAGCGTGATCGTGAGGGCGCATTATTACTTGCGAAATCGCTCGCCGCAGCGGCGCAAAATATCCAGCATTGCACGCGCTGTAACAACTTTTCCGAACAGCTTATTTGCAGCATGTGCGCGGCAGATGAGCGCGATGAAAGTTTGCTGTGCGTGGTGGAGATGCCAGCGGATTTGCTGATGATGGAACAAACGCTGTGTTATCGCGGTCGCTATTATGTGTTGATGGGTAGGCTGTCGCCCTTGGATGGTATAGGTGCGAAAGAATTGCATTTGGATAGGCTGCAAAAGCGCGTGCAAGAGCAGCCTTGTGAAGTGATTTTGGCGACCAATTTTACCGTAGAGGGTGATGCCACCGCGCATTACTTGGCGGCAATGTTGCACTCGCTTGGAATTAAAGTCTCTCGTATTGCGCGAGGTTTGCCTGTTGGAGGTGAACTCGAACAAGTGGATGCGGGAACGCTGGCGCAAGCCGTAATGGAACGACGTGAAATGGTGTTATGAAGAAAAAGTTTGAAGCAGTAAGCGAGCCAGAAACACCTGAGCGCGGCGAAAAATTACAAAAAGTCTTAGCGCAAGCAGGCTTTGGATCGCGTCGCACGATGGAGGAGTGGATTGCCAGTGGCGGAGTAAGCGTCAATGGCGAACCCGCAACCCAAGGGATGCGCGTGGTAACGGGCGATTTAATTCGCACCGACCGCCGCACCATCCGCGTGGGCGAGCGCGAGCATGACGTGCGAATTTTGTTGTATCACAAACAAGAAGGCGAAATCGTCAGCCGTGATGATCCGGAAAAACGTACGACTGTTTTTGATAAATTGCCGAAACTGCGCGGGCAAAAATGGACGGCGATTGGACGCTTGGATTTCAACACCAGCGGCTTGCTGATTTTTACCACTTCGGGTGAGTTGGCAAATCGTTTGATGCATCCGCGTTTTGCCGTGGAGCGTGAGTATGCGGTACGCGTGCAAGGTAAATTGTCTGAAGAGCAAATGGAGCAAATGCTAGGCGTGGGCATCGAGCTAGAAGATGGTCGCGTGAGCTTTGATAAATTGCTCGACGAAGGTGGCGAAGGCTTTAATCATTGGTATCGGGTGATGCTCAAAGAAGGACGCAATCGTATTGTGCGGCGAACTTTTGAGGCACTCGGATTAACCGTAAGTCGCTTAATCCGAGTGCGTTTTGGTTTAATTAACTTACCGCCGCGTTTGAAGCGCGGCATGACCGCCGAATTGGGTACGGGTGAGGTTGAGCAGGTTCTGGAGTGGGTCGGGTTAGATGATACGAATGAGCCGCAAAGTGACGATTTGGCGATGTCAGAAGTGGCATTAAACCCGCCCGTAAAAGTCGCAGTTAGACCCGCAATGGTTAAAAAAGCAGTAGCGCATAAAGACCCAAGACGTGCCAAACCGAGCGTTCATAAAAAGACTAAAACTAATACTGGTGTTAAACGCTAACTGCCACTAAAATTAAAGGCTAGTTGTCTCATCACGCTGACTATCTAAAGGCATTAAAGTGCTACGATTTCGGAAAGAAAATGGATCAAGCCAGCAATAAAACCATCATGTGTAGCGTATTTTTCTTGGATATCGTTGGATACTCCAAGCGTTCTGTCGCTGGTCAGATTTCTCTTAAAGAGCGTTTTAATGGTTATTTGTCCGCAGCGATTCGGGATGTGCCTTTGTCAGATCGGATTATTTTAGACACGGGTGATGGCGCGGCAATTAACTTTATGGGCGACATTGAAGACGCGCTTAAAGCGGCTTTAAGTATGCGTGCTGCAATGTTGCACGAAGACCCAAATATCGAACCGCCTTTACTAGTACGCATGGGGGTCAATCTAGGTCCAGTGAGATTGGTGCGTGATTTGAATGGCTTGCCAAATATTGTTGGTGACGGTATCAATGTTGCTCAACGCGTGATGGGTTTTGCGGATGCTAGCCAAATTTTGGTGTCGCGTTCCTATTACGATGCGGTGTCGCGCTTATCGCCTAAATACGCGGGCATGTTCCATTATCAAGGTGCGCGTACCGACAAACACGTACGCGAGCATGAAGTGTATGCGATTGGTTATCCAGGGGATAAAACGACGCGTCCGTTTGCGGTACATGATGGAGCGGGCGAACCAGCCACGCGCTTTGATAAATGGGTGGTGAGTTGCGCTAAAAAAATTAAGCAAGTGCAGCAACCGCTAGATCCTTGGTTGAATAAAGTGCGTGATTATTATCAAGCCTTAGATCCGCGCACTCGCCCTATTTATATTGCGCTGCTAGGAATTCCTTGCGTGCTGTTACTGGTGTTCGGTTTGAAAGTTATGGCGCGCCATGATGTACTCAATAAACAGCAAGTAGCCGCAGCGCGAATGGCTAAAGTCGCACCTGTAGCACCTGTTACTACGCCCGTTGCGAGCAGTGGGGTTGCGGTGATATCCGATACCCAAATAGCGAATGCGGTGCGTGCTGAGTTGGCGCGCCAAGCTGCTCTGAAGCCTGTTAAGACTGAGCCGCGTCGAGCTGAGCCTGTCTATGTGATTAAGCGACCCGCGCCATTAACCACACAAGAGCAAGCCGAGTTGGCGGCTAATGTCAAAACTTCGCGTTTGCTGGGTTTTGCCAGTCACGGTGCGGACAGCGGTAAAGCCGTGATTGCGGTGAGTTGCCAGAGTGGCACGCTGGTGTTTGTAGATGGGGCGCAAAAAGGTCGTTTGTCGAGTCGGCAGATGGATTTAGAAGTAAGCGTAGGCAAGCATGTGGTGATTGTTATTTTGCCGAATCAAAAATTATTCACGCATACCCTTGTTGCTCAAGCCAATAAAAGAATTGAGCTTAATCCCGCAATCTGTAATTAAAATATTTTTATGCGTAATGTACTTATCAATAAAAACAGGTGGTCGCAATGATTAAGCAGCTAGGGCGCTATGAAGTAATTCGTGAGTTAGGCCAAGGTGCGATGGGCGTGGTCTATCAAGCTAAAGACCCCTTGATTGACCGTGTCGTCGCGATTAAAACCATTAACCTAGGTTTAGCCCAAGAAGGCAAAGACGAATACGAAGGGCGTTTTTACCAAGAAGCCAAAGCGGCGGGCCGACTCAATCATCCTAATATCGTGACCATTTACGATGTGGGTAAAAGTGGCGATGTGGCTTATATCGCGATGGAGTTTTTGCAAGGTCGTGAATTGCGCGACATCATGAATGATGCGGGCTTGCTGCCTATTGATCACGTCTTGGACATGGTGGCACAAGTCGCATCGGGTTTGGCTTATGCGCACGAATACGACATCGTACATCGTGATGTGAAGCCATCGAACATCATGGTAATTCGTGATGGTCATGTGAAAATTACCGATTTTGGTATCGCACGCATGGCGTCGGCTGGCGTGCGTACGCAAACAGGTATGGTGTTGGGTTCGCCTAAATACATGTCGCCTGAACAAGTTATGGGTAAGGCATTAGATCAACGCTCCGATATATTTTCGCTGGGCGTGATGCTGTATGAAATGCTGACAGGCAGCGCGCCGTTTAATGGCGACAATGTTAATTCCATCATGTATCAAACGCTTAATGCTGCCCCCGCGCTGCCCAGTACCATCAATCCATTAGTGCCAGAAATGCTCAATTTTATTGTAGCTAAGGCATTAGCTAAGGGCGTGGATGATCGTTATCAGAATGCTAAAGATTTCGCTGCTGATTTGCGGGCTTGTAAAGACACCTTGCCGCGCTCTAATGGCGCTATCAATGTGCAGGCTGCCCCTGTCAGGGTAGAGGCGAAGCTAGCTGATGCCATTTCATTTACTGGCAGTCTTGAAGCAACCGATGAGCAGGCTCAAGCAGTGGCGACGACCAGTGGCTTGTCTAAGAGTTTTGATTCTGCTGCGGCAACCATGAAGCTCGCAGCATTGACCTCAAGCAAAGAAGACATAGATGATTTGTCTAAGACGCTAAAAATGCCCAAAGCAAGTGCAGCTGATATGCAAAAGTTAGCACAGCAAGCCAATACTTTGGCTAGTGCAGCAGAAAAATCCAGTCCTGTTTACTATAGCAATCGTAATCAACGCGCCTCGGATAAAGGTAATAACGCCATGCTGTTAGTCGGACTTTTCTTAGTCTTACTTGCAATCGTCGGCATGATTGTTTTTTAAGTTACGACGGCCATGTCGCCGCAGTTTTATTCGTTTCATCCTTCTCCCACACTGCGTATTTTAATTGGGCTAGTGCACTTAGCGGCACTGGTTATTTTGTTGTGGGTAAATTTTTCGATTGGCTATCAAATCAGCGGCATGCTGTTCATCTTGCTAAGTTGGTGCTGGCAATTGCGCCGTGTCACGCTGCGTGAGCTACTCGTGCAGGGTGATTTGTTAGCGTGCTTAGATAGCGACAATATGCGCTATCAAGCAGCCTTACTCGCAAGTTCATGGGTGGGTGTTCATGTGATTTTTTTGCATTTGCGCGATGTGCACGGTCAAAAAAATATAATACGCATCATCGTTTTTGATGCCTTATCCGCTAACGATTTTCGGCGGTTACGGGTGGCGATAAGACTGCTGGTGAAGACGCAATAAATACCCGCAAGGCAATTTTAGACTCGTGCCATGCCTGGGCTAGCACTAGCTGGCGTGAGGATAGTGGGGCTAGGCTGATTCTGCATGGCAGGATAATCTTTGCTGAAATGCAAGCCGCGACTTTCGTGGCGCAGCAGTGCACTTTGCACAATCAAGTCCGCATTAGTAACTAAATTACGCAACTCCAGCAAATCGGCGGAGACATGAAAATTAGCGTAATACTCTTGTATTTCGGCCTGCAATAATTTGATGCGATGTGCGGCGCGTTCTAAACGCTTATTGGTGCGCACAATGCCCACATAGTCCCACATGAAGTGACGCAATTCTGCCCAGTTATGTGCAATCACAATGCGCTCATCGGCATCGGTGACGCGGCTGTCATCCCAGTCAGGCAGGGCAATGGTTGGGCGTTGCGGTTTGTTCAAAATATCCTGTGCAGCCGCAGCGGCAAATACCAAACACTCCAACAAAGAGTTACTCGCCAAGCGATTTGCGCCATGTAAGCCGGTGTAAGCCGTTTCGCCCACCGCATATAAATTCTCAATATCGGTACGCGCGTGCAAGTCGGTCATCACGCCGCCGCAGGTGTAATGCGCGGCCGGCACAACAGGAATCGGCTCTTTGCTGATGTCGATGCCTAAACTCAAGCAGCGCGCGTAAATGGTGGGGAAGTGTTCTTTTAAGAACTCGACTGACTGATGCGAGATGTCTAAATAGACGCAATCCAAGCCGCCTTTTTTCATCTCAAAATCTATCGCGCGCGCCACCACATCACGCGGGGCGAGCTCGGCACGTTCATCATGGTGTGGCATAAAGCGTGTGCCATCGGGCAGCTTGAGCAAACCACCTTCGCCGCGCACCGCCTCGCTAATCAAAAAAGATTTGGCGTGCGGGTGATACAAACAGGTGGGATGAAACTGAATAAACTCCATATTCGCGACACGGCAACCTGCGCGCCACGCCATCGCAATACCGTCGCCCGTGGCAGTGTCGGGATTGGTGGTGTAGAGATACACCTTGCCCGTGCCACCCGTTGCCAACACGGTATTTTTTGCCGCGATGGTAATGACTTCATCTGTGACAGTGTCGAGTACATACATGCCGTAGCAATGCTGTTCGGCGCGTTTAAGTTTGTGCCCTGTGATTAAATCAATCGAGATATGTTGCTCTAGCACGGTGATATTGGCGTGCTGCAAGACGCGGCGCGCCAAGGTTTCTTGTACGGCTTGACCGGTGTGGTCAGCCGCGTGAATGATGCGGCGTTGGCTGTGTCCACCTTCACGCGTTAAGTGATAGCCAGTGCGTGAACCTTCGTCTTTAGTAAACGGTGTACCTTGTTCGATGAGCCACGCAATCGCCGCTTTGGCATTCTCGACCACAAAGCGCGTGGCAGCCTCGTCGCACAGTCCCGCACCCGCAATTAACGTGTCTTGGATATGCGCAGCTATGGAATCAGACTCGGATAACACCGCCGCGATGCCGCCTTGCGCCCAGCTACTTGCGCCGTCCAGCAACGCTTTTTTAGTGACGATGCAAACTTTTTGTTGCTCGGCGAGTTTCAGGGCTAAGGTCAGCCCTGCCAAACCACTACCGATGATGAGTGTGTCGAAAGTACGCAAGTTTTTGTTAGGCATAAAAGGGCTTTAGTGAGAGCCGAGTAAATGGCATAGACCATCTAGTCCGACAAAATTTAAGGCATAGCTGGCTTGTTCACGCACCACAGGTTTGGCGTGATAGGCGATGCCCATACGGGCTGCGCGCATCATCAGTAAATCATTCGCGCCGTCGCCCATCGCAACCACTTGGCTGGCTTGTAAGCTCAATGCCTCGCGTGTTTGAATTAAAAAATTAGCTTTGGCTTGCGCATCGACGATGTCGCCTAACACGCGTCCCGTGAGTTTGCCGTGTTCAACTTCGAGTGTATTGGCATAAGCGCAATCCAACCCTAGGCGCGCCTTAAGACGTTCGCTAAAAAACATAAAGCCACCTGATACCAGCAGGGTTTTGATGCCGTATTTTTTAAGCACCAATAACATCTTTTCCGCGCCAGGATTGAGCTGTAAACGTTCGTCATAGACGCGCTGCAAGGCTGATTCATCCAAGCCTTTGAGCAACGCCACGCGCCGCCGCAAGCTCTCGGCAAAGTCCAATTCGCCGCGCATCGCAGCTTCAGTAATCTGCGCTACTTGTGGCTTTAGTCCTTGCATATCGGCAATTTCGTCGATGCACTCGATGTTAATCAGCGTCGAGTCCATATCCATCACGACTAAGCCGAAGTCGCTGAGTTTTTGCGCGGCAGGAACAAAGCCAAAATCAATTTGCTGCGCGAAACAGTACGCGCTCAACTGTGCATGAATTTGTGCGCCATGCAAACACCACACGTTAGGCGCAATTTTCGCGATGTTTTGAGTACCAGCGAGTTGTTGCAGATAAGCGAGCGGCTCGGCTCGAATGTCGTGCGTGGCTTGTAAAATTAAGTTCATTTGATGTTAAGCCTTGCTCACCAATTCCTTTAACACAAACGGCAGAATCCCGCCGTTCTTGTAGTAGTCCACTTCGATCGGGGTGT
>JAVHQO010000149.1:0-2113 GCA_036171175.1 Gallionella sp.
ATTGGTGGTGCTGAGCATTCGTTTGTGGGCTATTGAACGGTCAATCAGCAGTTCTTAACCATTTAAGCAGAAAATGCTTGCACTAAATTAGCTAGTTACGGTAAGTTCCGCCTTCGCGAAAAATCGCGAGGCTAGTTCCATAAAAATAACCAGTAGAACACAAAAACATAATAGGTTGTGCTCAGGGTTGTCTATGGAAAAGAAACATCATCATCACGGCTTTGCGTCGCCGTTACACACCAAAAAATTGCCTCCTCGCGCGGGAGTGATAACGCAAACTATCAAACAAACTATCGTGCAGTCGGTGGGTGCTAACACCGCACAAACGATTACTCAATCTATTACGCAGTCATTTCCTGAGATTTACGATAACGCTGAGCCGTGCATCAATCAGTCTATTAGCCAATCCGTTATTCCCGCCAACGAGCCAGAAATAACGCAGTCGATTACGCAGTGTTTTGATGCGGCGCAGCAGCCGTTATTGGAACAAGAAATTAGCCAAGAAGTGGTCAGTACGGCGGTTGACGCAGCGAACCCGGGCAGTAGTACGCAAATACATCAAGCAATTACGCAAACCATTACACAGTCCTTTGCCAAATCGCTACTGTTTGCAGCCGTGCTGGGTGCGCAATGTGCCAGCGTAGAGCTCGTACAGGCGAGCGAGCTTGATAATTTTTCTTTAACGCAATTACTCAATACTCAGGTTTCTTCGGCGGCGAAATATGAGCAGCCCGAACGTGCCGCCCCCGCTGCGGTACAAGTGATTACCGCCGTTGAGATTGCGCAGCATGGTTGGACGAGTCTTGCACAAGCGTTGAATAGTTTGCCAGGGTTATATGGCAATAATGATCGCTTGTATGACTATCAAGGTGCGCGGGGGCTAGCGATTGCGGGTGATTACAACACGCGCTTGCTGTTGCTTATCGACGGGCAACGTAATAACGATAATGTCTATGGGCAAGCCTTGTTGGGCTCAGAAGGCTGGTTGGATATGAGCGTGATTGAGCGCATTGAGTATATCCCCGGACCTAGCTCTGCCTTGTATGGCTCGAACGCGATGTTGGGCACGATAAATGTGATTACCAAACACGCGACGACAACGCCGCAGCGGCAAGTGGGTGCGCTGGTGAGTAGTGGCGGCTTAACGGGCATGAATGTGCTGGGCGCGCATCGCCACGGCGAGACTGGCTTGCTGTTGCAATACTCGCAACAGCAACAAGCTGGACACAACCAAACGTATCTCAATCCACAAAATTTATTGGTGCGTAAAGACGGTGCGGTGGCGACAGATGGTGTGGCGCACGGCTTAGACTTCTCGACCAATCGTCATGCTTTAGTGCGCCTTGATCACGATGCTTGGCAGCTCAAGTTGATTGCGCATGAGCGCGCCATCACACCTTCATCTGCGCCATTTATGAGCGTGTTTGACGACCCTAGCTTGCGCGTCACCGACAGCGGAAATCAGCTCAGCCTGACACACCAGCATGAGTTAAATTCTGCGGCAAATTTGTATGTGAGTGCTGCTTATAGCGATTTTCACTACAACACGGTTAACCCTTATCGCGCCGCCATGGTCGGCTACTACCACGCTTACACCGACACGCAAGGCCAAGCGATACAAGGCGAGGCGAATGCACAGTTACTAACGGGGAATCACCATCTACTTGTGGGTATTGAGCTGGGACAAGATTTATTGGCGCGCCAACACTTGTCTTTTTCGGTTAATCCCGCCGCGTTAAACACGATTGAGGTCAACATTAACCCGCTGGCGAAACGTTATGCTGGGTTTATACAAGATGAATGGGACATCGTACCGAATGTAGCCCTGAACCTAGGTGTGCGTCGGGATGCCGCGACGAGCGAGCAGCCCACCATCAGTCCGCGTCTTGGTGCTGTTTGGCAAATCAATGCGGATTGGACGAGTAAATTTTTACTGGGGCGCGCCTATCGCAGCCCGTCTGCCTATGAAAAATTATTTGGCGATGGCATCAATGTGTTGAGCAATGCCAACTTGCGCGCGGAAACGCTAGACACCCGCGAAATCGTTTTAAGTTGGCATCAGCAAGCCGCACAAAGCGTGCAACTATCGCTGTTTGACCACCAGTTACAACAC
>JAVHQO010000150.1:0-10183 GCA_036171175.1 Gallionella sp.
TCAATTCCTCCGCAGTCAAAGTTACCCACCAAAACGACAGCGCGGCAGCATTAGCGCAGGCGAAAGAAGCGTTAATTGCGCGCGCTATCAAAGATGCTTCGGTGTTGGGCAGCTTGCCTTGCCCTGACAATAATAATGATGGCGTTGCTGATTTATTAGTCGGTAATGAATGCCCTAGTTACATCGGACGATTGCCGTGGAAAACTTTGGGCATAGATGATTTACGCGATGGCTCTGGCGAACGCCTGTGGTACGCCGTATCGCGCAATTTTCGCGATGACAATTCCAACCATATCAATAGCGACACGCAAGGCACGCTAAGTTTGACGGGTAGTCAAACGGCCAATCAATTGATTGCAATTGTTTTTGCTGCGGGAGCACCGCTTGCCGCGCAAACCCGTTCCTCAAGCAATACCCTGCTATGCGACGGTGTGAGCGTATTCGAAAATTTATGCGTACAAAATTATTTGGAAGCTAGCAATGCCATGCCTAGCACTGCCGCTTTGCTTAACAACAATTATCAAATCAATGCGCCTAGCGACACTTTTAACGACAGGGCAATCTACCTCACTCACGAACAACTTTTCCCTGTTGTCGAGCAACGCATCGCACGTGAAGTGAAAGCCTGTTTAGATGGCTATGCTACTGGCTCAAATAATAAATATCCGTGGCCAGTGCCAGCTAATCTGCTACCGACGAATCCCAGTGCTTTTATTAGCACGCCAGGCACGTTGTTTGGTCGCTTACCGAATCAACCCGTTACCGCCATTAACTCAGCAACAGGCTCACAAGCGAGTCTCATTGCAAGTCTCAGCAATGCAAGTAATGCCGTTATCCAACTTCGCAATTTGGTGCCTAGCGTAAAAAACCCGGTTGATACCGCAGGGGATTGGGCCGTGGAGTTGAGTAATGGTCAACACACCCCAGCACAAGTACAAGCCAAGCTGGATGCCGCCCTCGCCGCCGTCAATGCCTTGAGCAACTCAAGCAACAAGACCACTTTGCTTAACGCGCTCAATGCGCTGCAAAGTGCTCTCAACGATTTCAATAACGGTACAGGTGCGGGCACAATCGATAACACCATGCTAGGCAGCTGGGCGAGTATCCCCGCTTGCGCTGATTTAATGACCGATGCGTATTGGCCAGATTGGAAGAATTTAGTGTTCTATCAAATTTCTGCTGACCATAAACCTGGTAGCAATACGCCCAATGCTTGTCCGAATGCTGCCAATCCCAACTGCCTACGCATCAACGGGCAAGGATCGTACCGCGCCACGGTGCTCGTCGCACGCCAAGCGATTAGTCCGCAAAATCGCACCGTATTAGGCGACCCACCGACTGGCTACTTAGAAGGCGGCAATGCCCATACCGCCATGAATCCGTCCAATAATTTTCTGGTTAATCGTCCTGTTGAAGCAGGCTTTGCGAGCGTGAATGATTTAGTAGTGTGTTTAGATGGACAACAAACTTGCAAATAAACTCCCATGAGAACTATGCGTAAAAATTTAGGCTTTACCTTGATTGAAATGGCGATGGTGCTGATGATTATCACCCTCGTATTAGGCGGTTTATTGCCTGTGATTTCTGGACAAATTGAGCAGCAGCGCAACGCCGAGACGCGCAAACAATTAGCCGAAATTCGCGAGGCATTATTAGGCTTTGCGGTAACGAACAACCGCCTGCCGTGCCCCGCCGATGGCACGTTGAATACGGGCGTAGAAGCCACCACGAATACGGGTGCGGCGTTAGTGTGTAGCTCGATTACAGCTAACACAGCCAGCGGTGGCGTGTTGCCATGGGCGACCTTAGGGGTGAGTGAAACCGATGCGTGGGGACGACGCTTTACTTACCGCGTGACCAGCGCGTTTGCCGATGGTGCGGATGGCACAAGCGAGGCCGCCTCCGCAGCGTGTCCGACCTCAACAGGCGTGTCGTTCAAATTATGCTCACAAGCCAATCTCAATATTCTGGTCGAGATAACAGGGGCAAATATCGCCGCTAATTTACCAGCCGTCGTGGTCTCGCATGGCAAAAATGGCTTGGGTGCTTATACACAGCAAGGCGTGCAACTGACAGGCGCGACGGGCGATGAGTTAGAAAATGCCAACACTACCAACAGTTTTGTCAGCCACGAAGCCACGCCAACCTTTGATGATTTACTGGTGTGGATACCGCCCAACCTACTCGTCAGCCGCATGATTACGGCAGGAAAGCTGCCTTAAGCTCTCCGCCAAGTCGTGCCTTGCGCGCTGTCTTCCAACACAATCCCCGCCGCTAATAATTCTTTGCGAATCGCATCTGCGGCGGCGAAGTTTTTGGCTTGTTTCGCAGCGATACGCGCGGCGATTTGCGCTTCAATTGCCGCGTCATGCAAACCACCCGCACTTGCATCGCCCTGCAAAAACGCTTGCGCATCGCGTTGCAATAATCCCAACAGCGCGGCTAAGGTTTTGAGTTGCGTCGCCGCTGCCACAGCTTGGGTGCGATTCACTTCATTAGCTAACTCAAACAACACCGCCACGGCTTCGGGCGTGTTGAAATCATCATCCATCGCCGCTTTGAAACGCGCAGCGTGCGGCGTATACCAATCAAGAACCGGGTTATTTTGTAGGTCGAGATTTGCGTTTTCAACGCCTTTCAACGCCGTATAAAGCCGCGTCAGCGCGCCTTTGGCATCATCCAGATGCGCGTCGGAATAGTTAAGCGGGCTGCGGTAATGCGCGCGCAAAATAAAAAATCGCACCACTTCGGCATCGTATTTTTTCAGCACATCGCGGATGGTAAAAAAATTGCCCAAGCTCTTGGACATTTTTTCTTTATCGACATTGATAAAACCGTTGTGCATCCAGTAATTGACGTATTGGCACGAATGCGCGCCTTCACTTTGCGCGATTTCATTTTCGTGATGCGGAAACTGCAAATCCGCGCCGCCGCCATGAATATCAAACTGCTCGCCCAGAATATCGGTCGCCATCGCAGAACATTCAAGATGCCAACCGGGGCGACCCATACCCCATTTGGAATCCCATTGCACCTCGGCAGCTTCGTGTTCTTTAGCATGTTTCCACAACACAAAATCGAGCGGATCGTGCTTATCGGTGGTGACTTCCACGCGCTCGCCCGCGCGTAAATCTTCCAGCGACTTGCCCGATAATTTGCCGTAACCGTCAAACTTACGCACCGCATAATTGACATCGCCATCGGCGGCCTGATACGCCAGCCCATTCGCTTCTAGTTGCGCAATCATCGCCAACATTTGCGGCACATAGTGCGTCGCACGCGGCTCATGGTCAGGGCGTTGCACGCCCAACGCATCGGCATCTTCGTGCATCGCGTCGATAAAACGCTGCGTCAGCGCGTGAATCGACTCTTTATTTTCCGCCGCGCGCTTGATAATTTTGTCGTCAATGTCAGTGATATTGCGCACATAGGTCACCGCATAACCGCTCGCCTTAAACCAACGCTGCACCATATCGAACGCCACCATGACGCGCGCGTGACCGAGATGACAGTAGTCATACACCGTCATACCGCACACATACATACGGACTTTATTAGCGTCGATGGGCTTGAAATCCTGCTTGTCGCGGGCGAGAGTGTTGTAAATTTTTAACATAATTATTTTTGAGCTAGTAACGAACCCTGTGGGGGCTTGATTTATCGAGCGATGTTTCTGAATGTAGCTATCGCCCGATAAATTGACCTTCTAGCAACTACGAGCGAGCTGCTTATTTCGTCCAAGAATCTTTCAGAGTGACCGTGCGGTTGAACACCAGCTTGCCGCCAGCTTGATGATCGCGTCGGTCGGTGACGAAATAGCCTAATCGTTCAAATTGATAATGCGTTTCGGGTGCGGCATGTTGCACCGCCGCTTCAACCCAGCCTTGCACCACTTGCAATGAATCGCCATTCAGATATTTGCAAAAATCGCCGTCTTTGTCAGCGTCAGGTTGCGCCACGGTAAACAAGCGATCATACAAACGCATTTCGGCGGGCAAAGCGTGCGCACGCGACAAAAAGTGAATCACGCCTTTGACTTTGCGACCTTCAGGATTTTTGCCCAGCGTGGCGTGGTCGATGCTGCATTTGAGTTCGATAATTTTGCCATCTGCATCTTTCACTGCTTCGTCGCAGCGCATGACATAACTATGGCGCAAACGAATTTCGCCGCCCAGCGTGAGGCGTTTCCAACCAGCGGGCGGCACTTCGGCGAAGTCATCCGCTTCGATAAAAAGTTCGCTGCTAAATGCCACTTCACGTTTACCTAGTTCGGGCAAATGAGGGTGAAAGTCTGCTTCACGCGTCAACGCGCCGTCAAAGTTGCTAATCGTGACTTTTAGCGGGTTGATAATCGCCATCACACGCGGTGCGCGCAATTCCAAGTCTTCGCGGATTGTGCCTTCCATAATCGCCATATCGACGCTGTTTTCGCTCTTCGACACACCAATTCGCTTGGCGAATTCGCGTATCCCTGCGGCGGTATAACCACGACGACGCATCCCAGAAATAGTGGGCATACGCGGATCATCCCAACCGCTCACTTTTTGCTCGTTAACCAGTTGCAACAGCTTACGTTTGCTGGTGATGGTGTAATGCAATTCGAGGCGCGAAAATTCGTATTGGCGCGGATGACACGGAATGGTGATGTTGTCCAATACCCAGTCATACAGCGGGCGATGATCTTCAAATTCAAGCGTACAAATCGAGTGCGTAATACCTTCCAGCGCGTCGGAAATGCAATGCGTGTAGTCGTACATCGGGTAGATGCACCACTTATCGCCAGTGCGAATGTGATGGGCGCGGCGAATTCGATAAATCGCAGGGTCGCGCAAATTCATATTGCTGGAAGCCATGTCGATTTTGGCGCGCAACACCATCGCACCATCAGCGAACTCGCCACCCTTCATGCGCGCAAATAAATCTAGATTTGCCGCCACGGTGCGCTCTCGACTGGGACTATTTTTTCCCGCTTGCGTCAACGTGCCGCGATATTCGCGCATTTTTTCAGGACTTAAATCGTCCACATACGCCAAACCTTTTTGAATCAGCTCAACCGCGAAAGCATATAAAGCGTCGAAATAATCGGAGGCCCAACGCACTTCACCGTTCCATGCAAAGCCCAACCAGCGCACATCTTCTTGAATCGACAGCGCGTATTCTTGGCTTTCTTTTTCAGGGTTGGTGTCGTCGAAACGCAAATTACATTGGCCGTGATAGTCAGCCGCTAAACCGAAGTTCAGGCAGATAGATTTCGCGTGACCCACATGTAAATAGCCGTTCGGCTCAGGCGGAAAGCGCGTCTGAATCGCGCTGTGTTTGCCCGTGGCTAAGTCGTTGTCGATAATGGTGCGAATAAAGTTGGATACGGGAGGCGTGCTAGGTGACGTGCTACTCATACGGGAATCTCGCTTAGGGTGAGGCAAAAAATGGTTGCGGATTCTACCCGAAAAGCCCCTCGCAAAATATCGCAGCCGATTAACCACTTGTCATAAATTGAAAATAAGCGGCGATTGTTTGGTAGAATCCGCGCGCTTTTTTCGGCGCACCTTCGCCTGTCGCCCCGCTTAGATTATTAGGAATTCAACATGCTTAAATCTGTTTATGTGCTACTTATCAGCAGCCTAATCTGTAGCACAGCCTATGCCGACGATTTGTCGGATGCCAACCAATTATTCAAACAAGGTCAGCAAGCCGCCGCGCTCGCCAAAGTTGATAGCCACCTCGCGGGCAAACCAAAAGACGCACAAGGTCGCTTTCTAAAAGGCTTGATTTTGACCGAGCAAGGCAAACCAAACGATGCGATTAAAATTTTTTTATCGCTCACTAGCGACTATCCAGAGCTGCCCGAACCGTATAACAACTTGGCCGTGCTGTATGCAGGTCAAGGTCAATACGACAAAGCCAAACAGTCGTTAGAAATGGCAATACGCACTCATCCTTCTTATGCCACCGCACACGAAAATTTAGGTGACATTTACGCAAAGATGGCGAGCCAGGCCTATGACCGCGCGCTGCAATTGGATAAAAGTAATGCGGGTACGCAAACTAAACTGGCGATGATTCAAGATATTTTCTCTAGCACGCCGCGCCCCAAAGCCAGCATCACGCAGAACGTCGCCAGCGGTGCAATTACTAGCAAACCTGCCGCAGCGGTGGTAGCCCTAGCACCTATCGCAGCCAAACCTGCTGTAGCGGCTACCCCTATCGCCACCAAATCCGCCACCAAGCCTGTTGCGGTCAATAATGAAGAAGACATCCAAGCCGCTGTACATGCTTGGGCGGCAGCATGGTCAGCGCAAAACGCCAAAAAATACTTGGCGGCATATGCTGATGATTTTCGTCCAGCCGATGGCGCGAGCCATGGCGACTGGGTACAGATGCGCCGTGAACGCATCGCCGCGCCTAAATTTATCAAAGTCTCATTGAGCGACCTGTCGATTAAAGTGAATGATAGCAATCACGCCAGCGCACATTTTAGACAGACTTACCACGCCAATACCTTGCAAACCTCTAGCCGCAAAACTCTGCTGCTGGTTAAGGCTGATGGTCGCTGGTTAATTCAAGAAGAACGCGCTAAATAATTCATGCGCACACGTCTTTTTGCTGCTTTATTGCTCACCATGCTCTGTCACGCAGCCCTTGCTGCGCCTGACTTAGCTGCGAGTGAAGCAGGTTTGGGCAAAAGCATCGAGGCCATTCGCAACAACCGCCTAGATTTAGCCCTCAACGAAGTCGATAGCGTGTTACGCATCAATCCGAATTTCCGTTTAGCGCAATTGATACGCGGCGATTTGTTGATGGCACGGGCAGGGGCGATTAGCAATATCGGCAGCGGCGCGAATGCCCCGCGCGACAAGTTGGACGATTTACGCGCTGAGGCGCGTGCACGGCTGCAACGGATGCAAGCCCAGCCAAATCAAAAAACCTCCCCACGCTTTTTATGGCAACTCGATGCGGCACAAAAATATGCCTTGGTGGTAGATACCAGTCGCTCGACTTTGTATGTGTATGAAAACGTCAGTGGCACAGCGCGTTATGTCGCCGACTACTACATCACCATCGGCAAGCTCGGTACCGAAAAGCGCGCGGAAGGCGATCAACGCACCCCCATTGGCGTGTATTTCGTCAAAGCAGATTTACCCAAAGCTCAGCTCGCCGATATGTATGGCAGCGGCGCATTTCCCTTGAGTTATCCGAATGAGTGGGACAAAAAAAATAATCGCACGGGACAAGGTATTTGGTTGCATGGCACACCCTCCGACACTTACAGCCGTCCGCCCCGTGCTAGCAATGGTTGCGTGGTGTTGTCGAATGACAATCTAGAGAAAGTGCGCCCCTACCTCCAAATCGGCGTCACGCCCGTGATTATCACCAATCACATGGAAAGTTTTAGTGGCGTGGATAACGATGATCGCGATGCGCTGCGCGCCGCAATGGAACAGTGGCGTAAAGATTGGAGCAGCTTAAATACGCGCGCGTATTTGTCGCACTACTCCGCTAATTTTGCCAGCGACAGCCAAAGCTACAGCGCGTGGGCGGCGCAAAAAACGCTGGTGAATGCGGGCAAAGAATGGGCAAAAGTGAAAGTCTCGAACGTCAGCATGTTCACTTATCCTGAACAGCCTGACATGGTAGTGGTGAATTTTGAACAGGACTACGCCAGCAATAATTTGTCTAACCAAATGCACAAACGGCAATACTGGATTAAACAAAACAATCATTGGAAAATACTCTACGAAGGTGCCGCATGAAAAAACTCATCACACTCATTTTTACCCTATTACTTTGCAGCATTTCACCTCTTTCTTACTCACTCGATAAAGGCAAACCTACCATGGTCAAACTTCACACCAATCACGGCATCATCACCATTCAACTCGATGCCGCCAAAGCCCCGCAAACCGTCGCCAACTTTCTCGACTACGTGAACAGCGGCGCGTATAGCAACACGGTTTTCCATCGCGTGATTCCTAATTTTATGATTCAAGGCGGCGGCTTTGAGCCAGGCATGAAACAAAAAGCGACGAAAGCGCCGATTCAAAACGAAGCGGCAAATGGCTTGAAAAACGATAAATACACGATTGCGATGGCGCGTACTGGCGATCCACATTCCGCCACCACTCAATTTTTCATCAACACCGGTAAAAATGATTTCCTGAATTATCCAGGTCAAGACGGCTGGGGTTATTGCGTGTTCGGCAAAGTAACTGAAGGTATGGATGTCGTCGATGCAATCGGCAAAGTTAAAACAGCCAATCGCGGTGGACACGGCGATGTACCGACTGAGGATGTGGTTATCAGCAAAGCAGAAGTTATCGCTAAGTAAAATTTATCCAACTCGCTCCTACCGTCTGAATTGATTAGACCGTAGGAGCTCGATTTATCGAGCGATGCCACCCCTTTAATCGCTCGATAAATCGAGCTCCTAGCAAACGCTTTTTAGCATGATGTTCAATCGCAACGGAATGCCACATACCCTTTTTATCTCCGACTTGCATCTAAGTGCCGACCATGCAGACAGCATGGCGGCATTTCGGCGTTTCATTGGCGAGTTCGCACCTCACGCCGAACGGCTTTATATCCTCGGCGACTTGTTTGAATACTGGGCGGGCGACGACGATAGTGAAGACCCGTTTCACGCCGAAGTCATCGCGCTATTGCGCAGTTTAAGCGCGTCTCAAACGCAAGTTTTTATTCTGCACGGCAACCGCGATTTGCTGATGGGCGCGGCACTTGCCGCCGCTTGCCACGCCAAGCTGATAGCTGAACCGACGCTGATAGATTTATACGGCACGCCTACGCTGCTCAGTCACGGCGACACACTGTGTACCGACGATATTGAGTATCAAAAGTTTCGTGCGCAGGTGCATAGCGCGGCGTTTCAAACAAAATTTCTCGCCCAGCCGCTCGCTGAACGCAAGGCTTACATCCAACAATTGCGCAACCACAGTAACGCCGAAAAGCAGCAAAAAAGCGTGGCGATTATGGATGTGAATGGCGATGCTGTTGCGACCATGCTGCGCGACTATCACTACCCGCAACTGATACACGGACACACCCACCGCCCCAATCGTCACCTGCATAGCGTCGATGGCAAGCCTTGTTTACGTTGGGTGTTAGGGGATTGGGGTGTTGAAGGTAACGCTTTACGCTGCGACGCTAACGGCTGCGCTGTGCTAAAGATTTAAGCTGACTATTCCCTCCCCCTTTTCAGGGGGAGGGCTAGGGTGGGGGTAGTAACTTTGTGGTTTCGCCGCTCTACCCCAACATTCCCCCTGCAAGGAGGAAGGGGTTTAGTTTAACGAAATCGATCCACCGCCTGCTCCACCCGGTCCACCGCGATAATCTCCATGCCTTCTATGGGGTGCTTGGGCGCGTTGGCTTTGGGAATGATGGCATGAGTGAAGCCTAACTTCGCCGCTTCGCGCAGCCGTTCTTGGCCGCGCTGCACGGGACGCACTTCGCCCGCCAGCCCCACCTCGCCGAACACCACTAATTTTTCTGGCAAGGGGCGATTGCGCAAGCTCGATACCATCGCCAATATCACCGCTAAGTCCGCGCCGGGTTCAGTGATTTTCACGCCGCCCACCGCGTTGATAAAAACATCTTGGTCATAACACGCGATGCCCGCATGACGGTGTAACACCGCCAGCAACATCGCCAGACGATTCTGTTCCAAGCCTAGCGACAGGCGTTTCACATTGGGCGAATGTGCCTCGTCGAGCAATGCTTGTATCTCCACCAACAACGGGCGCGTGCCTTCTTGCGTGACCATCACACACGAGCCCGCGACTTGCTGTCCATGTTGCGAGAGGAACATCGCGGAGGGATTGCTCACCTCGCGCAAACCCTTCTCGGTCATGGCGAACACCCCCAACTCATTGACCGCGCCGAAGCGATTCTTGAAGGCGCGTATCAGACGAAAACTTGAGTGCGTATCGCCCTCGAAATACAGCACGGTATCAACGATGTGTTCCAGCACGCGTGGCCCCGCCAGCGCACCTTCTTTGGTGACGTGACCGACCAAAATAATGGTGATGTTCTGACTCTTGGCGATGCGCGTGAGCTGTGCCGCACATTCGCGCACCTGCGCCACCGAACCTGGCGCGCTGGTGAGTTGATCGGAGTACACAGTTTGTATCGAATCAATCACCACCACATCGGGCTTATTAGCCGCGATGGT
>JAVHQO010000151.1:0-2104 GCA_036171175.1 Gallionella sp.
CCCCCTGTTTTAACCCAATACCTTAAGCAACATTTTGCTCGCCAACACCACTAGTAAGACAGCGAATGCGCGGCGTAACCATTCTAGCGGCAAACGATGCGCGGCTTTTGCACCCAACGGGGTGGTGAATAAACTGCCCGCCGCCAGTAGAAAAAAAGCGGGTAAATAGACAAAGCCCAATGCACCACTAGGCGCATTGGACAAGGTCAAACCAGTAACGATATAGCCTAATGTACCGCCTAAGGCGATTGGAAATCCTAGTGCCGCAGAAGTACCGATGGCGTGTTTGAACGGCACGTTATGCCACACTAAATAGGGCACACTCAGCGTGCCACCGCCTATCGACACCAAGCTGCTCATGGCACCAATGCCCACACCGACGAAACTTAAGCCCGTTCGACTGGGCAGTTGTCGAGTGGGCTTAGGCTTAAATGCCACGAACATTTGCGCCGCAGCACAATAAACAAACAGTGCGAAAAATAAGGTGATGTAACGCGGTGGGATCTGCGTGGCTAACAAAGTGCCCAGCAGCGTACCCATCAACAAAGCTGGCGTCATGCTACGCACAATGCTGAGATTTACCGCCCCCTGCTGATGATGCGCATGGGCACTGGCCGCCGCAGTGTAAAGAATCGCCGCCATCGCGGTGCCGAGTGCGAAATGTAAATTATTCTGACCGGCTAAGTGTTGCACCTCGAACAAAAAACTCAACACTGGCACAAGCAACAAGCCGCCCCCAATACCAAACAGTCCCGCGAAAAATCCCACTAGCGCGCCAAGCAACAGATAAGCGACATACCATTCCATCTCAATCACGCACCAAATTTTGCAGAATATATTTCCACTCGGCAGGATCGACGGGGGTAATCGACAAACGATTGCCACGTTGCAAAGTACGCATATTTGCTAACGCCTCGTGCTGACGCATTTCATCCAGCGAAATATGCGCAATTTTCTGCACTAACTGCACATCAACATTGAACCAACGCGGTGTCTCCTGGGTGGCTTTTGCATCAAAGTATTTGCTGTGTTGATCAAACTGCGTAGCATCGGGATACGCGACGCTGCTCACTTTTGCAATGCCCGCGATGCCTGGCACTTTGCAATTGGAGTGATAAAACAACACGCCATCGCCGACCGTCATCTGGTCGCGCATAAAATTACGCGCCAAATAATTACGCACGCCATACCAGGCAACGGTTTGATCAGGAAAGCTAGCAAGATGCTCAATGCTGACATCACTCGGCTCCGACTTCATTAACCAATAGCGCATTTGCTTGCCCTTTCGTCGTCACGAAAAAAATGCGACCTCGTAAGGTCGCATTAGAAAAAAGTCCCCTGCCTGTGCCAGCGATTCAAATCTTGAACCTGGGTTCAAGTGGGTTGCGTCTAAGTCGCATCAGGATTATCCGCGAGGGACATTCACAACAGCGACGGTAAAAGTTGCAACCTTAAGCAGAGCTTATTGGTTCAGAGAATGATGAATCACCAACACCGCAGGGGAACAACTAAAACAGCGTCTCTTGTTCGGCTAAAGCCGCATCTATTGCTGCCTGCATGACGGTCATTCTACGCGTAAAGTCAGCCAAATCAAATCCACGCCCGACTTTAGTTTTAAGTAATTCGTGAGTGATATTGAGTGCCGCCATTAAGGCAATGCGCTCAACGCTGGCAATTTTCCCCGCATCGCGAATCTCACGCATTTTATTATCCAAGTACGCTACCGCATCTAATAGCTCACCTCGTTCTTCTTCAGGGCAAGCAACGCGCAATTCGCGATCGAGTAATTTAATGTCTAGGGTTTTAATGGCATCGCTCATGGCAGGTCATCTGGCAAACTAAGGAGGATTTTTTCTAAACGCGCACTGGCGGCATCCATATTGTCGCCCATTACACGATGCTGACTATGGGCTTGCGCCAAGTCTTGACGAAGCTGATGGTTTTCTGCGCGCAACTGTGTGCTCATCGCAAGAAGCTGAGCAAGTTTTATTTCAAGGGCGTGTAATTGACTTTCCATAACCTGACTATAAGTTGAAAAGTGCTGATAGGTCAAACAGTAAGGATGTTATGCGCAAGTATTTTGTTAACAATCCCTGCTCAACCA
>JAVHQO010000152.1:0-10101 GCA_036171175.1 Gallionella sp.
AGCGGTGGGTTGCTGCCGCCTTGGTGGGCATAGCGCATCTTGGGTAGGAAGCGTCCGCCTTTGGGCGGGAGTTGTTTATCGAGTGCAGAAATGAGCGCGCGAGTGAGCTTGGGCGTGGACATTTTTAGCATCGCGGCGGCATAGGCTTCGTCCACCGATTTCAGCACACTGGAGATGCCGTTGGCGTGCAGTGCGGAGATGTAATGGCGTTTGGCAAAGCTCAGGAAATGCAGCTTGCGCTCCATGTCGTTCTTCACCATCAGGCGTTGATGATCGTCCAAACCATCCCATTTATTCACGGCTAAAACCAAGGCGCGTCCTGCTTGCAAAACGAAGTCGGCAACGTGCGCATCTTGTTCGGTAATTTGATCGCGCGCGTCCACCACCAGCACCACCACGTTGGCATCTTCAATGGCTTGCATGGTCTTGATGACGGAGAATTTTTCGATGGCTTCATCGACCTTGCCACGACGACGCACACCAGCCGTGTCGATGATGGTGTAAGCACGTCCATCGCGCTCGAAGTCGATATAAATACTGTCGCGCGTAGTGCCTGGCAAGTCGAAAGCGATGACACGCTGCTCACCCAAAATAGCGTTCACTAGGGTGGATTTACCAACGTTAGGACGGCCGACAATCGCCAGCTTGGGCGGCTTGTCACCTTCAGTTTTTTCTTCGTCGATTTCGTCAGGAAAGTTCTCCATCGCAATCTCAATCACTTCAACGACGTTGTCGCCGTGCGCAGAAGAAATTGGGTAAGGTTCGCCCAGTCCGAGCTCGAAGAAATCGGCGGTGATCTTGCTGCGCATCATGCCTTCAGCTTTGTTCACCAACAGCAAAATAGGCTTGCCAGTCTTGCGCAACTGCGTGGCGATAATCATGTCTTGCGGCGTGCAACCCGCGCGCCCATCGACGATGAACAACACCACGTCAGCCTCGTCCACCGCTTGACGACTTTGCTTCGCCATTTCAAACATGATGCCGTCTTTGGCAACAGGTTCGAGACCGCCAGTATCAACCACCAAATAAGGACGCTCACCAACACGACCGCGACCGTAATGGCGATCGCGCGTCAGCCCAGGTTGATCGGCAACCAGTGCATCGCGGCTACGCGTGAGACGATTAAAAAGCGTGGACTTGCCCACATTGGGACGACCCACTAACACGAGTGTAGGCAACATTAGAGAACCTCCAAAAATCTACTGCGCGATTCGATAGCGGCATTGTGCCGTGCTCGCTCCTCGCCTACCTGTTCGGTATGTCTCGCTCGCTGCGCGCGGCACGCCTTGCTCTCAAACCGCTCGCTACGATTTTTGGTGGTTCTCATGGAGTTCTTTCTTAATGTAAGGTGAGCGAATACAGACCACCATCGCGGGTTTGCACCAGCAGTCCGTTATCCAGTTCTAGTGGCGCGCCCAACAGTGGGCTGCCATCTAATTTGATGCGTGCGACTAAGTGGCCGTCGTCACGCGCAAGCGCATGTAAATAGCCCTCAAAATCAGCGACCACGACAAAATCATTAAAGGCAAGCGGCGTATTGGTATCGCGCAAAGTCAAGGCATCGTTTTTCCACACACTGCTACCCGTAGATTTTTCTAACGCCAACACATTGCCAGTCGCATCGCTTAAATATAAAAATTTGCGCAACAGCATCATGCCTTTGTCGCTGGCAATATCACGATTCCACAGCGGACTACCTTGCGCCGCATCAAAGCACGCCACGCGTCCTTGAAAAGCAATCGCACAGGCTTGCTCGTCGTCCACCACCACATTGCTGGTGATGTCGCTGATGCGGTCGAGTTCAGTATTGCCGCGTGGTTGCGACACCGAGTTCTCCCACAACAAACTACCCGTTTTCAAATCCAATGCAGCCAGCTTGCCCGCCGCAAAGCCTGCATAAACGATGCCGCGCTGTATCGTCACGCCGGCAAAACTACGCACCGCCAGCGCAGGGGGGGCACGTTCGTACAACCACTGCGGCTTGCCGTCGGCGGCACTCAGCGCGGCAATGCGCCCATCGGCACTGCGCACCAATACCATGCCTTCGACGAGCTGCGGCGCGCTTAACACTTCGCTCGATACTTTCACTTGCCAGAGCAGCTTGCCGCTCAAATCGAATGCTGCCACCTCGCCTTTATCGCTGCCGAGCAGCAACATTTTGTCATCTGCCCCCACTCCGCCCGACACGTTTAGCCCTGTTTTAACGTGCCAGAGCGGCTTGCCCGTGCTGCGCGACAATGCCGTCAACACGCCTTTGCTCGACACCCCGACGATGGCATCGGCCAACACCGCAGGACGCAGCAAATAGCTGCCCGCCTCACCCAAATTTTCATGCCAACGCACCGCGAATTTTGCGGTTGCGGCGAAGTCTTTGAGTTCAGCGGGAGCATCGTTGGCAGTCTTGCTAGGTGTACTCGCACACGCTGCCAACAAAACGACAGGCAACAAAAAAAGGCGGCGCAACATTATTTTTTACCGTCCGCAGCAGCCGCTTGCGCGCCACCTAACTCATCTAATTTCATTTGGATGAGTTGGCGATAAGTGCTGCGCACATCGGTTTTATCAAACGCGATTTGATACGCTGCACGCGCTTCGGCATCTTTACCTTGCGCGCTCAATACATCGCCTTTCAAGTCGGCATACAAGCCTTCAAACGCAGCGGGATGAGCGGCATTTAATTGCTTTAACGCGTCGTCAAAAGATTTTTCATCCAACAAAATTGCGGCTAAACGCAAGTGCGCCACATCTTTCATCGCGGCTTCGGAAGCGTGATCCAACACCCATTGCAATTGCGTTTTCGCTTGTGGAATGGCCTTGCTTTGTTCGTTCACTTGCGCGGCGGTCAGTGCTGCGCGTGCCGCGTAAATCGTGCTGCCATATTTATCCATCACCGCCTGCGCCGCATCGTTAATGCGTTTTGGGTCGTTGCTGGGCAACTGCTGGGCAAACTGCTCAAACAAGGTTGCCGCCTCGACCGCTTGTTTGTTTTGGTAATACGTCCAAGCACGCCAGCCGCCCACGACCAAAACGAGCAACAGCGCAACGCCTAAAACTTTATTGCCATGGTCTTTCCACCACGCCTTCAAACCTTCTAGTTGTTCCTGTTCTTGCAAATCTAAAACAGCCATGTTCGCGCTCCTAAATTAACGGTTAATGATTTCTAAAATTACTGCATTGAGTTGTGCCACTGCTACTTTTACTTGTTCGCCGCCCTGCATGGGCTTGATGCTGACTTGATTTTCACAGGCTTCATCGTCACCGATGACCACCGCAACCGCTGCGCCGCTGGCATCGGCTTTTTTCATTTGCGACTTAAAGCTGCCGCCGCCGCAATGCATCACCACACGCAACTTGTCGTCGCGTAATTGCTCGGCAACTTGACTCGCCAACGCTTGCGCCAGCACGCCCTGATGCACCACATACACATCCACCGCCGGCTTAGGTAACGCCAGACCATCGTCCTGCAACAACGCCAGCAAGCGTTCCACGCCCATGGCAAAACCCATTGCTGCTGCGGGTTTTCCGCCAATCTGTTCTACCAGCCCGTCGTAACGTCCGCCCGCACAAATGGTGCCTTGTGCGCCTAAGCGCGTGGTCACCCACTCGAACACGGTACGGTTGTAGTAGTCCAAGCCGCGCACTAGACGCGGATTGATTTCAAACACCACCCCATGCGCGGTGAGCGTCGTTTGCAGTGCAGCAAAATGCGCCAACGCCTCTGCGTCCAGCTCGTCCATCAGGCGGGGCGCGCCCGCGATGAGGTCTTGCATAGCAGGATTTTTACTATCCAAAATGCGCAGCGGATTGGTATGCAAACGGCGCGTGGCTTCGGCATCGAGCAGCTCTAAATGTTGCTCGAAATAGGCTATCAATTTGGCGCGATGTTGTTGCCGCGCCGCCGCGTCACCTAAAGTATTCAGTTGCAAAGTCACATCGCGAATACCGAGCAATTTCCACAGCCGCGCGCACATCAAAATCTGCTCCGCGTCAATGTCGGGCCCAGCAAAACCGAGTGCTTCCACGCCTACTTGATGAAACTGACGATAGCGACCTTTTTGCGGCCGCTCGTGACGGAACATTTGCCCTGTGTAGTACAAACGCTGCGGCGCGTTATACAGCAAATTATGTTGCAACACGGCGCGCACACACGATGCAGTGCCTTCTGGGCGCAAAGTCAGCTGATCGCCGTTGAGGCTGTCTTCGAAGCTGTACATCTCCTTCTCGACGATGTCGGTCACTTCACCGATAGCGCGTTTGAACAGCGCGGTCGGCTCGACCAGCGGCATACGAATGTTGCGATAACCGTAGCTATCCAGCCAGTTGCGCACCACCTCCTCAAACCACAGCCAAAGCCCAGCCTCGTCGGGCAGGATGTCGTTCATGCCTTTTACGGCTTGCAAAGTCTCGTTACTCATAGTGTTAGGTGGGGATTGCGACAAATCGCGGATTATAACGCAAGGGAGCGGTTTTCTTGCAGTCGGAGTGATTGCAAAGGGAATTTTAGAGGTGGATGTTTTTGTTCGGCGTGGTGGAATTGAGTGTTTGCTGGGCTAGCCCGAAAAACGCTAGCTAGCTCAAAATCTCAGCGGCAGATGGATTTACCCAACCTAATGCTCTCTAGTCAGTCAAAACCTCAGCGTGTTATTTCGCCACAGCTATCGCAATCGTCCTAGCCAGCTTCGGTGAAGTTGCCGTTCTGGCGGGATATTTCTGCGCTACATAATCATCCACCAGCTTGGTGAACTCATTGGCAATGTTGTCGCCACGCAAGGTCATAGCCTTTTCGCCATCAATATAAACGGGGGCGGCGGGGCTTTCACCTGAGCCTGGCAAACTGATACCGATATTGGCTAATTTGCTTTCGCCAGGGCCGTTGACTACACACCCCATCACCGCCACGGTCATGTTTTCCACACCATCGTATTGCGCGCGCCACACGGGCATTTGTTCGCGCAGATGGTTCTGTATGCTCAGTGCTAACTCTTGGAAAAACACACTGGTGGTGCGACCGCAACCGGGGCAGGCGGTGACCATAGGCGCGAACGCGCGCAAGCCCATAGTCTGCAAAATCTCCTGTCCTACGATCACTTCTTGAGTGCGCGAGCCATTCGGTTCGGGCGTTAAAGAAATGCGGATGGTGTCGCCGATGCCCTGTTGCAACAGCACGGCCAGCGCGGCGGTGGAGGCGACGATACCTTTCGAGCCCATGCCAGCTTCGGTCAAACCTAAATGCAGCGCGTAATCGCACTGGCTACTTAGCGAACGATACACGGCGATTAAATCTTGCACGTCGCTGACCTTGCACGACAACACGATACGGTTGTGCGCCATGCCTAATTTTTCGGCACGTTGCGAGCTCTCTAGTGCGGAGGCGATGAGTGCGTTTTGCGTGACGTGTTTGGCATCCAAGGGCTGCGCCAGACGGGAATTTTCATCCATCATGCGCACCACTAAATTTTGATCCAAACTGCCCCAGTTCACGCCGATGCGCACGGGTTTGTCGTACTGAATGGCCGTTTCTATCATCATCGTAAACGGGTCTTCAGATTCGCGACTGCGCCCCACATTGCCGGGATTGATGCGGTATTTCGCCAATGCTTGTGCGCAATCGGGATAGTCACGCAGCAAACGATGACCGTTGTAATGAAAATCGCCCACCAGCGGCACATCACACCCCAACTCGTTCAAACGTTTACGTATGGTTGCGACCTGCGCGGCCGCCTCGGGCGTATTGACGGTGATGCGCACCAGCTCCGAACCAGCTTGCGCTAATTCGTAAACTTGCTTGACCGTAGATTCAGCGTCCGCCGTATCGGTATTGGTCATGGACTGCACCACGATGGGCGCGCCGCCACCCATCATTACACCTGCAATCACCACGCGTTGCGAGGGACGGCGATTAAATAATTCACTCATCTATTACTCCACTGTCAAGCGCGCCACGTCGCTGCTCTTATTGATATAGCTGCTTAAATCGAACGGCTTGCCACGACGAAAAAGTTGCACGGAGCTGGCATTACCTATGACCACTTGATACGGCCCCATAGTTTTGAAATTCAACTCGCTGCCTGCGGCATGATGACCCGACGATAAAGTTTTTCCACTCATGTCAGTAATCTCAACCCAAGATTCGGTGGCAAAAACCAAGCGTAATTGCGCACCATTATTGCTAACGGGCACACTACTTACTGCCACGGCTTGAGTCGTAACAGGCACACGGCTCAAGGCTTCAGGGGCTTTTACTTGCGCGGCAATCGGCGCAACCAAGGCGGCTGCAAGTGCATCCGCCGCATCAACAGGCTCGCTACTTATAGGCGCGGACTCGGCGGGAATAGGCAGCTCAATTGCTTGCTCAACCACCACAGCAGCACTCACCGGATGCGGCGCGGCACGATTCCATAACGCGAAAATAATAGCGAATGTCGCAATGACACCCGCCGCAATCAGCCATACGCGGCTTTGCTGCATAGAAAGTTGTCGCACATTAAAGGGCACCTCCACTGAGCTAGGCATATGCAGCTCACTATTGGCATAGGGATTAGGCAAGCTGTCCAACAAAGGCTGCGCATCCATGCCTAGTAATTTTGCATAGCTGCGCGCAAAACCACGCACAAAAGCGAGTTCAGGCAAGCTCGCCATATCATCCGCTTCCAAGGCTTCAATTTGACGCGGTGCGAGGCGAATTTGCGCGGCAACGTCGGCAACACTCAAGCCTTTTACTTCACGCATGGCACGCAACTGCGCACCCACTTTAGTGACGACAATTGCAACATCGTTGCTTACTATTTTTTCATCCATGCTTGAGAACTCCCTAGTATTTAGTTGCTGCCAATTGCACGCGCTTCTTTTGAATCAGGATATAAATTGCGTAGTTTCATTGCATAACTGGCGGCAGAGTTTCGGTCGTTTAATTGACGCTCAATACGCACCGCAAGCCATAAATTTTCAGCGGTCAAAGTATCTGTTTTTGCCGCGTATTGATTAAAAAACTTTTTCGCCAAACCAAAATCTTGCTTAGCAAAATTTAATTGCGCCATACCCAACAAAGCCTGCGGCAAATTAGGGCGAACCACTAAAGCGCGCTGAAAAAAATCTTCAGCCAACACTAAGTTATTCATTTTTTGCGAGCATACAGCAGCATTCAAGTACGCCTGCTCTGGCGTTTGGTACAAAGGGTTTTTGAGTGCCGACATAAAGTGCGGAATGGAATCTTTTTCACGATTGTTTTGGCACAAAAACCAACCGTAGTTACTGTGCGTTTCAGAATTTTTTTCATCAATACTCAGGCTGTGCTTAAAGTCGGATTCAGCCTCAACATCTTCATGCAACGCCATGTGTATCAAGGCGCGCATGTTAAATGCTGGGGCGTAATTAGACTTCGCGGCGAAGGCTTGCTCCACCTCAGCTAAGGCAACACCCATTTGCGCGCGCTCGAAATACAAGCCTGCCAACTCGGTATGAATGCGCGCACTTTTTTCCGCATTTTCAGCACTCATGCCACCTGCGCAGCCAGTCAAAACCAACAGAGATAACAAAATTCCACGATACATAGCGACCTCTTTCTAGAAAATTAGCGATGCAATATCACTGGGCGCGTACCCGTGCGTTTGGTTTTGTCCAACACCTGTCCAGCCAGCTGCCCGCAAGCCGCCGCGATGTCGTCGCCGCGCGTTTTACGCACCGTGGTAATGATATTGGCTTGCATTAACACATCGCGAAAACGCGCAATCGCATCGGGCTTAGAACGCAAATAATGGGTCTGCGGGAAAGGATTAAACGGAATGAGATTGAGCTTGCACGGCACGTCCGCCAACAATCGCACCAACTCGTGCGCCTGCTGCACGCTGTCATTCACGCCATCCAACATCACATATTCAAAAGTGATGAAATCACGCGGAGCTTTTTCCAGATAACGGATACACGCGGCGAGTAATTCTTTAAGCGGATATTTTTGATTGATGGGCACCAGCACATCGCGCAGCTTGTCGTTCGGCGCGTGCAGCGACACTGCCAACGCGACCGGACATTCTTCGCGCAATCGGTCCATCGCAGGCACCACACCCGACGTGGAAACCGTGACGCGACGACGCGACAAGCCATAACCGTGATCGTCCAACATCAGGCGCAGCGCGCTCACCGTGTTGTCGAAATTCAACAACGGCTCACCCATGCCCATCATTACCACATTGCTAATCGCCCAGTTGCCTTCAGCGTTTTTACCAAGTTGATGATTCGCCCACCACAATTGCCCGATGATTTCCGCCACACTTAAATTGCGGTTAAAACCTTGTTTTCCGGTGGAGCAAAACGAGCAATCCAGTGCACATCCTGCTTGTGAAGAAATACATAAAGTGCCGCGCGTCGCTTCGGGGATATACACCGCCTCGACCGCGTTGCCCGTGCCTACGTCTAACAACCATTTGCGCGTGCCGTCATCGGACAATTCTTCGCGCATGATGGAAGGCGTGGTGATGCAAGCGTGTTGCGTGAGCTTGTCACGCAAACTGACCGCGATGTCTGTCATCGCGGCGAAATCGGACTCCCCTTCTTTGTACAGCCAACGCATAACTTGCTTGGCGCGGAAAGGCTTTTCGCCTATCTCCGCGAAATAAGTCGTCAGTCCATGCGCATCAAAGTTGAGGAGGTTTTGTTTCATTAAAAATCCATACAAAATAAATCGAACATCACCTTAATGAAAAAATTTTAGGGTGTCTCGAAAAATTCAAATATCGAAGCGAGGCTAGGCGTGAACAACAACGCATCGCGATGAGATTTGAGTTTTGCGAGATGCCCGATTAACGAGAGTAAACGTTCAATGCTGGGAAGAAATAAGCGATTTCAACTGCTGCTGTTTCTGCTGCATCAGAACCATGTACCGCATTTGCGTCGATGCTGTCAGCGAAATCAGCACGAATCGTACCTTTGTCAGCCTTCTTAGGATCAGTCGCGCCCATCAAGTCGCGATTCTTCAAAATTGCGCCTTCGCCTTCCAGTGCTTGAATCATCACTGGGCCAGAAATCATAAAGCTCACCAGATCTTTGAAGAAAGGACGCGCTGCGTGAACAGCGTAAAAACCTTCAGCCTCTTTCTGGGACAGTTGTGTCATGCGTGCAGCGATAACTTTCAAACCCGCGCCTTCAAAGCGTGAGTAAATTTGACCGATTACATTTTTTGCAACTGCATCAGGTTTGATAATAGAAAGTGTGCGTTCAATAGCCATGCGTGATTCTCCAAATAAAGTTAATAAAAAAAGGCCGCGCATTCTATCAGGCTTCCCACACTACAGCGGCGGCATCCAACATCTACACGAGCAATCACAAACGCCCAAAAACTTGAGGGATTCCGATTGATTGAGCAATGCGTGCCAAAAATCACGGGCTAAATCGAATTTCCACAAAAAACAAAACCCGCTTGCGCGGGCTGTATTTTTAATGCTCAAAACGAATGCTTATTTTTTGCGAATGTCTTGCAAAGCATCGTTCATCTTGAACAACACAATCAACAGCTCACACCAAATTCGTGCCGCAATCGAACCACCAACCGCATAAACAATCCCCATGATAAAGCCGCCAAAACTAAAGCCACCGTAGCCACCAAACATCGAAGCCACGCCACCAAAAAAACAGCCGACGACTAACAACCAATAAACCAGCGTGATGATTTTAGGGGTGAGCATATTGTCAAAAAATAATACTGAGGTCAGTGGAAGCTGAAGTTGCGTTTGGAATCGTGTTGCGAGAGTTACGCAAACAGCGTGAGCTGTCGCAAGAGCTACTCGCGCACGAGGCTGGATTGGAACGCAATTACATCTCTCTTTTAGAGTTAGGGCGCAACAGCGCGAGTATCAAAACCCTGTTCAAACTCACCCCTGTGCTAGGCGTGTCCGCCAGCGAATTTATGCAGCAAGTTGAACTGGTTCTAATTAGAACTAAAAAATCAACACGCTAAATAAAGCCCACGCATTTATTCCTTATTTCCTAACGCAGTCTGCGATAATCCGCGCCTCTTTTTTTTGGCCTCAGTCAACATGAATACTTCTATCGATATTTCTGAACAAGCGGGCGTGCGTTATTTGCACTTTGGCTCAAGCTGGATACAAG
>JAVHQO010000153.1:0-2081 GCA_036171175.1 Gallionella sp.
CCACCGACCCCAGCATTATGAATGCTGTGCTCTAACCAGCTGAGCTATATCACCACGAAGCGCGGCATTGTCCTGATTTGCCCTAGGCTTGTCAATTAGCCTGTGTACTTTTTTATAAGCAACACAAATCAAGCAACCAAGGCACTACGTTGCGCAAGCATTTCGCTGGCGAGGTCGGCACTCATGCCTTTGCTAAACAAAAAGCCCTGTCCAAGTTGGCAACCTAAGCCTTGCAAACATTGTAATTGCGCTTGTGTTTCGATGCCTTCCGCGACCACGGTTAAATTCAGCGCGTGGGCGAGTCCGACGATGGCCGTGACAATCGCCAAGGCTTGCCTGTCGTGCGGCAATTTCGCCACGAAGCTCTTGTCGATTTTTAATTTATGCGCGGGGAATTGCGTTAAATAGCTTAACGACGAATAGCCTGTACCGAAATCATCAATCGCGATGCGCATCCCTGCGCTGTGCAGTTCTTTGAGTAGCGCGATGCTGTCGGCGGTATTTTTCATCAGCACCGATTCGGTAATTTCCATTTCGATATGACTAGCTGCCAGCCCTGCCTGGCTCAAGGTTTCTAACAGCTTGCCAGCGAGTTTGCGATCGCGAAATTGACGCGGTGAAAAATTCACAGCGGTGTAAATATCAGGATGCTGAACTTGCCAAATTTTGGTTTGTGCGATGGCTTGATTGAGGATAAAACTACCGATTTCGGCAATCAGACCAATCTCTTCGGCAAGCGGCACAAACTGCTCAGGATCAATGACCGTGCCATCCGCCAACGTCCAACGCAGCAAGGCCTCAAAGCCTTGTATTTGCTGGTTGTGTAGGGTAACGATAGGCTGATAACACGCGGTGATTTCATGGCGTGCTAAAGCGTGCCTTAGATCTGATTCCATCTTAACGCGCGCCTCGACATCAGCCGCCAAGCCATCGTGAAAATACTGGAAGTTATTTTTACCATTCTTTTTAGCGAGGTACATCGCACTGTCGGCTTGGCGCACCAGCTCGCTAAATACCGCGCAGTGCTTAGGGCAAGTGGTGATGCCGATGGACGCGCCAATAAAGGCTTCGTTGCCTTCCAGTTGAAAAGGTTTTCTTAATTCTTCAATGATTTTTGCCGCGATGCGACTGACTTGCTCGAGCTCGGTGAAGTTATGCACGATGACCACGAACTCATCACCGCCGATACGCGCCACGAAATCCTCGGCACGCAATAAATGGCGAATCCGTTCGCCCACACTGAGCAACAGCACATCACCTGCGTCATGGCCAAAATTATCATTCACATATTTGAAGTTATCTAAGTCGATAAACATCAGCGCGAAATTGCTGTGCGCAGCAACGAAGCGTTTGTAAGCTAATTCGATTTCGCTGTTAAACGCATGACGATTGGGCAGATGCGTGACCACATCGTATTTAGCGGCGATTTCGAGCTGCGCCTCCGCTGCTTTACGCTGCGCCAGCTCTAAGCTCAAGGCGGTGTCACGCTGCTCAATCTCGACCACCATCGCGTTGAACACGTCGGTGATGTCGCCGATGTCTTTGCGACTTCGCACGGGCAAGCCGATGGTTTCTTCATGTGCGGGCATCACGCGCCGCATACTGGTGAGCATGGCTTCCATCGGCGCGGAAATTTTCTGCAAGCGATACGCCATGATTAAAAAACTGCATAAGCCGATGAAAAAAATGCTGGCGATTTGAAACAAAATTTCATTACGCGGTTCGGCCATATCGCTGGTCAATACCAGTTGCCCTAGCAACTGACCATTGGCATCCAAATTACGCAGCGGCACCACGGTATAGAGGTGCTGCCACAGTCCTAGCCAGGTATTGAGGTAATGCTGGGGCGCGAAGTGCGCAGGGAGAGTCTGCTGTGCGGCATCTTGTTTAGATTGATAGCTGCTGAGTAAGCTACCATCTGCGCCATATAGACTCGCCGCCAGAATTTCAGGTTGCCTGTTGAGCACCTTGAGCTGTTCTAAAATTTGCCCCTCGTCAGCAAAAATTAACGCGGGCTGTAAATTTTGTATCAGCAAATGCGCCAAGGTTTCAGCGCGGGCAACTTGCTCTTTTTTGGCATC
>JAVHQO010000154.1:0-2080 GCA_036171175.1 Gallionella sp.
AATAAGGTCAGACCCTAAAGGGACTGACCTTATAATACTGAGAAAAAAGATGGGAGAGTCGCTACTTAGTAACTCTCGACTAAAACCCTTGCGGGTCTTACATCTAAGTCCTATCAACCCCGTATTCTGCGGGGAAGCTAATGGGAACTTCTAATCTTGGAGTTCGCTTAACACTTGAGATGCATTCAGTGTTTATCGTTTGGAAATGTAGCTACCCGGCGATGGCCTTGTGGGCCAACCGGTAGACCAGTGATTTCCTCTTCCAGGTCCTCTCGTACTGTGGAAGAGTCTCCTCAAAAGTTCAATCGCTTGCACAGGATAGAGTCCGAACTGTCTCACGACGTTCTGAACCCAGCTCGCGTACCGTTTTAATGGACGAACAGTCCAACCCTTGGGGCCTACTTCAGTCCCAGGATACGGTGAGCCGACATCGCAAAAAATTCTTTCAATTACTTGAAAGTTTAGACTATACCTTCATCCTGATTTTATTCAGGAGCTAGCCTTATTACCTGATAATAAATTATCAAGTCCTCCAACATTATTTCTAATGCCAGAAAGTCGTTACAGGCGCAATCAACTTTCTCAGGACTTGGCCTGAGTGTAGTCGAAGGCTTCCCACGGTATTGTCCTTTCATTACTGGAAGGAGTCCACCGTTATGAGCTAGTATAAAATTTCAAAAAGACCCAAATTAATTAGTTGGATTACAAGCGTGAGATTACTCTCATGGCGCCCCAATGTATTAAGGTGCCGAACCGCGTCGTCGATATGAACTCTCGGACGCGACTAGCCTGTTATCCCCGAGGTAGCTTTTATCCGTTAAGCCCTGACCGCAATCACAGCGAGTCAGGGGATCACTAACACCTGCTTTCGCATCTGTTTGAATAGTCATTCTCACAGTTAAGCCAGCTTATGCGTATGCACTTATAGTCCGATTTCCATCCGGACTAAGCTGACCTTTGTGCCCCTCCGTTACTCTTTAGGAGGGAACCGCCCCAGTTAAACTGACTGCCAAGCACTGTCGTTCGCCAATAGGCGGACTAAGATGAAAAAAAATCAAAGAGAGGTGTTGCATTGTCGCCGTGAGGCTCCCTCCTACGCTAAACAGTTAATTTCATTCCATCAATACCTAGCTTCAGTAAAGCTCTCGGGGTCTTTTTGTCCATGTGCAAGTAGGCCGCATCTTCACAGCCATTTCAATTTCGTCGGGTGGCGGTTTAAGACAGTTATTAAATCGTTAGACCTTTCATGCGGGCCGGAACTTACCCGGCAAGGGGCTACGCTACCTTAGAACTCTCAGGGTTAGAGCTGTCGTTCACTGGAGCTTACACCTCGAGCTAACCAAATAAATTGGATCACCCAAAGCGGTTGACTTACCAGTACTGGACAGGCCTCAGCTCCTATATATCCCCTAAAGGGGTTTGCAGGAACCTGTGTTTTTGCTAAACAGTCGTTTAATAAACTTTTGTTGTAACCCCGATTTTCATCGGGGCAGAGCATATCGAAAACTTACGCTCAGCTTTTTTGCCGAATTCCTTAAACTACCTTTTCCCGAATGCCTTGGTGTACTCCACCAGTTCACCTGTGTCGGTTTGTGGTACGAATTGATTTAACAATCCTTTTTAGATTTTTCCCGGAGGCTTAAGTCATTCACCTCTCCCGTCTTGCGACAGAATTGCATTAATTACTTGCCTAAATCTTGCGACCTGGATTTATAATTTAGACCTTCATATAGAAGGCGTGACCTATCAAACCTCGTCATCTAAAAAATATAACTCATTAAACCAAGTAGCAGAATATTAACTGCTTGTACATCCCCCGTACCGGACGGTACGCGGTTAGATTCGACTTACCCTCGGATGATTGACATTACCGAGGAAACCTTGAACATACGGCATTCCGAGTTTTCATCGGAAGATTCACTACTTATGTCAGCATTCTCACTCCTATAATCTCCAGCAGATCTTACAATCTACCTTCACTGCTTATAGGAAGCTCCTCTACCACGCGATATTGCTATCGCATCTCCGTCTTCGGTGGGCTCTTTAGCTCCGATCATTTTAGGCGCAAGATCTCCATCCC